>JAQURP010000006.1:26733-41544 GCA_028715545.1 Methanocellales archaeon | reverse complement strand
TATTCGCTGAAATTATGCATGCTAGCCCTGCAAATAGCAGGACTTTTCGCCCAAGCGGCATTGGGTACCACAGGCATTCAGTCCATCTATCTAAAATTTCTTCATAGGGATGAGGTCTACCCATCTCATACTTTTCTTCAAATTCCTGTATTTGCTTACCCTCATAATCGACCCAGAAGTGAATGGGTGAAAAATGAATTTCATAATCAATACCCTTTTCTTCCAAGATGCTGGCGAAGAGAATCGATCTGCCCTTACAGTCCCCTTTTCCTTTTTCCCAGACTTCTGCAGGGGTTGGAAAGTACCAAGGTACGCTGTAAACTCTCCAATCATAGTCATATTTGAGTTCGCTGTTGATGAATTCATCCACCAAAATTGCATTGTTTGGTAGTTGTTTGCTAATATCCCTCACAGCTACTGGGTCCAAAGGTGGATTAAACACCCTATAAACATTTAGCGGCACTAGGGCAGGATTTGGGTAGAGAACTATCAATATCCAAATGCAACAAAGCAGTGTTAGGGCCCTTTTTTCAATCTTCATTAAGGTTATATTTGACTTTTAACAATAAAAAATCATGCACCGACTGGAACTTTCTTAGTCTATAGCTAGAATTTGGAATCTTCTTTAGAGGGGCCCCTACATTCTGCTGGATGCAATCAAAAGATGAACTATAGGAAATCCTTTGGACTTGATACCCACTTATATTCACATGCCTGGCATACGATTTCGATTTTTTTCCTGCCGATTAGGCCCCCAAACAATCCCAAGGGTCCAAGTAGAATTCCACCTGCAGCAGCCTTGCCAAGGCTGAATCCTTTTTGACCAATCGCGATGCTCATAGAGCCACACACTGGACACTTGATATGTAGCCCTGGTAAACTCTCTCCACAGTGAGGGCACAGAGGTGCTGTTTTGGATACTTCCTTTCCACACGTTTTGCATTTTTTAAGCTCTGCCATTGTCCTTACCCTCCTTTAATTATAATGTTTTATGACTATTTATTTATATGCGAGTTACCCTATAAAAGATTCTTACTGGATTTTGTGGGATTTGATCTTTGGAATTATCGGTTATTGGTGTTGATATTTAGTTAAATTCAATAAAATAGGGTGGGTTATTCTTTTAGTGTCATTACTTTACTTCTATAATCCTCATGGACAAACGTATGGTAAAAACAATGAGGTATGTAATTGGGAGCAAAAATGTGAAAACACCCGGGATATAAAAGATTTGGATATACTTTGTAGTGTAATCTACGCAGAGATCCCAAAGAACAAGTGCATTTAGACAAATTGTAACTAAAACTGATAAAAAATAAAAAAGGTTAACTGAGGATTTGAATACCCTCTTTGTCACCTCTTGTCATCTTTGTATGAATAAAATATAGACTTCAACGAATATCGTTATACATCGCACCTACGATCTGCATTGCAGCTGAAGGAAACCATGCGGGATCTGACACCATCGCAATTACCAATTATATGTCTTCTTATTATTGGGTGATAAATCAATAGCCCATTGAAAATATAGTTCCTATAAAATCAAATTTCTGGACTTTCTTTAGAATAGAATAACTAATTATCATTTGCCACTATATCTCTTAATCCACATATTTCTTCCAACTCGTCATGAAGTCGCTTCATTCTTTCAATGGAGAGATGTTCTTTTCCTAATTTAAGCTGCAAAGCTGAAATAGCCTCATCTATCGTGATCTGTGTTGTATGGCGGGTTAGATTATCTGCATGTGCAACAATCTTTTCCTCGAGCCTTTTTGGTATATAATCTTTTTTGGGTAATCCTAGTGCATATGCCTCATCACTTGGTATTCCTGCCCCAATATGGCGTTCAATTATATCTACGATGCGGCCATCAAGACCCAACTCCCTTGCGATCTCGGCGCCAACCAATGCATGCTTGATGCCATTCGATCTAGCGTATCCAATGTCATGAAGTAAAGCGCCAATGAGTACGATCTCTTTATCTGCATCACAATGCTCCGCCATCTCACTCGCAAGTTCCGCGACGGCGATACAATGGTCAATTACGCTTTGGGGGCAGTTTACCTCTCTTAACAGATCAATTGTGCTTTTTCTATTCATCCATGTCATCCTAAAACAGCCAGGATCTCTCCCACCCTCTCCTCAAGAGCATTTATGAGTTTACCATTGTCTTGGTATCTGAGAACTTTTCCACAATTTAAGCACATAAAATTTTCCTCAGTTGCCAAATCAAACAAAGACCTATGTCCTTCATCACAAATATAAAAAACATTATCTCTTTCAAACTCCAAGCGTTTTTGGAGATTGCCTGATAATTTTCTCATTTCGACTTCTAGGACCAACTCGATTTCATGTAAGTCTACTTTCCATAAATAGGTCAGCCACCCGCTATCCTTGTTCCTCTCTCTTCTATATATGGCCAAGTGAGATTCATACAAGATATATAATGTTCGCCGAACGATCTGTATTTCCGCCCCTGTAATCTCTGCGATCTTCTCGTCGGTTACCTCACCTTCGGGGAGATTTGTGATAACCTTGATGCCTTCTTCCCCTATCAGTTGGTTTAAAAACCCAATAATGACATTGTTTAGTGTTAGCACATTTATCATACCATATTTGTTTTACAGAGACTTTAAATTTTTGATGCCCTTGACTTCTTTGCCCACTCTTCTTGCTACGATTTGGAGCCTTCCACCTCTAAACTCCTTTTTGAGTTCTTCTCCTTTCTGCAGGTGGTCCATGAAAATCGCCAAGGCAGCCACCTCCGAGTGTGGTTGATTGGTTATTGAGATATTCCAGTCTGCCATAGTAAAAATCTCGGCTGGAACTTTCTCCGCCCCAACGATAACCATGAGATTTTCTGTATCGCGAATGGCATCTATCTCCTCCTCTAAGTTAATACCATACATGGTCAAATGACAAACCTTTCCACCACACTCTTTCCATTTTTTGATTTCTGTTCTCCATTTTACGTCACTTCGAACATAGAATTCTCCTCCCCATCGCTTGGTTACATCACTTATTTTCTGCTCTATTGATTTGTCGCTGGAAGCGAGCAGCACTCCATCAGCGCCAAGAGCTCTTGCGGTTAGGGCAACATGTGTGGTCATCCGTTGGTCTCGATTTATTCTGTGCCCTAGTCGGAGGATCACTATTTTTTTCATGATGACCTAGTATGGGCACTGCCCTTAGTTAACTTTATGTGTATTACCATGGATTATAGAAGCGATGTATCGAACATATGAGGATATGCCCAAGATAAAACTGCCATTGGGTCAAGAGATTAAGGTCTCTGACAGCACGCTAAGGGATGGGGCCCAGATGCCTGGTATCGTGCTTAAAAAGTCCCATAAATTGCGTATATATGATTACTTGCATGACATCGGGATAGAGAAGGTGGAAACATTCCTGTACAATGAGCGTGACAGAAGTGCAGTAAGAGATATGCTGAGTATGGGGTATGATGTTCCAGAGGTTACCGGATGGGCAAGAGCGGTTCCAAAAGATATAGATCTAATTATAGGTATGGATGGCATAGAAGAAACAGGCATATTGATGTCAGTCTCTGATGTACATATATTTGACAAGATGGGTCTTAACAGCAGAGAGGAAGCTGAGCAAAAGTATCTTAACGCTTTACAATATGCGATTGATCATGATTTGAGGGTGAGGTGTCATCTTGAGGATATAACAAGAGCGGATTTCGAGGGATTTGTCACTCCATTTGTTCAGAAGATATTAGAGATAGCACCAGATGCGCTTATAAGGATTTGTGACACGTTGAATTATGGGCTGCCTTTTCCGGAAGTAGGTCTTCCCTATGGTATCCCAAAAATGGTCAAACTGCTTAAGGACTTAGGTGTCAAAGACATAGAGACCCATGTTCACGATGATTTCGGTCTTGGATTGACCAATACCTTAGCAGGGTATTGGTATGGCGCTAATTGGTCGAACTTGACTTTTCTGGGAATTGGCGAGAGGGCTGGCAACACTGAGATTGAAAAGCTTTTGATTTTTTTGATATGCCGGGTGGGGGGTTTTCAAAAATACAATCCTGCGAGCCTTGTAAAATTTGCAGAGTACATGGAAAATGAGATAGGGATAAGAGTACCAAGGAACAAAGCCATTGTTGGAAAAAACGTCTTCGCCCATGAGAGCGGGATTCACACCGCAGGGATTATCAAAAATCCATTTACATATGAGCCATTTCCTCCAGAACTCGTCGGCGGTAAACGGCAGCTGATGATAGGAGACTCCTCTGGAACTGAAGTAATACGCTACAAGGTAGAAGAGACGTTGAAGGAATTAATGCATCTGAACCTATCTATAGATAAAAACGATTCTCGCATACAAAGCATAAAAAGCGACATTCAAAAATTATATGATGATGAAAGTAGGGTTTCATGCATCTCAGATGAGGAGTTGAGGGCTTATGCTGAGAAGTACTTCCTACTGGAGACCATCGTCGAAAAAGATATCTCCAAAAAAGAAGAGTAGGTAATGATATGACACTTGAGATAACGACAGAAACGCCCTTTAAAGGTGTGATAGAGTTTTATAATGCGATAGAGAGGTTTGAGAGATATTGTTCCATGTGCCAGAAATCTATAGATCGAGATACAAAAGTCTTCTACAGCAGAGATGCTTTAGAGAGCATAGACATTGCGTATTCTGCGTACCTAGAGAACTTTCCTTTGATATTTCCTACCAGAGAGGGAATAAAACCGATATTTGTCTCTCTTGAAACCAAGACAGAAGAACTTAAAGAGTCATTTGAAGCACAGCTGAGGTCCTTGGACAGGGATGAGATCAATAAATATCTAATTTTGTTAAACAAAATCAAACATCATTGTAAGGTTGAAAGCGCTTGTAACTATAAGGAACTGGCAGAAGATATCGGCGAAATAAAGGACCTGGCGAGGGCCGTGAAGAGGTCTACAGAAAAGTTATACCTCGAAGATTTTCTAGACCTGACAAAAAAGCGACTAAAAGAGGCGGCAGAAGACCCAGAGAAGTTCAAGAGCCTTTTCCCATTGCCACCTAAGCCACTGGAGATTGAATACAGGGGCTAGCATAACATAATTAAAACGCTCGACTTTTTTTGGAAGCTTCTTGTCGGTATGGGGGTGTTAGGAAGCAGAGAGTTTGAGCATTATTGTTTTTTTACCTTTTCTGCAATTACCACTCAAAATTTTGATTTTAGCCTTTCCCCTGTTTTATTTCTCTCAACAAATGAAAATACTTGGAACTATGCCCCTACAAGTAAAAAAGAACTGAGTAAGATGAAAGGTCCTTTATATAGTTTAAATGTGAATAAACGAAAACGAAGAAATAGTTGGATGTAACACCAATCTGGAGAAATATGCGAATCAAGTTCATGTATAAGGAGTTAAACTCAATTGCGAGTCCACCTCTAAGAGGTTGCTGCTATTTAAATTTATAATATAAAGTAACTTAAACATTGCAAGTGTTATGATGATCTCAATAATAATTTTGGCTGTTGTTTTTATGCTCATTGCCATTAGGCAAGTGGGCAATATTAAATTAAAGATATGGCAAATAATGCTTTTTGGGGCGATAGCTGTCTTAATAACGGGTCAAATTTCCCCGACTGATGCTTTAAAATCAATAAACGTAGATGTTATGGTTTTCTTGTTTAGTATGTTTGTCATAGGCGTTGCGCTTGAAGAGAGCGGTTATCTTTCTCATTTATCCTATGAAATATTTAAAAGGGCTAAAAATCTAAACCAGATGTTATTACTCATTTTATTTGGGATGGGGTTTGCTTCAGCGCTTCTAATGAACGATACTTTGGCCATTATAGGGACACCAATGGTTTTACTTCTTGCAAAAAAGCATGATATAAATCCAAAAGCTCTTTTGATTGTGTTAGCATTTGCGATAACAATTGGTAGTGTTATGAGCCCAATTGGGAACCCACAAAATTTTCTCATAGCTACACAAGGTAATATCAACAATCCTTTTCTGACATTCTTACGATATCTATTGGTACCAACAATTATCAATCTTTTTGCCGCTTTCCTCCTAATAAAAATTGTTTACAAAGGGCAATTTAATAATAATTCTTTGAACCACTCTCAAGAGCCTATAAAAGACCCTAAACTCGCTATTTTATCTAAATTATCTCTTGTTTTGTTGCTGATCTTAATATTTATCAAAATTGCAATTGCATTTTTGAATATCCAGATAGACCTTAAATTAGTTTATATCACGCTAATATCAGCACTACCAATTTTAGTATTTGGCAGAAAAAGAATTTCTATAATCAAAAAAGTTGATTGGCAAACATTGGTATTTTTTGCTGCGATGTTTATATTAATGGAAAGTGTCTGGGGTACTGGATTTTTCCAGTCAGCAATAACCACTTTAAATGTAAATATCCTTTCCATTCCGATGATATTTGCTGTAGGCGTTTTACTAAGCCAATTAATATCAAATGTGCCTTTGGTAGCACTATATCTGCCGATGCTCTCTCATGCAGGTGTAACAACAAAAGAGATTATGGCATTGGCTGCAGGCAGCACAATAGCAGGTAATTTCCTCATACTTGGTGCTGCGAGTAATGTTATAATAATTCAAAATGCAGAAAAGAGATCCGGAGAAACAATAACTTTTCTAGAATTTGCAAAGATTGGTATTCCAATGACAATGGTGAATATTCTAATTTACATGTTGTTTTTTGTTTTATTTTAATCTATACTATGGGGCTTCAACCCTCCAAAAACTACGGCAAAAACGAATTTTTGTTACAATTCGAAATTTTCCTCGGTATCGTTGCACTAAAATTCCGTCCTCATTTCATTCGGAGAGCATAACGGCGATTTAACGTTCAGCTCGGTTGCACCCTGTCCCCCCTAAATCGTGCCAAGCACGACTTCTTTGAATCGCGATGTTACGCCTTTTAGACACAAATTCGAGAAGTTTAATATATCAGTATGTAGTCCGTCATTTCCATGAGAATATCGAAAAAGTATTCAACACTATTATTTGGCATGATTATGGCCTTGATGATGTCTCTTGTAATATCTTTGGTTATGAGTTATGTGGCGGTAGGTTTTGTCTCCAATTTTATCGCCATATGGGGTAGATCGTTTTTAATAGGATTCATTGTAGCACTCCCAACCGCTTTGGTAGTTTCGCCTATTGCTAAAAAAATTGTTGATGGGATTACTGAAGAAAAGGCAAAATCTATATAACTTATTTTTTTTTTGGTGGATGTGGATATTAAACTAACAATATCGTCCAATTTCGATTATCAAGAGTAGCAAGAATTACTACGCCCACATCCAATATTGCAGATAATCCACCGTCCTATGCACTAATACTAGTTCTTGCCATAATATTATCTCTTGCTATTTATTACATCTTTTGATTTTGTTGTTTTATACACATCTTTAAAATCGTATACCTATATGGGGTCTAAGAAGTAAAAAACGGATAGAATGGTAAAAAGAACAGAAGAACACTGGAAAAAGAAGCTTGATCCTGAAATATTTTAATAATTTTCTCAGTTTTTGCTTTACTTGCAGCAATAGCATCTTTTAAACGTGTACATTTTGATGCTGCAGCTATAGGTAGCATAATTAGTATTTTTGCTTTTGGTTTCTTTTATGATAGGTTTATTACTTGCTGTTATTGCTTTTATTATTATATCCAAATCCAAAGAAGAGTTTGATAATAGCACTTATATCTGGGTTATAACCCTTTTTTTTATTTTATATTCCCTCATAGTGAATCAAATAATGAAATAAAAAAAAGGAAATATTAATTTTTGGATTTCGTCAAGAACTGCAGTTTCGATTATTTAGCTGTGGAAATAAATTATCAACGGCAGAAACACCAATGATACAACTGACATAAGTTTTATTAGAATATTGAGAGCAGGACCCGAGGTATCTTTACATGGATCTCCTACTGTATCTCCTATAACTGCGGCCTTATGCGCTAGTGACCCCTTACCTCCAAGGTTTCCTGCCTCTATGTATTTCTTTGCATTGTCCCAAGCACCACCAGCATTTGCTAAGAATATCGCGAAAATGAACCCGGTGGAAATCGACCCGAGGAGTAATCCCGCAAGCCCTGCCGGCCCAAAGACAATCCCCACAATGATAGGAACGATAACCGCCATTAATCCGGGTAGAATCATTGCTTGTAACGCTCGTTTTGTACTGATACTGACGCAGCGGGTATAATCGGGTTTTGCTTTTGGATCAGTTAATAGGTGAAATTCTTTGAACTGGTAGCGTACTTCTTCTACCATTTTATGGGCAGCTTTACCTACTGCACCCATCGTTAACGCGACAAATATAAAAGGTAGTAACGACCCGATGAATATGCCAGATACAATATCTGGACTGTATTTGCCACCTAAGGAAAGTAATTCTTCGATTTCGGGGCCAGTGTAGTAAAGTTGTAAGGAAACGATGAAGGTAGCAATTAGTGCTAACGCCGTGATAGCTGCTGAACCTATTGCAAAACCTTTACCCATAGCAGCAGTCGTGTTACCTACGGCATCTAAAGTTTCAGCCCGTTCCCTCACATCCTGCCCCATTCCAGACATCTCAGCAATACCTGCTGCATTATCAGCAACTGGCCCATAACAATCTGTTGCAAGCGACATACCAAGGATGCTAAGCATACCGGCTGCTGAAATAGCTACGCCGTAAAACTCTGCGAAGTGGTATGCAATAACCATCGCAACAACAACTGATACCACAGGAACAATTGTACTCGTCATACCAGTAACTAGGCCTTGAATAATGACGGTTGCTGGACCTGTTTTAGACGCCTCAGCGACTTGCTTAACAGGTTTCTGTTTCTCTGAAGCAAAATACTCAGTATTTAATCCTATAATAATTCCTGCTATTAATCCTGCCAACATAGCGTAGTACGGTTTCAGCTCACCATCAAGCAAATACCATATCGCCATTCCACCTAAAACTGTAACTAAAATAGCACTAGCAAATAATCCGTTTCTCATAGCAGAGTAAACATTTGATTTTTTACCTGTTCGAACAAAAAACATCCCAATAATTGATGCAAAAATACCTAAGGCAGATATAATCAATGGTAATATTATTGCATTTGATCCATAAGTTGTAATAGCAAATCCTCCCGCTATTGCAGCTAAAGCCATTGGAGCAATTATTGCTTCCACATAAGATTCATACAGATCAGCACCCATACCAGCTACATCACCAACGTTGTCACCAACTAGATCTGCAATAACAGCTGGATTTCTTGGGTCGTCCTCAGGTATGTTTTCTTCGACTTTTCCAACAAGATCTGCCCCCACATCAGCAGATTTTGTATAGATTCCACCACCCACTCTAGCAAACAGTGCTACTGATGAAGCACCAAAACTGAAGCCAAACAGTATGGTAGTAGCCTGTTCAGGATTACATGTATATGGGGCTGGTAGTATGTTAGTAAACAGCATATACATTCCCCATACACCAAGCACACCAAGTCCAACAACGGTCATACCCATTACAGCTCCGCTGGAGAAAGCAACAGACAATCCTTTGTTTATACTTTCTTTTGATCCCTCGGCTGTTTTAGCATTTGCAAGTGTTGCTATACGCATTCCTATGTTTCCAGAAAGGATAGACAGGATGGCACCAACAATAAACGCAATTGTAGTACCCCAATGCATATTACTACCAGAAATAAGCGAAAGTGCATAGAGAAGAGCCGACACTCCTATAATAAATACCACAAGTATCTTGTTTTCACTCTTCAGAAAAGCCATGGCCCCTTCACGTATAGCGTTACTTATTTCCTGCATTTTTTCATTGCCTGAGCTTTGGCGACTTATTTTAAAAACTAGATATGCTGCAAACGCCAGCGCTATTAATCCGCTTATTGGTACGATTATAGATAGATACATATTAACCTCAACTTTTAAGGTGTGTATCCATGTCTTTTATTTAACAGTTACGCTTTTGTAAAACACAGATATACATTTAAACAATGAATACTAGTCAGTAAAGCATCTTTTTTAAAATTGGGTGTCTTGTACAGCAATATGCCCAATGACCCCCCTCATCACCAATGGGCGAATATGTTGATGAATGGGCAGCAGATGGACTCAAAAATATTTTTGGTCAAACATTAAAAGTCCAGGAATTGCAATCAGAAGGTGGTGCTGCTGGAGCAGCACATGGTGCTCTTAGCGCTGGTGCTTTTTGTTCAACTTATACTGCATCACAAGGATTACTACTTATGACACCAAAAATGTACAAAATCTCAGGGGAACTAATGCCTTATGTCTTCCATGTTTCTGCTCGTGCATTAGCTGGTCAAGCACTCTCAATTTTTGGTGACCACCAGGATGTTATGGCTGTACGAGCCACAGTTTTTGCAATGCTATTATCAGGGCTAACTACAGGAGATAATGGATCTAGTGCTAGTATCTCACCTAGCGACTATAAGCGATAGTATCCAGTTCCTTCATTTTTTCGATGGATTCTGTAATTCACATGAGGTGCAAAAAAATCGAGCTTATCGACTATGAGGATATTAAAAAATTGTTGATGGGATTACTGAAGAAAAGGCAAAATCTATCTAACTTATTTTTTTTTGGTGGATGTGGATATTAAACTAACAATATCGTCCAATTTCGATTATCAAGAGTAGCAAGAATTAATGCGCCCGCATCCAATACTGCAGCTAATCCACCGCCCCACGCACTAATATTAGTTCTGGCCATAATATTATTTTATCTCTTGCTATTTATTTATTACGTCTTTTGATTTTGTTGGCTTTACACACATCTTTGAAATTCTATAGTATACCCACATACATACCTATATGAAGTCTAAGAAGTAAAAAACGGATAGAATGGTAAAAAGAACAGAAGAACACTGGAAAAAGAAGCTTGATCCTGAAAGTTACCGCATTCTCAGGGAAAAAGGAACAGAGCCGCCTTTTAGTGGAGAATATGTTAAATTTGACAAAAAAGGCAGATATGTTTGTGCTGCATGTGGTAATGAGTTGTTTTCGTCAGACACTAAGTTTGAATCTGGCTGCGGATGGCCAAGCTTCTATGATTCCAAGGAAGATGCAGTTGAGTTCAGGCGGGATGACAGTCATGGCCTGCACAGAATTGAAGTTATTTGCAAAAAATGTGAAAGCCATCTTGGGCATATTTTTGATGACGGTCCTGAACCCACAGGAAAAAGATATTGTATAAACTCTTTAGCATTAGATTTTATCTTTTTGTGACTCCCGGGTCCCAACATCAACGTCCCCCAAAAAGTTAGGCGATTAAATCCTCAAAAATTCAATTCTACACTACATTGACATCTACCGCTTAGATCAATATATTAAAAGGGCCTAACAGTCACCATCCAAAGATTTTTAGGGTAAACTCTCTGAGAGTTGCTAGAACATACCCTGCAAAAATATTAAATCTGTTGAAGAATTTTACGTGTGCTTTCCGGTCGATTCATAGTATAAAAATGTATTCCTGGTGCACCCTCTCTTATCAAGGTTTTACAAAGGTCTAATGTATGTTCTGTACAGATTTTTTGCACAGCATGCTTATCGGATTTGTTCTTTTCGAGTTTTTCCATGAAAGCTCTGGGTATGCTTATTTTCATTTTTTGTAACATATATATAATCTGAGAATATTCTTCTAGAGGCATTACGCCTGGAATTATGGGCACATCTATGCCGATACATTTCACATTTTTAACGAATCTTAGGTAATGGTTTACATCAAAAAACATTTGAGTTATTATGTAGTCTGCACCCTTGTCAACTTTTATTTTTAAATGCTCTAAATCCTTTTTCTTGTCCAAGCATTCTGGATGACCTTCTGGATAACCAGCTACTCCTATACAAAAATTCGTGGACAATCCTTGTCTATATGCGCCTTCAACCTCTGTTAAATATTTTCCTTTGTTCATCAAACTGATCTGTTCTACGAATCCTGATGCATATATGTGCCCCTTTTCATGGGGCTGGAATATCTCCTCTCCTTGAGGAGGGTCACCCCGTAGTGCGAGTATATTTTCAATTCCTTCATATTTTATACCTGTTAATAAATTCTCTATGTCTTGTTTTGATTTGTCTGAGCATGTAAGATGGACCACGCTTTCTATTCCGTATTCTCTCTTGATTTTTGCTGCTATTGGTACCGTCCCACCACGTGGAGTCCCACTCGCACCACAAGTTACGCTAATATATGCTGGTTTAAATTCCATTAAAGGCTCTATTGTGCTAAATACACTATTGATAGACTCCCCATTTCTCGGCGGGAAGACTTCAAGTGAGTAAATGGGTGAGTTTCTATAGAATTCTATAACCTTCATATTGTAACCCCCTCATCCAATTTGACCACTTTTTTTTTATAATTTCACTGCCCGTAAACATAGATTTAGATGGCTCAAATAAGCCCCCCACTCTTTGATATAACTGGGCCCATAAGCACTATCTACCTATCTTTCATCTCAACGTTTCGCTATATTTATCACATCGCTCAATATGGAACTCGAAGTTTCGATGGCTCCAGCACCCTTACCAGTTATGGTGATCTCTCCTGCTAGATCTGTATGGAGGGACATTACATTGAGGGTTCCACCAACAGCCAGAGGATGATCTTTTGGGACCAAACGTGGTGCAACTCTTAATTTCTCTGCCTCTACTTCACCGATCAGCTTTATGGTATATCCCTTGTCAGATGCCAGTTTTAGCGACTCTATGGTGATTCCAGTTATCCCCTCTATTTCGACGTCCTTGTAAGTGCTATCCATGCCGAGGATCTCATTTGCGAGAATTACGAGCTTGCATGCAGTATCCATTCCTTCAACATCATAGCTTGGATTCGTCTCTGCAATCCCAAGTTCTTGAGCCTCAGATAAGGCGTGCTCGTACGACATTCCTTCAGTGGACATCCTTGTTAATATATAATTGCACGTTCCATTCAAGATGCCCTTGATGCTGAGTATCTTATTTGCTTGAAGGCATTCTCGTACAAGATTGAATACTGGCATAGCTCCGCCCACCGAAGCCTCAAATCTAAACTGAACGTCATTTTCCTCAGCAGTTTTTATTAGTTCTTTGTATGCTACAGCTAATGGTCCTTTATTGGATGTGACTACATGCCTTTTATTTTTAAAAGCAGTCATCATATGACTCAGACCAGGCTCCCCGGAATCGATGTTCGTTGGAGTTGTCTCTACTACAATGTCTGCATTCACTTCTCTAATGACGTTAATACCGTTCATTTCCTCTTTCCAGCAGGGATGCTTTTCCATCTCTTTTGTTTTCGCTAAATTATAGGCTTCTATGGGGTCGACTCCATCTTCACAGGCAATGCCTCCATTACGTTCGCCGATTCCCACTAGCTCAAGATCTATCCCATGCCTATGCTTTATATAGTCTCTTTTTTTCGAAATGACCTTTGCAACACCACTTCCTATAACTCCAAATCCGATTATTGAGATGCGTATTTTTTTCATCAAAAACCCCCTACTAAATGGGTTCTATTAATAACAAGTCTTTTTCACGCGCGATGTTCCTAAGCAACTCCAATGCATATTCCATTTCCGTTTTCCCAGTGGCATTTATCACCAGTCTTGCAGATGATCTTTGATCTATTCCAGGCATGGACATTGTGAGATCCACTACCTCTGCATATCCTGTGGCATCGATCTGGTCTATGGTATCCCTAATATCTGAGTGAATAATGTGCCCGATTAATATCCCTGCTCTACTCTCACGTAGTCTTTCCTCACCAACTCGTGCGACTATGATACCGATGCTCTTTAATTTATTGATAAGACCACTCACTTTTTCCCCGCCAATCTCGAAGGCTACTTGTACGGGAATCATGCCCCGTGGGGTTTTCTTGTCTCTATGGTGCACAACAGAGACGATATTGCCCTCAAAGTCAGAGATGGGCTGTAGAGCTAACACTAGTTGACCGGGCGTATCTTTTAACTCTAGGTCCATTGTAATTCTCATATCGATCTACGCCATATAAATCTGTTAATCCTTAAAGATTTATGGCCAAAGTACAAAAGATAGCTAAAAAAGGTGATGTTTATGAAGGACTGTATAGAAGCAATAGAAAATCGAAGATCGATACGCAAGTTCAAGGAGAAGCAGGTCAGCAAATCGGATATTAACATTTTACTGCATTCCGCGCAAATGGCGCCATCGGCAGGAAATCTACAGGCGAGAGAATTCATCGTCGTGTCCTCGGAGGGGGGGAGAGAAAAGTTGGCAAGGGCGGCGCTGAAACAAGAATTTCTGAGGGAGGCACCGATCACGATCGTCGTGTGTGCCAATCTGAAGCGTTCAGAAATGCGGTATAGGTCGAGGAGCGCCCTTTATGCCATCCAGGATGCAACTGCATCGGTAATGAACATTCTTCTTGCTGCGTACTCTCTTGGCTTGGGGACCTGTTGGGTGGGGGCTTTTGATGAACTGGAAGTATCCTCTTTGTTAAGTTTGCCAGAGCATGTGCGACCTATTGCGCTAGTGTTGGTAGGTTATCCTGATGAGGCCCCGATGGCACCCCCAAGATTGGATGAGAAGATAGAACATTGGGAAAAATGGGTAATCCAGAGTGTTGATGACTGAAGACGTTAAATCTGCATGCAGGGAATTAGTGGAGATGATATTGGCCGAGGATATCCTTTCTTCTGATGAACTAAACAATGCTAAGAAGGCGGTTGTGCGAAGGTACAACTTATCCAAGGTACCGAAGAACTCAGACATACTGGCAGTTTCCACTGATGATGAGCAGGACATCGTCAGAAGATTGGCTCAAATTAAACC
>JAQURP010000006.1:23877-26633 GCA_028715545.1 Methanocellales archaeon | reverse complement strand
GAAGAGGTGCAAAAGGCCAACGAGAACGCCGGTGTAAGGAACGTAGGGATCACCTTCGAAACGCGTCCAGATTGGTCGAAAAAGGAGCACATCGATCTAATGTTGAAGTTTGGTGGAACAAAGGTCGAATTAGGCGTTCAGAGCACCCATGATTTTGTGCTGAGAAGAATGCAAAGGGGGCATACAGTTGAGGATTCCATCGTTGCTAATGCCCTGCTAAAAGATGGTGGGCTCAAGGTGGGCTTTCATATGATGCCTGGGTTGCCTGGATCTTCCCTTGATGACGATTTAAAGATGTTTCGCCGCATATTCACCGACTCTGGATTTAAGCCAGACTACCTGAAGATATATCCCACGCTGATCGTGAATGGAACACAATTGCATGATATGTGGAAAAATGGAGAATACGTGCCACTTACGAATGAAGATGCGGTGGAGTTGCTCGCCGAGGTGAAATCATTTTTACCCAGATGGGTAAGACTACAAAGAATCCAGCGAGATATTCCGGTACAACATATAATTGCAGGAGTGACCAAGAGCAATATCAGGCAGTTAGCGGCAGATAGGCTCAGACAATCAGGCAAAAAGTGCCAGTGTATACGTTGCAGGGAAGTTGGACATGCACTGCTTAAAGGGGTCGAGCCAGACATGGAGAACATAAAATCGTTAACAGAAAGATATGATGCATGCGGCGGTATTGAGCATTTCATATCAATCGAGGACGTTAAAAAGGACCTATTGATAGGTTTCCTGAGACTCAGATTCCCTGATAATCCTCATCGACCTGAGTTGATCAATGCCGCACTTGTAAGGGAATTACACGTCTATGGTCCTATGGTTCCCATCGGTTCAAGAACGGACGGATGGCAGCATCGGGGATATGGCAGGGAGCTGCTGAGTGAGGCAGAGCACATGACAAAGGAGAATGGGTTTGATAAAATTGCCGTCACCAGTGGTGTTGGGGTGCGCGATTACTATCGAAAATTTGGATATGAGCTTGATGGGCCCTATATGGTCAAAGGTTTGAGATGAAAAAGTGGATGTTTGGGCTGGGACGAGAACACTAGGATTAATGTAAAGATCACAGGAAAAAAGACGATTGAGATATCCGAGGTGTGAAAATAGTGGTATCATTAAAAGATTATTCTTATATCTATAAAAATTTTGACGATCTTTCTGACGATCACCCAATTAGGATTGCAGAAGCCATCGAAAACAAAGACCTATTAGAGTATCTTGAGGGTTTGTTATACAAACTTCAGGGAGTTAAAGGATTGTCGGATAGAATCGAGGAGATTAAAAGAGACAAGAAAAGCTTCTATAGTTTCATTTCTGAACTGAAGGTTGCAGCATTTCTCAAAGATAAATCTGATGACCTTGAAATAATTCCGCCGAGCAAAAAGGTAAGAAACCCAGATATCAAGATAATTAAAAATGGCCGAGATTTCTTTGTAGAAGTGAAACGTCTATCCAATTTAGAGAATAAGATATTTGAAGAAATTCATCAAATATCCTCTCCTTACTTCATCAAGGTAGCGACCAAAGGTCTGCTGAATGAAAATGAAATAAATTCCCTCATTGAATTTATAAAGCAAAAAATCGATGCTGAAACTGTAGGAGAATTCCCTAATGACTTTGGAGATCTGATTATAGAAAATAAAGATAGATATGGAATAAAATATGAGAAAAATCAGAAAACTTATCTGATGATTACGCAGAAGGAAGTCATAAGAGTTGATTTTGATAAGGTTAAAGAAAGAGTGCTTTTGGATTTCTATGCTAAATTAGATCAGCTGACTAACGAATCTCCTACTATTTGGGCTATTGACTTAGAAAGATGGTGTGTTGATGAGGAAGACATTGAGAGGCTAGTTTATGGAACTATTTTTGAAGACAAAGGCATTCTTTTTAAACCCCGAATCAAAGAGGTCTTGAACTCCCTATCTCAACCTTATTTCGATAAAATAGTTAAAGCATACCAGAGAGATATGGCACTCATGCTTAAATGTAGTCTTTTACCAACTTTGTATTACCGTAAAACAGACGGTTTGTTCCTGAGGGATGAGGTAGAAGTATTGAATGGTGTTTTAGTCTTTAGATATAATAAAATAAAGTTTTATCCAAACCCATTTGTAAAAGATGAACAATATGTCTACGATATCGCTAGCATTTTTACAGACATACAATAAGACGTACTTCAGATTTTTCGGTTGTTAAGTGGACTGTGAGTTTGGAAGAGATTGATTAAAAATTTCTGGGTAGGTACCTCTTTTATGTACAGTGAAGAACTTTGAATCATATCCTAAACTATTCTATTCCCCCATAATCTGTACGATGATCCTGCGTGATCTGGGTCTTACATCCAGGTCTATGAAAACGATTTGCTGCCATGTGCCTGTCAGCAATTTTTTGTTTGAGAAGGGAACGGTCAAACTTGGCCCCATCATGGACGCTCTCACGTGAGAGTGCCCGTTGCCATCTCCCCACCTGATGTTGTGCTTGTATTCTATGCCTTGGGGCATCATTCGTTCCAGTGCATTTTTCGTATCTTCCAGAAGCCCAGGTTCATACTCTATCGTTGTTATGGCGCCGGTAGAGCCAGGCACGAAGATTGTAACGATGCCATTATTCGGCTGAGATTCTCTGAGAAATTCAGCAACTTTATCAGTGATGTTGATGATGTCAACGTTCCCACTCGTCTGAAAGCTTATTTCCCTTGTGATTATGGTCATTTTCATCACCCAATACATAGTTTC
>JAQURP010000006.1:0-23777 GCA_028715545.1 Methanocellales archaeon | reverse complement strand
GCACATTTCACGGCTTGGGGACTGATATCCGTGGCAATCACTTGTGCCCTATCTTTAACGAACATCGAGATTATTCCAGAACCAGTTCCGATTTCTAAAACCCTGTCTGATTTTTGCACCTCTCTCAAAACTGCTTCTACCATCAGGAACGAGTCCTCAGCAGGTTCATAAACCTTTGGCAGGATTATGACCTCTTTGTCACTATATTGGAGCTTCATGGCGCGCACCATAGATCAAATTGGATAAAGCAGCCAGCTCTTCCGGATACAATTTTTCAGGTCGTTTAGACATCAAGTCCTGGGGCAACATCTCAATGAGTTTTCTCGCGTCTCCCAAGTTCAACATGTGGGCTGCATTGATGATTGCATTTTTCATCTGCTTTCTTCGCTGTGTAAATATCGCAGCTATAAAGTCAAGAAAAAAATCCCTATCCAAGTTTTGAGTTCGTGGCACAAGTCTTACTATGGCAGATTTCACCTCTGCCTGCGGATAGAGTGCTGTCTTTGGTACAATTTCCAGAATTTGAGCCTCAGCCAAATACTGTGTTACGACGGATAAGCGACCATAATTTTCCGTGTCAGTGGTTGCTACCATTCTTTTCGCAAATTCATGTTGGTACATCAAGATACCGAGCGTGAAGTCATGTTTGAGAAGCTTGAAAGTGATATCAGAGGAGATGGAATAAGGAAGATTTGATACGACTTTGTCAAACTTTGGAAACTCCACTTGAAGAGCATCGCCATGAATTACCTTGACGTTTGTGAGTGAAAGGTCATTCAACGCCTCCACCAGGCGATGATCTGATTCGATTGCAATTACATTTGCAGCGTTTTTTGCTAGATTTTTCGTCAGGTTACCTGTGCCAGCTCCGATCTCTAGAACGATCTCCTTGCTATCTATCTCAGCATATCTGATGATTCGATCTATCACTTTCTCATCGATTAAAAAGTGTTGATCCCCCAATATTACCTCACGAAAATTCGATATTTTGTATGCTCATCCTTCAGCTCTTCTTCAATTCTGTTTACGATGAGCTTATCTGGACGGTGAAGACCTTGAACCCTTTTTGTCAGATCCTCAAAGCTTTTAAAATCGCCTTTTTTTCGCTCGTTAATGATGCCCCACATCAGTTTTTTCCCTATGCCAGGCAGCAACTCAAGTTGGTGTAATCTTGTTGTCAATGGTTCTGCATTATTAAAAAAGTCGATAAATCTACCCTCGTCACGTTTAACTATCTCTTCAAGTATATAGGGAAGTTCTATCTTAGCGCCATGCGTCAACTCGTCATATTTTAAGCGACGCTTCACATGATCAATTTCATCTCTGTCGCCCTCTCCTATGTAGACTTTTTTATGGACCTCTGGCACTACTCCATCTTTCGGGATCAATTCTAGCAGCACAAAACGAATCTCACCCACGCCATGGACTATGGGCTTTTTCTGATATACTGGCCTAGGATCATCTGGGTGCCCATATTGTAAATAGTCTAGAATCCATATGTAATCCTCCTTCCCATCCTTCTGCATCATCGCCCACCTCCTAGGCGCGATCGTTAACAAGATTTAATATCGTATCTAGCTCTTTTTCTACAAGTGTATATCGTTCCTTTGCGTATATCGACCTAAGCTCATCTTTTGTCTTTGGCATTATATCAGCAATACGGATGGCTATTTCTGGTTTCATTTTCTCTAGTTTGAGTAGAGCCTCCACTAAGGCACGGGATGACTCTGCGCTGGTCTTTGCAAACTTATTGGCGTGCTCAATTGCCCGCCTTTGCTCATATCTCAACTCCTCCCCATTTTTTAGCCTTTCATCCTGAATTTTATTTAGGATATCCTTTACCTCGGCAAGAGTCAATAGTGCCTCACTTACAATTTCTTTTATGATCATTAGTTCACCTTTTGGGGCTTGAGATGATGTGGACAAACGATCAGCTCTTTGAACATATTTCCGTCCTTCACTTCCAATATGTATGCTCTACCCCTTCGTCCTGTCACCTTAGCTGTTTTACCGTGAAATGAAGGATGAGGTGTACCTTTATGAACACTAGGGTCTATGGTGATGTGAACTCTTTGCCCTATCTCAAATTCCTGAATAGCCCTAGTTATAGGCGACATCCCTTTCTCTCTTATATCTTTTTTAAGCTTATATCTAGTTTTTCTTCTTGGACCTGGCATGTTTAACCCCAATGACGTCTAACTCTTTAACCCCTACTTTAGTTCCGAGAAGTTCGGAAAGGTTCGGCTTTGTCCTTTCATCATCACCAGAAATCAGTTCCTTGATGTACAACCCAGATTCACACCTGATGCAAATAGTTGCGCTATCTGCATCCAAATCCATGAGTTTGGCGAAGTGTATAGTTCTTGTTCTGACTTTGTCAGATCGCCGATGTGCTACCCTACTGGGCGTTCTTTGTTTAATTTTAGTGCATAATTTATCCAGTGAAGCTTTTAGTTTAACCTCCGAAACTGCTTTACTAAATGTGAGTCTAACCCTATAAACTTTATCTGCATCGGCAGTTTTGACCTCAGCTACCATTTTCTTTTCAACGAATCTCAGCCCTTTTACCTCGATCCTATTCTCCGCCGATCTATTGATGCTGTTCTCTAGGTCTATCAGATCGAAATGCCGATAGAGTGGCTCTTTTACCTCCAACACGAAAGGTCTTCCTGTTCCGAGCATGAGTGCATCTATATCTTCGCGTCCAGCGCCATGAAGTACTATATCCGCTCCCCCACTGGATTCTATTACAGGGTCTTTCATCAGTTCCTCCACAGACGTTGTGTAAAGTGTCCCTTTGTAATCGCAGTCTTCGCATCCTTCACCTTGACATAGTGGGCAAGACCACCTCGTTTGTGGTATTCCCCTAGCAAGTTTCTTGTATCTGCCATATATAAACAATGAACTACTTCGCAATTCGACTTTGTCCTCAGCTAGATTAAGCAGGACGAAGATATCAGGTCGATCAAAATCAACCTCTTTATCGATCTCTTCTTGAATCAATTTTCCGATCTCTCGATTCAATTCTGATTTGAGCGGTTCAGCCCATATTGTGCTAGATGTTGCCGCCCATAGTATCTCCTCGTTCTCAGCAAGCAGTCCTGATACCTTTGTGCCTATAAGAAAAGTATCATATTGGTATTTTTTAAGCAACTTCAGTGACCGCTGAACCCAAATATCCAAACTCTGGAACAGATCGTTACAAAGCCAGCACTTCTCGTCAGTCCCATCCATGCTCAAAATGGATCTAACCTGTCGTGTGCACGATGCAAGTCTTTTAAGGAGCGATGGGTCGCCTTCCTTAAACTTTTGATGACCAAGCATCGCTAAGGCGGTCTTTAATGCAATACCTCTCTCCTTATTTGTCAGCCCAGTAGATAGCTTTGCAAACTGTCTTCCTAAACAATGGTCGCATATTGGCCCCTCCTCCAAAATCCTAATTGCAATGTCAAGTAGGTTCATGATCAATTACGTAAATCAATGGTCTGGGATATATTGGAGCCAGTTGAGAGTATCGTGATTGGTACTCCGACATCTTGCTCTGCATTACTCACGAACTCTTTTATGGTATCGCTAAGACTATCATAGTCTGTAACGCCATGACAAGATGGATCGAGTTTGTCTAAACCTGTTAGAGCAACTTGTGTCGCCCCATTGACCATAGCTGAATATTTTGCCATATGGCCATCCCACATACCTATGCGTCTTTGTCTGCCAGTAACGGTGCCGTATTCTACAATACCCATACGTTTAGCCTCCTCTGGACTCACCTCAGTTGGAAAAGGTCCTTCACCAACCCGCGTTGGAAATGCCTTAAAAACGATTATTACATCATCTACCCGAGTTGGACCTATCCCGACATCAGCGGCGATCTGGGATGCCGTGGTATCCTTTGATGTTACGTAGGGATATGTACCATAGAATAACGATATACCAAATCCTTGCGTTCCTTCTATCATTACCATTTGGCCTTCATCAAGGGCATCGTTGATCTCTAGGGGAACATCCGTAATATAGGTATCTAACTCCTCAATTTCTTTTGCTTGCCGTGCGCACCTCATAACCCTGTCCTTATTGGCAGGCCCACACCCAGTGCCTGTGCTTCCTATCCCACCTGATAACCATTTATTTTGTTTATCTTCGAGAATGTGTTTTTCCTCAATGAGGGTACACCTACTGTCGATGCCAATTCTATCATGAACTCTAAATTCGTTTATTTCGCGCTCTAAGACATGGGGGTCGATCAAAACACCAGCTCCAATTAGGAGTCTAGCATCCTCGTAGATAAATCCCGAGGGAACCATTCTAACACCATGCTTTTGCTTGCCTTCTTCGACGGTATGTCCAGCATTGGGGCCGACGCCACCTCTTGCTATTATGGATGGCTTATCTTTTAGGGCAAGATGTGCCACGATCTTACCTTTCCCCTCATCCCCAAAAAATCCGCCAACTATTATAGTAGACCCCATTATAACATCTCCTTATTTAGCAACAGCATCTTTAAGATTCCCTACTACATCAAGTTTTTCTTATTTCGGAGGAAAACATTAATAATGAGGATATTAATATTAATAACTAACATCAATAGTAATCTAGGAGGTCAAAGATGTCAGAAACAAAGAGATCAGAAGATAACGTGATATATGTCGGAAACAAACCCATCATGAACTATGTATTGGCGGCGGTTACGCAGTTCAACGATGGTGTAAACGAAGTTGCCATCAAGGCCAGAGGTAGGGCCATCAGCAGAGCAGTGGATACCGCTGAGGTAGTAAGAAACCGGTTTATGACAGATGTCCAAGTAAAGGCTATTCAAATCGGGACTGAGAAGTTAGAGGGGGAAAAAGGCGAAACTATCAACGTTTCCTCTATCGAAATCTTCCTAAATAGGCCTTCCTAACCGGCTTTTTTAAATGAGTTTATACGAACCCTCCTGACCTCCACAGAGGTCCAGTTAGTTGAGGGTATGGTTGGGTGGAAACCGAAAGGTAAGCAGCCAATTTATACGGTACGGGCCGAAAGGGATTTGAACCCTTGGCCGACGGGTCTCTCTCTAAGGAAAAACTGCTTCTGCAAGGGAGCCTCAGCACTTCTTCTTTGGATCTCATGCCTAAGGAGCATATTTTTTATATCTTGAATTCGCTCCCTTTGGTTAAGAGCCCGTTGCTCTACCTGACTAAGCTACCGGCCCTGAAACATACTTATGGTCATTGTATTTAAATATTGACCGAAAGAAGGATAAGTGCATCTGATGTTAGCATTTATTATCATGCCAAAGACACAGAAAAAAGAGAGAATGCTAACTAAAAAAGCGCCTAAATATGCCATTCTAGGTTGTGGCAGTGTCGGCTTTGCAGTTGCCAACGAGCTTAGGGCACAAGGTAAAGAATTCATCGTTATCGATAAAGACCCTCAACGAGTTGAGGCTCTTAGGGATCAAAAACTTGAAGCAATACAAGGCAACATCAGTGATCCCAAGGCATTGGGGGGGGCTAATCTGGAAAGGTTCGGAGCTGTGCTAATACTCAGTTCCAACGTTCAGGCAAATCAAAGTGCACTCAGGATTGTCCAAGAAATATCCCCTCTTATCAATACTGTGGTAAGGGCAATAGACCCGGTGACCAAGGAGAAATTAGAAGATGCAGGCGCAGATATGGTCCTTCTTCCATCCTCGATCATAGCAACTACTGCCGTACAATATCTTGAGCGCGTCGAAGCTGTTCGACATGGGAGAGAGTTGCTCAAACTCTTGAAGGGAGTTGGGAGGGGCGGCAAGCTGGGGGTTGTCATCCATGATAATCCGGATCCAGACGCAATCGCAAGTGGTTTGGCATTGAAATGTATGGCAGAGTCTATTGGCATAGGCGCAGAGGTACTCTATCAAGGCGATATTGGCCACCAAGAGAACCGGGCATTCATAAACCTACTTAAAATCCAATTAAAACGGATCAACGAATCGAATTTGAGTGAATTCAACAAAATAGCGCTTGTAGATACGGCTCTTCCAGGTGCAAATAACTCACTGCCAGAGGGTGTGAAGGTTGACATAGTAGTAGATCACCATCCAGTCGAGATCGAAAAAGTCGGCGCAGCTTATTATGATATCCGCCCTAATATGGGGTCAACAGCTACCATAATGACCGAGTATCTCCAGGAGTTGGGCATCTCGATTAGTAAAGAACTTGCAACTGCACTGCTTTACGGCATCAGAACCGATACGCATGAGTTCAAGATGGAGATTGACCCCGCAGATTTGACGGCAGCGGCGTTTTTGTATCCTCTGGCAGATCACGACCTGCTCGGAAAGGTTGAGATGCCATCGATGTCCACTGAAACGCTAGATATCTTGGGCGAGGCTATCCGAAGCAGGCGCATTAAAGGAAGCTATTTGATTTCGAATGTAGGTCTGATACGAGATCGAGATGCAATCCCTCAGGCTGCGGATTACCTCCTAAATCTTGAGGGAATAACGACTGTTATCGTGTTCGGACTTGGTGGTGAAAACATCTATATTTCCGGAAGGAGCAAAGATATCAGACTGGACATCGGAAATGCGATGAGGGCGGCTTTTGGGGATATTGGTTCTGCAGGTGGGCATTCTACAGCTGCTGCTGCACAGATTCCCTTGGGGGTTTTCAGTGGGGCGAAGGATAAACAAATGATCATGCGTTTGTCCGAAGAGGCAGTGATGAAAAGATTCTTGGCAGCAGTTGGTGAAAAAGAGGGCGAATAATTACCTCTCAATCAACAACTCATCAATGAGTTTTTTTCCCTCCTCTGTACTGAATAGCGGTATTTCCCAATCTTGAATGACTTTACTCCTCCTAGAGAGCACTCTTAGATGCTTTTTAGGGTCATATCCGGGCTTTTGGTATGTCTCTTTACATATTAGGATACCACGCCTCTGCCATGTTGGGGTCTCAGCCAAGTTGATACCCCTTTCAAACAACATGTCATGTATCTCCTTCGAATTCATGCCTTTCATATTAAGCGCTGCATCCAGCTTAGATAAACCATCCTCTAGCAACGCATAATATCCATATGAGTTGACATGGTTTCTCCATGCTTCCGCTTGGCGTAGTTCCAAATATTTGTGAATGTCTCTCTCTGAAAGAGGGATAACCTTAGCATCAAAAGAAATCGTTGTTTTTAGTGTTAAAGATAATGCGCTTGCTAAGAAAGAAGAGACGACCGAATCCAATTTTTCAATTCTTCCTTGGAAAGGGAGTTTTAGGAAGAATAGATTAATTTCATCTGAAAATATATATGCAAACCTTGGGGTCAAACCACTCTCTCTCATGAGAAGTTCAGTAGCATCTGCCATTGCAGCTATAAACTTTTTGTCATATGGTTTTTTGAAGTTTTTGAGTAACTTCTTGAAGTTCCTTCCATCTACACGGATGGCAATTGGAGGCACAGCTCTAATATTTGAATAAATCTCTCTATCTTCCATTTTTTAGGGGGTTACTATTGTTTTGCTTCTTGCTTAATGCGGCCAGTTGTTTGCTTTATAACGATAACATCTCCAACCGAGAGCACCCATCTATACGGGATGATGATGCCCCTACTCTGAACATCAAATAAATCTGGATTAACATCAGAAACAGCCAACCCAGTTACCATCCTATCATCTGCATCAAGCACCACGTCGTTGACTTTTCCAACGCGTTTCCCCTGATCCGTGTAAACATCCAAGCCAAATAGAGACGTTATTTCTGCTCTCATATCTATCCTATCCTATCTCCACTTACCATGTGAACTATGAAGATATATAGTTTATTAGACTATCGCCTATATAGCTTATTAGACTATTACTATGAACGAAGAAATGAAAACATCAATACAATTGGGAAAGATAATCGGGATACCTATAAGGTTGCATATCAGCTTCCTTTTGATATTGCCTCTGTTCGCATATGCATTTGCGACGACAAATACGCCCTCTGGAGAATGGATGCAGTCTCATACATGGGGCCTATTAAACACTCCTATCGGATTTGGTGGCGTGGGAGATCCGCTAATAAGATATGTTTCCGGCACTATTGTAACTCTCCTATTATTCTCTTGCGTCCTGTTGCATGAACTAGGACATTCATATATGGCAAAGAAGCATGGAATAGGGATAAAAAGCATAACATTGATAATATTCGGTGGAATCTCTTCTATGGAGGAGATCCCCCCTGATCCTAGGATAGAGTCAAAGGTCGCTGTAGTAGGTCCAAGTGTTAGCTTGGCGATTGGGCTGAGTTTTTATTTTATATATGGTTTACTTGAATTCGTTTCACTTGGTATTGTGAGGGCCTCTGTTGGAATGCTTGCCTTCTACAACTTCATATTATGTGGATTTAATCTTCTGCCTGCGTTCCCGATGGATGGGGGGCGCCTTCTACGCTCTTGGTTAGCCAAGAGAATGTCATACGTAGATGCAACGAATAAAGCGGTATCGGTCGGAAAAATCTTCGCACTTATCCTGGGTATGTTCGGTCTTTTTTATGGCGGCTTTTGGTTTATTTTAATAGCTTTCTTCGTCTATATCGGTGCCTCAGAGGAGAAGAAAGCTACGGAGGTCACAGTGACATTAAGGGGAGTCAAAGTTCGGGATATAATGACCGCAGATGTGCAAATAGTCAAACCAGATATGTTGGTCAGCGAGCTTGTTGATTTGATGTTCAAGGAGAAACATATGGGGTATCCTGTCGTAGATGGTAACGTAATTGGGATCGTTACATTTAACGACATTCGGCAAATTCCGTCAGACAAACGAGATTCTATATATATAGCCAATATAATGACTCGTGAAGTAATTTCTGTCCAACCAGACGATGATGCGATCACTGCTCTAAAACTGCTATCAAAACATGACATTGGTAGGTTGATAGTTATGGAAGATGGTGTTATGGTCGGGATCGTGTCTAGGGCTGACTTGGTGAGATCATTGGAACTCTTGGGTCAAATGAGACTATGAATCCAGATATTATCATCATCGGAACTGCACACGTCTCTGCTAAAAGCATCGAGGAAGTGCGATCAACCATCGATCGAGAAAAACCAAATGTTGTTGCTGTTGAATTATGTCCTAGGAGATATAAAGCGCTTAAAGGCGAAATGCAAACGGAGCCATTGATAAAAGATATTTTGCATGGAGGATACCTCCTGCTAGTCCAATGGCTTCTTGCATGGATACAAAATAAGATCGCCTCTGATAAAGGCTTGGAGCCAGGTGCGGAGATGATATCCGCGATAGAGGCCGCAGAGGCAACTGGCGCAAGCTTAGCTCTCATAGATCGGGATATAGGTATAACGCTACGACGATTTTGGAGCAGAATGACGTTTTTTGAGAGAATACGGATGTTTTTTGCCCTGATCAGTGCATCTCTTGGAGCGGGAGAAGAGATCGATATTGAAACGATCACAGAGGAAGGCGTAGTTGCTCGGCTCGTATCCGAGCTAAGATCTTTCTCGCCTAGTGCGGCGAAGGTTCTCGTAGACGAGAGGGATGCATATATCGCTGGAAATCTTTTAAATGTGGCTAAGGACGGTAAAGTAGTTGCAGTCATTGGTGCGGGTCATAGAAAAGGCGTAGAAAAATTTCTTACATATCCGGAGTTAATCCCTTCATTTGAAGAGATGATGCAAATCCCCAAGAAACTAAACGTTATGAAATTCCTTGGTGTCATGGTGATGATAAGTATCCTACTGACATTTGTGCTTTTGGTCATGTCAGTTCCATTGGAAAAATTGCTCGTAGCTCTTGGATATTGGTTCATAATAAACGGCATACTTAGTGGATTGGGAGCTCTTCTCGCTGGAGCTCATCCCTTATCCATAGCAACTGCATTTGGAGTAGCTTGGTTGACCTCACTAAATCCTTTCTTGGCTGCCGGTTGGTTTGCTGGACTTGCTGAGGCATATGTGAGAAAGCCCACAAGCAGCGATTTTAAGAGGATGGTGGATGCTGAAACCCTTGATGATTTACGAAAGAATCGATTATTTAGGGTTATACTGGTTGCAGCTCTCGCGAACATAGGGAGTGTAATTGGAACTTTCGTGGGCATATTCGTTGTTTTGCATATGACAGGCATTGATCCAAGTGTTATCCTTGAAAATGCACTTTCAATGGTAATAAGATGATAAGAATACGAGTTATCGATACGGACATAAAACAAGAATCATCACAATTATAATTTTTGTTTGCTATTGTGCGCAGAAGGATATGATGAGAAATTTCTACCCACATTTATGAAATTAGTGATATTAATTAGCCCTTCTCTACTTTTGTTTTGTATATGGCCGACTTTGAGCTTGCTATATGGTATGTATGGGCATTAACTCGCGATTTTCGAGCCAAACTTTCACTCGTCGACAGAATATAAGGGTTACAATTGAAGGACCGATATTATGAGGTTTATTTAGTGATTAGGGCTTATAGTATCGTTACGCCGCGTTTAACATTTTCTAAGTTGTCATCCTTGAAGGGCGAAGAGTCCTTCACTGAGGTTAAAAAGCATACTTATTTATGCATCACTCCTTACATGCTTTATAATATTGGTGATATTTGCAATCCTCAGCATAGCTCGATCCATAATCAGAACTATTTATATTGTTGTTTAACACGTATTACATACAAGTGATGATCGATGAGAATTGTCATGAAATTCGGGGGGACATCCGTCGCTGATGGCTCCAAGATAAAAAATGTGGCATCGCTGATCAAGAGATTTTACGATGAAAAAAATGAGGTCATTATCGTAGTTTCAGCACTATCTGGAGTTACCGACCAATTGGAGAAAATGGCCAGAAAAGCCTCGGAAGATGGTGGAATAACTGATGTGAAAGCTTTCATTGAGCATATTAGGGGTCGACACTATGCGGTTGCGCAGGAAGCGGTTGTAGAAGGGGAAATAAAAGTTGTAATAGAGGAGTTGGATGCGAGATTGAAAGATCTAGAGGACGCCTTGATAAGTATATGCCATCTGAGGGAGCTCACAGCTAGATCGCACGATTACCTGTCATCTTTCGGAGAGCGGCTATCTGCCCCAATTCTCTCAGCTTCGCTAAAATCGATGAATTTGCGTTCAATAGCGCTCAAGGGCGGAGATGCCGGTATTGTGACTGATAGCAATTTCACAAGTGCAAGACCTTTGTTTGATATGACCTATACCAAAGTCAAAGAGCGCATTTTTCCACTGCTCGAGAAAAATATCATTCCAGTTATAACTGGATTTGTGGCAGCTGACGCCAAAGGTATCATCACGACTTTAAGTCGTGGAGGCTCTGATTATACTGCATCCATAATAGGGGCTGCAATAGATGCAGATGAGATTTGGATATGGACCGATGTTGACGGAATCATGACTGCAGACCCGAGGATAATTTCTGAGGCAAGAACGCTACCTATAATCTCTTACTTAGAAGCAATGGAACTCTCCTACTTCGGAGCAAAGGTACTCCATCCGAAAACCATAGAGCCCGCAATTCAAAAAGGAATCACAGTCCGCGTTAGGAACACATTTAATCCAGAGCATCCCGGAACCCTCATCATAAAAGCTCATGAACATATCAAAGATATTGTGAAGGCAGTGACATTGATACAAAATATCGCACTGATTAATATTAGTGGATCTGGTATGGCTGGCACTCCTGGTGTAGCAGGTCGTGTCTTCTCTGCATTAGGCAGAATTGGAGCGAATATCATGATGATCTCTCAAGGTTCTTCAGAGGCTAACATCTCCCTGGTGATAGACAAAACACAATTAGACATCTCTCTCCATGCGCTCCAGACGGAATTTACTGAAAATATAATAAAGGACATATCCTATGATGAAAACGTCTGTGTTATTGCGGTTGTAGGTGATGGTATGACTGGCACTCCTGGTGTAGCAGGTCGTGTCTTCTCTGCATTAGGCAGAATTGGAGCGAATATCATGATGATCTCTCAAGGTTCTTCAGAGGCTAACATATCTTTTGTTGTAAACAGATCAGATGCGCAGAAGGCTTTAAGGGCATTGCATGACGAGTTCAAACTGGGGGTCGAAAGATGAGTATGACGTATTCTAAATCTGGAGTTGACATTTTCAAAGAAAACAAGGCTATCGAAGCGCTAGTAAAGCATCTAACGTTTAAACGAAGGGGTTTGGGTGCCCCTTTAATTGACATAGGGCATTATGCGGGTTTGATCGATTTAGGGGACTTCGCTCTGGCGATCACCACGGATGGTATTGGCTCTAAGGCAATCATCGCAAGTGCTATGAAAAAATGGGATACAGTTGGCATCGACTGCATAGCGATGAACGTTAATGACATTCTTTCCATGGGGGCAGAGCCATTGGCATTCGTGGATTATCTTGCCATAAATACTCCAAACGAATCCCTCTCAGAACAGATCGGAGTTGGGTTGCAAAGGGGGGCAGAAATCTCCAATATATCTATTGTAGGTGGTGAGTTTGCTACGCTACCAGAAATAATCAACGGATTTGATTTGGCTGGCACTTGTGTTGGTTTGGTTTCAAAAGAACGAATAATCACCGGGGGGCAAATCAAGATAGGTGATTTGCTTCTCGGCTTGCCAAGCACGGGGATACATAGCAATGGGCTGACACTTGCAAGAAAAGTCATTAAGAGTTGTTCTTACTCCTATGAAGATCCATTTCCGTTAAATCCCAAAAAAAACATAGGTGAGGAGTTGTTAACTCCAACACGTATTTATATGGAAGTATTAGACTTGATAAAAGAGTGCGAAGTGCATGGACTAGCACACATTACTGGTAGTGGTTTGCTAAAATTGCGCCGCTTCACTAAAGGATTTAAGTTTGACAACCCGTTAGAACCTAATGATATTTTTAAATTTCTGCAAAAAGAAGGCAATATAAGTGATATCGAGATGTATAGGACTTTTAATATGGGGATGGGGTTCTTAGTAATCCTTTCGGAAAAGGATGCAGAAAAGGCTTTAGAGATCACGGATGGCAAAATAGTTGGAGAGGTTGTCGAGAAAGGGATTGCAGTTAGGGATATTGTCATCAAATAGGTTGTCATCAAATAGAGGGAGAATGCATCATGTGTGTGAGGATTTTGTCAAGGGGAGTCAAAAGTAAGGATTACCTGGGGGTGCCTAGGACGTTCGGGCAAAGATAGCAGGAACGACTTGCTTGTGTGCTACTGCGCTCCTGATTCAACCAACAAATTTGAAGATGTCCTGAAGTAATTTTTAAATGAAAAGTATGTACTATATCATATCTTCGCAATTTTTATGTCTCCTAAACCCCTTACCAGATGCCCTTCATCTGCCTAGTTGCTCGAGCAAAGGGCTTCTTTGCTTATGCTTAATTAATGCTAAACAAGACTATGTCTTATCTGGCTAGGCAAAGCAAGAAAATATGCGTAAATAAATATCTATAGGTATCTAAATTCCAGGCAAATTAGGTAATGCTCATATCCAATTTTGAATTAATTTATTTTCTTTAATACTTGCCAACGATCTTTGTTCTATCGATCCTGATACCTGTCGGAGTAACTATTATTTGGTTCTCTCCCATGCCAGCAATGTCTCCATGAACATCTGCAGCTACTTGTTTGAGGTCTCTCACAGCTCTCTCAGAAGTTGACTTATCATTTTTGATGTGGGATATATCTATTATCAAGATGTTTCCGTCATATACTTCCTTCTTTAATTCTGGGAGTTCATTTGAGGTTGTCAGCTGAGCAATCCTGACATACATCTCAGCAGGCACGTCTTCTAAGATTTCTTCATATTGCCCTATGTCTAGCTCATCGTACTCTGTTACTTCTGGTTTTTTTACTCCAATCAATTTATCTATAAAACTTGGCAAAGTAATCACCTCTTACCGATATGAATGGGTTAGGTATTTAAACTTGTTTCCGAGACCCCACATTTCCATATTTTGTCGCCAACGTAGTGAACGGATTTAATTGCTTTTCCCTTGCTGCCCATCATCTCTTCTCCTGAGATCAATGCGATTCCTATCGCTATGGGCTTTCCATGAACTTCATCTGAAACAATGACTATGTCTCCTTTTTGTATCTCCGTGTCTGCATTTATAATGCCAGGGCACATTATGTCAGCGCCATTAGACACGAATTTAACAGCACCCATATCAACGATGACTCGCTTTTTCTTCAGCTTAAGCCTCATTACACCTCTTAGGGTGGGGTACAGTCTTTCACCGAGCATGAAAAACATAGGGTCACCATTTACAAGTATAAAATCGTATTCGTCCGTCTCAGCGATCTCCAACTTTTTTTCAACAAAAAATTGCTCGATATCGGGCCCGAACATGGATTTTAATCCATCCAATATCTTTTCCTTAAAGTCACTTCTTAAGTGGTATCTAGCTTTTAATTTCATCCTAACACCTAAAAAGTATATTATGATTTACATTTTCTGTACTGATAAAATAATTCTCATCATTCTTATCTATCTTATACACTATGTGCTCAATGTTTTTGTATTTTAATATGGTATAATGTTATGGTATTAAAGTTTTGCTTTCACTGCGGCAGTAAAAATAATTTCATCTGACATATGGGTCTGTATATTTGAAGTTCAACCGATGGGCTGAATTTAGGTGAAGAACTGGGATCGGAACCCTTTATACGTGAGTCTGAGCACCGCAACCGGTTAATTTGTGTTATACGAATCTGCCCCTACCAAATGGTTTAAGTATTATGTAAATCCAAAAGATTTTTATTTGTTATTACCTTTCTAATTTTAGGAATAGGTACCACTTCTTAAAAAGGTTAAATTCATTAATAAAAGAAGGATGAGAGTTGATGAATAAAAGTCTACTTGTGTGAAAAGAACTGAAAGATGCTTATATGAATATGCGGTCAAAAAGTAGGTTATATACTAAAGAGTGCGTGAGCGAGGTAAAATGATGGCAGAAGATATTCGCAAAAAGCTAAGAGAGAAGTATGAAGAAAAAGCTGTGGAAGACATTTCTCCGATAGGAGGCCCATTGGATGATGTGATGCGAGGGAAAAAGAAACTAAAAGACGCCATATATAAAGGTAAGGGAAAAGGAGCAGAAAGGTGATGGCGCTGTGTTAGAAACAAAACTCATTAATTAATCTGTGCGATGTTCTGAGAGGCACCATTTCATTTATAACAACTATGAACTTTATTCCTCATCAGTAATTTAACCAACTTTTTCATTAGATGTAGGCCTATTATGTTTTTTTAACCTCGTTGAGTTTGTACATTGCTATTTTATCTAGTGTTCAGTAAATATCACCCCGTGGTCTGGGTTTCTTTATTGATTCGTATTTGCCAAATATCTGTCACTTTTAGCATCACCTAAACCTAGCTATTATTTAATAAATTATCCCATTTTTTTTATCATTTCAACAAAAGAAAATATCTGGAACACCTACACTCAAAACCACTATTTTTGGGCTTCAATATTTAGTTATATTCAACGCGTATCAAAGCCACAAAAAAAAGAAAGTTTTATATAGTAAAGTATGCTTTACGTATATTAGACTTTACAAATGCCATTAGCAAAGAACCGATTAAGGGAATTCAGAAACAAGGCTGGATTAAGCCAAGAAAAACTGGCTGAAAAAGTTAGCGTGACAAGACAAACGATCATATCAATAGAAAATGGAAAGTACACTCCCTCCCTAGAACTTGCATTGAAATTTGCTAAGCAATTCAAATGCAAAGTTGAAGATTTGTTTGGCATTTAGGAGGTAATAACATGCAAATGAAAAATAAAACGAGAGTAACAATAATGTATTCAATTGCATTAGCTTGGCTCGGGCTTGGATTATTGCTTAATCACTTTAATCTGGGAAGTTCTGGTTTCCAAATATATGGTTCTGTAGGTACATGGCTCATATATGTGGGTTTTATTGGTATCATCATTGCAACAGTGAGATTGTTGGTGCACAAAAAAGAAAGAGTAATTGATGAAAGAATGGAATTCGTTGCCGCGAAATCATTACGGTTTACATTCTTGTGTTTTTTTATTTTAGCATTTGCGATTATGGTCGTCGACGGAATAAAGCAAATTAAGACGCCCTATCACCTGTTTATGAGCTATTTGGTATGTATAATGCTGGTGATCTATATGGCAACCTACAAAATATTATTAAGATTCTATTAATTTTTTTTTTGCTGTTTTATGAGTTAAAATTTAACTATACTTCCCTCTGCTAATTGCAATAATACAATCGCAGTGAGGACAAATGTACATTGACTCTTGTCGTAAGAATCCCATACCTTTTTGATTCATCTTCAAATTGTCAAAAGTGACTTCTAGTTTGCAATGGGGACACTTTGCCATGTGGTAGTGTGAGACTCTCTGATATAAAAAATTTTGTGGATTATTGAACATGGCGAAAAAATCTAAGCTAAATAAGTTTGAGTTCCGTCAATTCAAGGAAAGGCTTAGGAATAATATAATAAAAAAATTAGAGAGAATATAAAGCTGTGTTAAGTGGCTTTATTATTCTCAGTTTTAGTCTTTGCAGTTTTTTTAGTCTTTGCAGTTTCTTCAGTCTTTGCAACTTCTTCAGTTTTTGCAGTCAATTTATGGGTGGCTATGCAAATACAGAGTGAAATGAACGGAATCGTAAGCAACACACCGATGCGGGTGAGACCCCCAACAGTGCTTATCACTGATAACAAAATCCAGAGCACTAAGGAAAAAGCGAAATTCTCTTTGCCTATTGAATAACTTCTCTTGATCGAATCAATGGCACCTCGATCCTCAAGTATCGCTAAAGGAACGGCATATTGGAAAAGCACCGCCAAAAGTATTCCTGGGATCACTAACAAGGCTAAGCCGGCAACTACTGCCAGAGAAGCGACAAGTATCAATCCCCAGCTTGTGAAAAAATAATTGAAGCCTTTGAAAACATCAGAAATCTCCACTTTCTCTCCTTTTATTATCTGTATGCACATGTAATAAATCCCGAAAATTAAAGGAGGAATTGTAATGATTAAGATCATCCCAACCATTGCAATCAATGTTCCAATGATCAGAGCCACATAGTTATTCTTGAATAGATTGAAACCCTTTTTTATGGTATCATTAATTTGTTCTTCAATACTCATGGTGCCACCATTAGTTACTATTTACAATGAGTGTTTATATATGTTTATCTATCAAAAATGGAAACTAATCCGCCTGATTTTATGTATACAGATTTATTGAATATAAAATCACATCTAAGCTAGTGTATTTTTCAGAGTCGAAAGAAATACTATACTGTTAATCAGTAAACTGAGAAAAATAGCCCGTTAAATATAGAATAAGCTATCGCCAAAAGGGGATGTGCAAGCAATGCAATTTATTAAAATTTCAATTTTGGATTTGATATAGACTTTTATTTCTTTCCTTAGATCTCTTTTAACTTTTACATCTTCTAAGAAGTTAAGCTATAGTAAAAATTTGAAAAAAAATTCTCTGCAAGAAGGTTTGACGCATATTCACTGTTAAATTCTTCTGGCAGGAAAGATGGATTTTTTGCAGATTTTTTTGGAGAAAGCAAAAAACTTTGAAGATTAATTTTGAGTGGAATCATATCGGACTAGAGACTGCGGCAAATAAAGAACAAGAATATTATGGGTTAAAAAATCTATTTTGAATTAATACTCGTATTAAATAAAAAAGTTACAGGCGTCGATCCCCATGATTAGGTGCATTAGTATTAACCTCTCAGAAGACCGAAGCCCATATTTTCTACTGAAAACTAAAGAAACAAGAAGACTTTATGTTCAAGACTACTTATCAATGATCTTAAACATAATTGTTGCTAAAGTCTTACGCTCATCTGGAGTGGCCACATCCCACATCTCTATCATCAATTTTTCTTCGGGGGTTGCTGGACATACCCTCTTGGCAAGAAAGTCAGCGACTTTCACTGATAGCGTCTTAATCATTTCATCAGACATGCCAAACTTCTTGCCTTGTTTAATAGCGTCTTTCAGATGCCCCTTCCAAGCGACCCAGTTCCCTACGTAGTCCATGGCATTTATACACTTTTGAGTCTCTTTCATTTGCTATTCCTCCCTTTGGCTTTTATTAAAGCCATATATTTATTATGGTGATACTATTTATATTATGGCATTATGTATTAATATTTTGATTAACTTTTATCTACATCTTATAGAAAAAATTGAATATAAATACAATCAAACGCACTTTTTATTCTTTTAACAATCTTTCAGTACAATGTTTCGAAGCTAAGCTGATTCAATTAGACTAGTTTTTTTTTGAAAATACAAAAAAGCTATTTTGCTTTTTCAGCAGCTTTTCCTATTTGGATTGTTGCGAATACTGCTATGATGGTTACAATAATTGAATAGACCAACATTGCACCAATGGTTTCTGCCGTTCCAAAGAAATGTTTGAAAATTGCCTTAATCGTATCATTCCAAGCAAGAGCTGCCACCAATCCAAAGGCAGCAGTTATCAAAGCTGCTAATTTATCAATCACCTCAGCCTTCATAAATATTGCCTCCTTATGAAATATTAATGTTAACTCTCTTATTTAAAAATTTTGGAATATTAAATAAATACATTTTCGAAAATTGAAAAATAAATCCAGTCAAACACACTTTTTACTCTTTTATTTTAACCATATTTTTAATACTTAAAAAAGAAATTTTATTAATTACCTTAGAAACCACACTTCTCTAGCTCTACGGAAGAAATATCAATGATGGTTAAAATCATTTAAAAATTAGGTAAAATATGGGTGAAAACATTCAGACAGAAATCATCAAAGAGGGCACGACTCAAATCATGGTTCCAGTATTTGAGAGAGGAAACTATACTCCTTCCAAGACGCCTGTGTTCTACAATCCCAAAATGGAACTCTCAAGGGACATCAGCATAGCATGCATTGCTGCATTTGCAAGCGAGCAGGATTCATATGTAGACGCACTTGGTGCAACTGGTATTAGGGGTGTACGAGTGGCAAACGAACTCTGCTTGGACACCACCATCAATGACTGGAATTTCAAGGCTTATGAGCTGATAGTCAAAAATATTGGGTTGAATAAGCTGGATGCAAAGGCAGAGAGGAAAAATGCGAATGTACTGCTTTCCGAGTCACGTTTCGATATTGTAGATATTGATCCGTTTGGTTCACCAGCGCCTTTCTTGGATTCTGCCTGCAGATCAGCGGACAAGATGCTTTGCATAACGGCTACTGATACAGCGCCCCTATGTGGGGCTCACAAATCCTCTGGCATTAGAAAATATGGTGCATCCCCTTTAAAAACAGAATATCACGCAGAGATGGGCATACGTATTCTGCTCGGAGCCATAGCTAGGAATCTGGCTAAATATGACAAATCCATGAACTCTTTGCTAGCACATGCCACAGATCACTATTATAGAGCGTATGTATCCCTGAAAAAAGGTGCTTCAAATGCAAATAATATGATAAAACAAATGGGTTTCATATATCATTGTCTCTCTTGTGGTCAAAGAGGGTGGAATTCTGGCTTGGCAATCCATATGGTCAGGGATTGCCCCAATTGCAGATCGTCCACAAGTTTGGCAGGACCTCTTTGGTTGGGTAGTTTGCATGACAAGAAATTCTGCAAGCTTGTTTTAGATGAGCTCAAAACCAGGGATTTAGGGGCAAAGGAGCAAGCACTAAAGATCGTGCGCCTTTGCGGGGATGAACTGGAGATTCCCACATGCTATGATCAACATAAGTTCTGTAAGGCTTTGAGAATTACGCCACCTACTATAGATGAAACCATTCTCAAACTACAAGAGGCAGGTTTTAAAGCATCTAGAACACACTTTTTTGGAACATCATTTAAGACAGATGCTCCACTGGAGGAGATCGAAAGAGTCCTTTGCCAATGACATAGGTCTCAGCGCTCTCCTTCCTGGAAGCCTTTGGTCCATATGCCTTACTGAAGCTGAAATGTTTTTTGACTGCGGCAAGAAAGTCAGAGAACATATCGCCCTGAAACACTTTCACAACGAAAGTTCCACCTGGTTTTAGTGTCTTTATGGCAATGTTTAAAGCAGAGTTACACAGATCGATGGACCTCGCATGGTCTAAACTCCAGTTGCCAGACAGATTAGGAGATGCATCACATATGACGACATCAGCACCACCCATCTTCTCGATCATGCCTTGTATTTTCTGTAGAGTAGAGGGATCGGTTATGTTTCCTAGTAGGGTTTCCACGCCTTCGATGGGTTCAATTTCTTGTATATCGATTCCCACGACAAAACCGCCTGAGATTTCTTTGGCTACTTGAAGCCATCCTCCAGGAGCTGCGCCTAGGTCAACTACGATATTACCAGGTCGTATCACGTTATACTTTGCATTGATCTGCTGAAGCTTATATGATGCTCTGGATCTATATCCTTCCTTCTTTGCCTTCCGATAAAAATAGTCCTCTCTTTTGCGTGGCATGATTAAAAGATGTTTGCCTATATTTTTAAGCTTTCCAGCTTTTGACTCAACGTTCTCAATTCTGCTTTTATCATAGTAAAGTCAGTGGTCAGCCAGAACTCAAAGTCATAGCATAGCCCCATAAGGTGCTGATATTCACTTTCCAATTCTATTATCTGCTTTTTTGAAGCTTCTCTTCCACCTTGGTCATCTATTATTTTAGAAAAAGTCTCGACCTCGCTTTTCAGCTCTGCTATTTTTGCAGACGCCACTTCATCCCATTCGATCTTCCTGTTAACATCTATCTTAAGAATATCTATTACCTCGCTCAGATCATCTGGCACTTCTGGAAATGCACAGGGACCGACTATTAATTCTGATCCATGAACAGCTTCAATCCAGTGCTCTTTTATGGCACTTCTAATTACTTCCTTTACCTTTTTACGGGAAGGAATCTTACATTTTCTGGAGAATATCAATTCTTTGAAAATTGCATACAATTCATCCTCGTTTGTGATGCCCAACACATCAACGACTCCTGCCAGCTCCTCGATGGATATCATATATCCTCTTATGGTGGCAATCTTAATATATGTGATATGTGATTGACACTCACTAAAAGAGGTATATAAAAAATGCGAATCATTTGGCTTAGGGTGAGGGTGGCTCTATATATAATTTTTATGTTCGCTGTTCTCTTTGCACTATTGAGTGCGATCGGTTATCTCGCAGGGGCTGGCACACCCATTTTCTATGCAATGTTTGCTTTTATCCTCGTTGGATTTCAATTCATGATTGGTCCTAAAATGGTCGAACGATTTATGGGAGTCAAATATGTTTCCCCTTCTGAAAATCCGCGCCTCCATTCCATAGTAGATGAGTTATCCTATAAATCAAGAATGAAAAAGCCAAAAGTGGGGATATCTTCGATTCCGATTCCAAACGCATTCGCCTTTGGTAAGACGAAAAGAGATGCTAGGGTGTGCGTGACAAAGGACCTTTTGAATAGGTTGAATGATGATGAGTTCAGGGCTGTTTTAGGACATGAATTATCCCACATTCAACATAGAGATGTCGTGGTCATCACAGCGTTGAGCGTGATACCTATGATCTGTTATTTCGTCTTCTATAGTTTCTTGTTTTCGGGCACCGGGGCAAAGAAGGGATGCTTCAGCAGCCATGATAATTGCACTGGTGGCCTTTTTCGTGTATCTTCTAACTAATCTGACCGTCCTCTATGCCAGTAGAATACGAGAGTATTATGCTGATAAAGGAAGCGCTGATTTGACGGGAAAACCATACAATTTGGCATCAGCCCTCTACAAGATCGTTTCCAGTACTAGAATTGACAAGGACAGCCTAAAAAGCATCGAAGGCATGAAAGCCTTCTTTGCCTCAGACCCTTCCAGGGCATTAAAAGAAGTTTCTGACCTAAGAAAGGCAAATATAAATATGGATGGTCATTTGGATGCTTAGGAAATACAATTATTTGCAAAAGAGGCAAAGATAAGCACTATCGATAGGATTCTGGAAATCTTCTCAACCCATCCAAACGTTTTGAAGCGAATTTCTCGATTATCCTCTTAGGATGCTCCGGCCGGGATTCGAACCCGGGTCTTCGGCTGTCTTTGCCCTTTTAGCAATGGCTTGCAAAAGGTTGCTCGAAAGGCCGGAATGATTGGCCGGACTACACTACCGGAGCAAATGTATTGCGATGTTGCTTATGGGCCCGCTGAGATTCGAACTCAGGACCTCCGCCATGTCAAGGCGACGTCATAACCAACTAGACCACGAGCCCAAGCGTATCGCCTACTTTGAGTGGTACACGAGGAATCATAAAACTTTGGGTATTACATGGGCTCCACTTTTCACATCTATTTCGATTTCACCTTCATATTCTGCGACTATGCCATATATACGAACCAAGTCCCCCCTTTCTATCATCTTGGCAACTTCTGCGGCACCGACATCATGGGATATGAATACCTTAGTTCTCTCTGGGCCTATCCAAAGCATTAAGTGATCCCCATCAGTGACTCGCTTGTCAAATACAACTCCTTCTGTGTATACCTCCTCCCCTAACTTGGACTCTCTTGAAAAGAGAGTGGCACGATCTACGATATCTCTGGGTCCTGGTAGGATGGAGTATAATATTCCAAACGACAACAACAACATCATTAGCAAAATTACAACTACTTTTTCCTCTCTCTGCATCGCATGGACCGGTCGGGATTTGAACCCGAGGCCTCTACCATGCCAAGGTAGCGATCTACCACTGATCTACCGGCCCCAGTGTATTTTGACCAGATACATGAGATAAACCTATCGGTGCAAGGAAACATTTAAGACACAGATTATCACATTTTATTGGCACTAGGGTATTGGGGCCCGTAGCTTAGCCTGGTTGGATCTTCTCAAAGAAGCAATGTGCGCACGGCTGATAACCGTGAGGTCGGGCGTTCGAATCGCCCCGGGCCCATAAATTTTGAGACTTGAAAAACAAAATAACAAAAAGAAAACAAAAAATAAATAAAAAAAGAAAAAAAAGAGAGGTTACTTACCTAACTTAAAACCTGAAGATATCCGGTGAATTCCTTGATAACTCGTTGTATTTCAGGTGTCTGACTCCGACCTTCTTGACATTGGGCTTCCATACCATACCTGGCAACCAACCTGGTTTTCTGGACGGGGCAGTAACCTTCTCTCTTGAGCCTATGAACAAATGAATCCTTTTAGTACCCTTCTCTCTGAGAACTATTTTGGTCTTCCCTCTTGATGCGCACTTCAAAGCAGCATCTCGTGGCTGATGCCCACTGAATGTACCAACTTCCTCCCCATTCTCTATCAAACCAAAATTATTTCTTACTCTTTCTGCCATGTTTTGCCTCCTAAAATCCCCTTGGAGGTAAGTAATGCCCCTATCCTATTTATGGTTTTGCGCTGTTTACGCTTAATCGGATTAATTTTTGGAGATATCTACCATGTAAACCAACCGAAAAAGTATAAGATCAATGGGAATAGTAGTACGCCCATTGCATGGGTTTTTTTGACCCTTAGATAAGAAGGAAGTAATCCGATCAGTGTGGCAACCGCGAAAATTATCATTCCGAATAGTCCGGTAAATAAAATCGTCATAACCCCAAGACCAATTAACACCATCGCACAGAGCTTTGAGTAATTCAAGTGGACTAAAGCCATAGAAGCATAATCTCCTATAAAAATAGTCACGAAATAAGAGGCAATTGAAACACCCACAATCACAATTAAAAAGAGCACTACCAACGACAAATCCCATTCAATAGGGATGATTCTACTGACTGCAACCATGGCTCCACTCCGTGCACGTTGGATTACATATAGTGCTATGAGGCTGAAGATCACATTAG
>JAQURP010000005.1 GCA_028715545.1 Methanocellales archaeon | reverse complement strand
GGGCTTACAAATATCCTGGATTTTCACGTTGGGTAGATCAGTTCTAGAGGTTCGCTTATATAATGCAAAGGTGACCGCATCCAGCAGGGACGTCTTTCCTGTGCCAGTCTTGCCCATGATAACGTTGAATTTGTGTGGAAAGTGGACTGAGGATTTATCCAGATATCTCATAAAACCCTTAAGCTCGATCCCTTCTATGACGAACCCCCCTCCTTTATCAGATACAATCTCCTCGCGTGGCTTCTCCTCTAGCTCTTGGAAGAACGAGTCGAGAGTTTTCATCACAACACCGTTTTTAGGATGGATTCTCCTCTTCTCTGGAGTTCGTCGTGCTTTGGATGCCCCCCATAATTGAGGTCTATGAAGTCTTTGAGCAGCTTAAATGGGTCCATGGTGAAGCTGACAAATCCGAGCTTTTCCTCTTCTCTCTCGTTCCATCGTACCTCATAATGGAATGCATCTTTCAGCTTATCTGCTATCTCAGCATCTACGACCTTGCTTCGCAGTCCTTCGTCGATCTTGATCTCAAGGCGAACCAGTTTCCCGGTAACATCTGGTATGGCATCCAGAATTTTCTGCATGGGGTTCTCCCTGTTCGCTTCAACTTTGATCTTTAACATGTCCCTGGTCGGCAATTTTTCAAATCGCCATTCTATCTCGTCGAAAGGACTGATCACGATGAACCCCTTCTCGTCCTCCATTTCACCCCAGTCTATTCTTTCTACTGCCCCGCAATAAAGGACTTCTGTCCCTCGTATGTGCATCGTTTGGTGCAGGTGAACGTGGCCGAAGACTGCAAGGTCCACGTCAGGTATCATGTCCTTCCGAAAAGAGAACTCCCCTGGCAGTACTTCTGGATACGAGGTATCTCTTAGCTTCGCACCCTCCACATGGTAGTGAGCAAAGAGGAGCTTGAAATCTACATCCAACTCCTCTACCCTTTTTTGGAGCCATTGTTTCAGCAACTCTTGCCCGAGGATGAAGGTCTGATCTACGGGCGTCTCTTTGCCAAATTTCTCTAGTACCAGCTCTGAGATATGCGTTGGATGCATGTATGGAACGATGAGACACCCCACACCCTTCCCATTGATTTCTAGCGTTTCTACAGCAGGCTTCCTGTACACATTGACATGGGGGTAACCCCGAAAATCATCTGTAGAGGTACCCTTCTTTCCCCTCGGCTGATCGTGATTTCCTGCTAATATCCATACGGGTATGCCTGCATCTTTCAGGGGCTCCATCACATCACGTCTTATCATCTCTCGGAAAATTGGGCTGACGTGCGTTCTATCGAAGAGGTCGCCGAGGACCACGAAAAGCTTCGATTTGTTATCTATTGCAAATTGTGCTGTCCGGGCGAAATTGTTGTGTATGTCTAAAACTCTCTCAGAAAGTCCAGTATCTGGATTGATCCGAAAACCAAAATTGATACCCTCGTGAACATCACCTACGGCGACAATATCATTCATTTATGCTTAGAATATACGCTGATGACAATAACCTTTTTGTTCTCCTTGTGATATGTAATTATGAGGGTGGATTAGATGGTTATAGGAGTTACGATGGTGAACGTCGTTCCCGGGGAAGAAAAGTCTGTCTATAAAAGTCTGAGTGCTATAAAAGGAATTAGGGATATTTTTCATGTGTTCGGCGAGTACGACTTCATCGTGATAATGGAAGTTGAAGGTCTAAGTGCGCTGAACAAACTAGTTGATTTCATACGGGATATACAGGCTGTGACGTCAACTCAGACCATAGTTGGAGCCGAGCTTTGATATAAATAAAATAGATGGCTGTTATATCATCCATCAAGTAGAATCAACTAAAAAAGAGAATGTGGGGGGATGGGACAGATGGCTATTGCAGAGGAGCTTGCAAAAAAACAGAGGGTCATAAGCGTCGCCGAGTTCTTTGAAAAGAACCGACAGATACTTGGTTTTGATTCTGCCCCCAGAAGCTTAATAACGTGCGTTAAGGAAGCGGTGGACAATGCGTTAGATGCCTGCGAAGATGCTTCTATTCTTCCCGATATTTTTGTGCAGGTTGCTCGGGCAGGAGATGATACCTTTTTGGTCACGGTTGAAGATAATGGCCCGGGAATCGTTAAAGAGCAGATACCTAGGATCTTCGCCAAACTGCTCTATGGCTCGCGATTTCACGTATTAAAGCAGAGCAGGGGTCAGCAAGGCATCGGCATCTCAGCGGCAGTGCTCTATTCTCAACTGACCTCTGGCAAGCCTACCAAGATAACATCTAGGATAGGCCTAAACGATCCTGCACATTATTATGAGCTGATCATCAACACCAAGATCAATGAGCCAGAGATCCTAGTGGAGAGAACTACAGAGTGGGACCGACCCCATGGAACCAGAATAGAAATGGAAATAGAAGCATCCTATGTGCGTGGAAGGCGCCAGTCCATCCATGAATACCTGAAATCCACTGCCATTGTGAACCCACATGCTAGGCTGACGCTAATAGAGCCTGATGGGAACATGATGGTATTTGATAGGGCTACCGATATCATGCCACCCCAGCCCAAGGAGATTATGCCACATCCAGATGGTATAGAATTAGGCACTTTAATCAAGATGCTACGCTACACGGAAAGGCAGAAATTAGTGTCCTTCTTGATGAATGAGTTTTCCAGGATGGGGCGGAAGACTGCAGAGGACATCTGCAAAGATGCTGCCATTGATCCTAGTGAGATTCCTGCTAATATATCTCATGATCAGGCGAAGCACCTTCTAGGGGCGTTCAGAAAAGTCAGAATTCAGGCTCCACCCATGGATTGCCTGTCTCCCATAGGGGAGGATCAGATATACCAGGGTCTTGAGAAGGAATATGACGTCGATTTCATATCTACCACGACAAGGTCTGCCACTGTCCATTCTGGCAATCCCTTCATCGTGGAGGCTGGCATCGCATTTGGTGGTAGCCTGCCCAAAGAGGATAGGATTGAAATATTGCGTTTTGCCAACAAGGTGCCGTTGTTATATCAGCAAGGAGGATGTGCCATAACTCATGCGATAAGTGATGTGAACTGGAAGAACTATGATCTGAACCAATCCGGTGGAACTGGCATTCCAGTCGGCCCAGCGGTTGTATTTGTCCATGTCGCTTCTACGAAAGTTCCCTTCACATCAGAATCGAAGGACGCGATAGCAGATATCCCAGAGATCATGAACGAAATCAAGCTAGCTGTTCAGGAAGTAGCACGCGACACGAAGAATTATCTCTCTCGGAAAAAACTACTCGAAAGGCGTAAAGACAAGGAGGAAATCATCAAGAAGATTCTCCCGAAGATGGTTGCCAAGGTATCCTCTATATTGGGGAAGGAGGAGCCTGATATTAGACCAGTGATAGCGAAGATCATGGGTAATGTGCTGGTCCAGAGAGAAGTTACGTCAAAGGCCGACGGATGTTTTGTCTCCCTGAAGGTCAGGAACTTTGACGAACATGCCAGGTCGTTTAAACTTCATGAGCTATTCAAATACGATGTATTGGAAGCTCCAGAGGCAAAAATCATGAAAGTTGGTAATTCAACCAGTCTGGTGTGGAAGATATCCCTGGTTCCAGGCGAGCAGAAAGTGCTTAGTTACAATATCGAGTGTAGCGGAACGCCAGAGCTACAAGCCCCCATAGCAGAGGGCATAGATAAAGAGATCATAACAGGGGCGAAGGTGGTGTAATAAGTATGCTTGAGAAGGACGAGCTGACACAGAGGAAGTTACTTCATCTGATCAATGGGTTTTACACCCAGCTGGAGAGCGGGGAGATACCAGCTCTCCTACTGCCGACCCGGACGAAAGCTAACATAGCCTATGATGACGAGTCTGAAGTATGGGTATATGGTGAGCGAGAAAGCACCAGAAGTGCTAAAACGACCCGTGGTGCCTACCAGCTACTCAAGACCTCCTACGTGGTCGATTTTGTGAATACGCAGCTAAAACAGGCTAAATCCTCTACGCTGAGAGAACTGTACTATATATCTGAAAACTGGGACCTAGCAAAGTTCGGGGAGCAACAGGAAAGCGATAGGTTGATCGAGGACCTTGAGATCGTGAGCGAGCTCCAGAGAGAGGACTTTCATATAAGACCTGAGGAGGATGGCGCATCTATCATGGGCCCACTACGCATCCGGGAGAAAACCAGAAGGGGAACCAAGACTATACACTGTCAAGAAGATGTTGGCGAGGCAGGCTATCAGGTTCCATGTAATGTGGACGCTCTTGAGTTCTTGGAGCATGACGCAAGGCTCGTCATAGCCATAGAAACGGGCGGTATGCGTGACAGGCTCATCGAGAACGAGTTTGATGAAAAATTTGATGCTATCATCATTCACCTGAAGGGTCAGCCTGCCAGAAGCACGCGCAGACTGATGAAGAGAATCAGCGAGGAATTGAAGCTTCCAGTGGCAGTCTTTACAGACGGAGACCCCTGGTCCTATCGTATTTTTGCATCCGTTGCCTATGGCTCGATCAAAAGTGCTCATTTGTCTGAATATATGGCTGCTCCGGCGGCGATGTTTGTTGGCATCCGACCGTCCGATATCATTAACTATGAGCTGCCCAACGACAAGCTTACAGATCAGGATATCAGGGCATTGCATTCCCTGCTCTCTGATCCCAGGTTTGATTCAGAGTTCTGGCGAAGCGAGGTCAACCTCCAGTTGGAGCTGAACAAGAAGTCTGAGCAGCAGTCTCTTGCAAAGTACGGCTTGGACTTCGTCACCGATACCTATCTGCCCGAACGCCTGACAGAGATGGGTATAATATAATAATATGATCTAAAGTAGAATAAAATAAACCAGATTTCAAGATTAGTATATGTACCCTGTCGTTTCTTCTTTTATCAGCGGTTTTTCCGGTAACTTTTTGCTTTTTAGTTCTTCGTCCATCCTTTTTAGATCGCTGTTTAGGATTTTTGAAAGCGATTTGGCGGTTGCAGGGGTTATGACAACTTCAGCTAACAGTTGCCCTCTTACCACATCGAGAAAGCTGAGCCTTACCAAGCCCTCTTTTTTAACCCCCTCCTCGGTCTCCGTTGCTTTTACGGTAATTCCGAGCATCACTTCATCTGCGAACAGGGGCTTTACTATGGCCGGTGTACCCCTTATTTGAACTTTCTGCGGTTCTGCCATTTATTATTAATCTCCTTTATGGTTTTTGATATTCGATTCGGTTATAGTTTAAATCATGGTAAGATAAGAGTTGTTGTGCTTTGCTTGATCTAGATGTTTATGTTGTGTTACACCTTTGGTAACTATTCATCTTCTTTTTTTTAAGATCATCTCATATATTTTCTCGCGAATATCGCAATGAATAAAGCCCCCATAATAGCTGCAATGGCGGCTAGAATGTATGCTACTAATTGATAAACACCATTACCAATCCAGAAGGACAATGCAGAGGCGAACACAATCAGGAGCCAAATGATGAAAGCTGGTTTCATTTTTGTTCCGTATCCAAATAGGTATTGGACAAAAATAAACTCTAAAAATCTTATAATGCTGCTTTTCTGTTTCCTTTTTGCTTCCATTTCAAGACGGAAATAGCAATCTTCCTCATCCCTGTCTCCCAATTTTGCCCAAATATTTTTTGCTGTTCTGCATGCATCTTCTTGGGCTTTTGGATTTTTGAACTTCGCTTTTTTAAAACTTAATTCTCCTTTTATTTCAGCACGATCAAACCTAATAGTTCTACCACCTATCTCGGCTCCATTAAACGAGACATCTCTACCTATTTCGGCTTCTTGGAATGCAACATCTCCACCTATCTTAGTTTTCGGAAACCAAGCATCTCCAACTATCTTAGTTTTCACCAACGAAACATCTTTACCTATGTTAGCTCTCTCAAACAAGGCAATTCCACTTATATCAGCTCCCGCCAATGAAACAATCCCGCCTATCGTAGCGTCCTGAAATGAAACAATTCCGCCTATCTTCCCTGCATTAAATGAAATATCTTTACTTATGCTAGCTTTCTGAAAAAAAGCACCTCCTCTTATTTTAGCTGCTTCAAACAAAGCATTTCCACTAATCTTAACTTCTGCAAATGAAGCATCTCCTTCTATCTCAGCTGCCATAAAGAAAGCATTACCACCTATCTTAGCTTTATTAAACGAAGCAACAATTGCATCTATCTTAGTTCTCACAAAATGAGCCTCTCCACATATTTCAGCTCCATCAAACGCAGCATATTCTCTAATAACGGCAAGATTAAAATCCAGATTATTTTTAATCTTCGCATCAGTAAAATCCAGATTATTTTTAATCTCTATCTCCGAAAAATCGACTTCAAGTAATCTCGCACCTTCAAAATTAAAATCTTCTTTGCTTACTTTTTCTTCAACTTTCTTCTCTTTTAGCTCGTTTATTTCCCTAAACTCTTCACTTTCTTCATCTTCTGGGAGTTCAGTATGAAGTATGCAAAACTCAGAATTTTGCCGGGTCTCCTCCGTACATTTCTCTCCATTCCGGAAGGTATATGCACATGTTTTCATTTCTATCTCATCTGCTAAATTAGAGCATATCTTAAATTAAATATCCATTGAAATTGTCATTTCAACCCTGCCCATTTCTCCTTTATCTCCTCAAATACGAAAGGCGGGTATAATATCCCATATTCAGTTATTATGGCGCTCACATTCTCCATCGGCGTGGCATCGAAGGCAGGATTATAGGCATTCACTTCCAGAGGTGCGATCTGCTCGCATCCGAAGTACTTAAGCTCTGACGGATCGCGCTCCTCGATTTTTATATCCACTGCATGCCTATCAAAGTCAAAGGTGGATGAGGGGGCGGCCACATAGAATGGTACGCCATGCTTTTTCGCCACGATGGATAACGTATAGGTTCCGATTTTATTGAAGACCGCGTCCTCGACGATTCTGTCTGCGCCGACGATCACATTATCGACGTCTCCGGATTTTATCACATGCCCGATCATGCTGTCGGTAATCAGCGTAACAGGAATTTTGTCTTGGATGAGTTCCCAGGCAGTTATCCTTGAGCCTTGGTTTAATGGACGAGTTTCACATGCGATGACCTTTATTCTCTTGCTTTTTTCTATGGCTGATCTTACAACCCCGAGGGCTGTGCCCCAGTCAACACAACCCATCCTGCCAGCATTGCAATGCGTCAGAACGACGTCGCCATCCTCCAACAATGCCTCGCCATGCTTGCCGATATCTCGGCACTTCTGCACGTCCTTGTCTGCCATTTTCTTGGCTTCCTCTAGCGTGAATTCCTTTATTTGTGTGATGGAATGACCGGCGTTCGCTTTGCTGAGAACGCGATCGATGCCCCAGAACAGGTTAACTGCAGTTGGTCTGGTACCCTTCAAAATTTGTGCTGCGCCCTCAAGGTCTTGCATCAAATCCTTTGGACCTTGGGCATGGCTGGTATGCGCAGCCAGTGCGATGCCAAATCCACCGGCAACGCCCAGTGCAGGCGCACCCCTAACCTTTAGGGATTTTATCGCCTCGGTCAGGGCACCCACATCTTTACATTCAAGCACCATATACTCCTTGGGCAATTTCGTCTGGTCTATTAACACGACACTACTATCTTCATCGTTCCAGTCGATCGTTCGCATGAATTCAATGTAATGCTTAATGTGTATTAACTATGGGGGTGTTTTATCTCTCACGACTATCTCTACATCTGATCTATCTCTACATCTGATTTGGTTCCTGATTTGTTTAAGTAATCTATTTTTATCCTAAGTTAACCAAGAGACAGATGATGGCGTTGAAATGGACCAGAAGAGGCATCCTCAAGATTCTGGGATTCATGGGCGCAACATCGTTTACCCTAGGAGCCTACAACTACCTGAAAGCGGAATCTAAGATACTTTTGCCTGAACCCAGTAAAGACGGAGAGGTGTCAGTGGAAAGGGCAATTGCCGGCAGGAGGTCCGTTCGGAGATTCGAATCCACATTTATTAGTCTCAATCAATTATCTCAACTGTTATGGGCAGCTCAGGGCATCACTGACTCAAGGGGATTTAGGGCTGCACCCAGCGCCGGTGCCCTCTATCCATTGGAGCTCTTCATATTGGTGGGTAAAGTTGAGGGACTGAAAGAGGGCGTATATCACTACGATGCCGAGGGACACTCTCTTGAACCACACAGAGAAGGTGACCTGCGACTCGAGATGGCGTCTGCATCAACTTTGAACCAGATATGGGTCAAAGATGCACCAATAATTTTGGTAATATGCGCGATATACGAAAGGACCGCCTCCCAATACGGGGCCCGAGGAGAAAGATATGTGCACATGGAAGCAGGTCATGTTGGCGAGAACATTTACCTGCAGGTAGAATCTTTGGGATTAGCCTGCACCGTAATAGGTGCTTTCCTCGATGACGAGGTCCGCAGAATCCTCGATGTGGGTGAGGGAAACGAGCCTTTATACCTTATTCCAATAGGTAAGCCTAGCTGATGTCCAGCTCGAAGGCCACAACAGGTTGGTCCAATCCAAAACTCAGAATCACGTCTGGATGGATCTCACCGAATACCCCTATGTTGCAACTATCCACTAGAATGCGGGCTCTCCGCCCCTCTAAAAATGCCGTATCTTCTGCCTCTTCTATGGTAAATTCTGTTCTGAACTCTCTCAGCACCGACTCGGCAATGGATTTTATCTCGGCAAAGTTAGCTGTGGAATGCATGGAAATACATGCCAATCGCTGTGCATTTTTTCCGTTGAGTAGGACTTCTCCAACTTCAAATATCTTTTGCGGAAGCCCGTGGTGCTTGTTTAAAGACAAAATCTCCATTAGGCTCGGAAGAATGGACGACCTGACTATGGTTTGGTCTATACTGATCGGATGCTTGACCCTTGTTACCTCCACTTTAGGTCGCCTCATGTCGTCGAAGTGCACTTTTTCGTTCGTGAGCGTGAAGGTCATAACCTCTGAAAAGCCCAAGCCGATCATGACATCCCGTAGCAATTCAAATTTATCCTCGATGCAATGTGTTTTGCCTATCGTAGCGATTTCTGGAAATTCCGGTTTGAATCTATCATATCCATATCCGATGGCAACATCCTCGATCAAATCGCAGGCATGTAATATGTCTGCCCTATATGCCGGTACCTCCACATCGATCTCATCTTCATGGATGGTTGCGCCGAACCTCATCTTCTTGAGGTTTCTTGCGATTTCTTCTGCATTCAAATCTAAACCGAGAAGTGAGTTCACATCCTTAACTTGGAGCGACCTAATTGTGGGGGATAGGTTAGGCGTCTTGCGCACGCCCCCGTCTGAAAATATCTTGACTGATTCAACCTTACCGCCCCTTTCTGCAAGTGCAGTTACCACGATGTTCAGTGCTATGGCAACGGACGCATCAGTTCCAGTTACTTCGATGAACAAATCTCTTGTCGTATCGGTGACCATGGTCAATGCAGAGTTGATGATTGGCGGGAAGGACAATACGTTGTCAGCAGCGTCGACTATCAGGGGATAGCGTTTCATCCCGTCAAGTATATGCGCGAACTTGAATCCTTTTGGATGGATTTCAAGTATCTTGCGCATCGAAAGGGGATAGTCAAAATTAAGTGGTACAAATTCAATGTTAGGGTCAGCCGCCTTGTATAAAAATGGTGGTTTTATCTTTGAAAGATCATGGACGCCAATGGACACCTTCTTTCGATCGCGCCCAATGCCCCAGTGCAGATGCTCTTGTAAGCTCATCAAAGGCTCAATGCTGTTAGAATCTAGGTGCAAATCACGGACAACGGCACAGGCGAGATGCGGTCTTATCGGTCTAATGGACTCATCTATCGTGATTGAGACTTTTGAACTTTTTACATCATATCTGGACAATCCTGTTTCTATCTCCAAAAAACCGCGCATCGCTCTGGCGACGCCCTCGATGCTGAAGAGGTCCGGACGGTCTGGAAAGAACTCCACATCAGCATGGTCTACATCGATGCGTTCAACATCAGCACCGATCATTGGCATCCTATCGATGATTGTGTTCTTATCTGTGCCGATTAACTTCTCCAAGTCTTCATAGCGCAGTGTCACCATTGGCATATCGGGCACCTCCAAAGCCAATCCATGTCTGATCTATAGAGGTCTCTAAGGTCTTTTAGCCCCAGACGCAGCATCGCTAATCTACCAACGCCAAGGCCCCATGCCAATACTGGATACCTTATTCCAAGTGGTGCTGTGACCTCGCGACGGAAGATTCCTGCCCCCCCGAGTTCAATCCAGCCTAAACCCTCTACGTACACTTCAGGCTCTACAGATGGCTCAGTATAAGGGAAGTATCCGGGTCTAAAGCGTAATTTTTCGAATCCCATCCGTTTATAGAACTCAGCTAAACATCCCAACAAATTCTTAAATGAGACAGCCTCATCCATCACAACTCCTTCTAGTTGCGTAAACTCTGGCAGATGCGTTGAATCAATTGTCTCTCTCCTATAGGCGCGTCCTATGCAGAACGCTTTCACAGGCGGATCCGGGTTATCGGAGAGATGCTTGATCGTTATTGCTGTGGTGTGCGTCCTGAGCACTTCCGTCCTTGCCAGCTCCAGGCTCCACTTGCCGCCCCAACCAGTCGAACCAATGTCTCCGCCCTGCTCATGCATAACCTTCACCTTTTGTGCAAGTTCCATTGGTATATCTCCCCTGGAATCAAGGTAGAAGGTGTCCTGCATTTCCCTGGCAGGATGATCCTGTGGCTGGAACAGTGCATCAAAATTCCAGAAAGAAGTCTGCACTATGTCCCCCCTGATCTCCTCAAAGCCCATTTCCAAAAATATCTTGCGCATTTGATCCAGCAGCCTTCGATAGGGGTGCTCCTTGGCTCCAAAAACCTCGAGTACTGGTGCGTTGACATCATATGCACGCAGATGTTTCTCCTTCCATTTACCAGATCGAATCAAATATGGTGTCAATTGGGTGATCTCCTCGATAATTTCGATACCTCTTGCCACCAATCTGCGCCCCTCATCTGTGAGGCTTATGGCCCGATCGCTCTTCTCTGTTGCAACGATCAGATTTCTGTTCAGAAGAGCCTTGATTACCTCGGGGTCAAATCGCTTGAGGTCTGTATTTTTCATATGCAACAGATTCAGTATCTCTTTCTGGGGGTCCCTCGTTATGCTCAAAGGGGTGATGATCACCTCGTCTTTACGCTTTTCGATGGACGCCCACTCTTTTTTTCTGAGCCAGCCCAGCGCGATTTTGGCCTCTTGGTCGGAGAATACCTCTATGAGTTTGGACAAAAAAGTCTCTTTGCCATCCATGAACTCGATGATCCGTTGCTCTGGAAGCCCTTTTTCTGCGTAAAGAATTCCTTCTGGGGTAAGTGAGTATATTTCGGTTGTTTTCTCAATAATCTTTGAGAATCCTTTCTGTTCAAGTAGGAACGCAGATCTCATCGCAGTCTCGACGTTAAGCTCTGCTAGCGATGCAAGTTTTTCTGGGCTAGTGGATTCGACCTTGGTCAATGCCAACAGAATGCGTTTTTCATCAGTGGTTAAGTCATTTTGGTTAATTCGAGCCATTGTACTAATCCTTGACATATGGGGGCAATAATTATAATTGTTCTTATGCTATCTTAGTTTCTGTGTTTAAAGATCCAGCCTTAACCCAGGTAATCGTCAGCAAGATTAAGGAGTTAGCTCCGAAGGATCATGTGAAATTCTGCCATGTCTGCGGTACGCATGAGTTTGCTATTACGCGTTTCGGGTTACGTTCACTTCTTCCCCCCACTATAGAGGTGATAGCTGGTCCGGGTTGCCCTGTTTGCATCGTTCCTGCAGGGGAAATAGACGAGGCTATTTGGCTTGCACAGCATGGTTTGACGGTAATGACCTTTGGCGATATGCTTAGGGTTCCTGGGACTAAGATGTCACTTTCGGATGCGAAAGCAACCGGTGGAGACGTACGTATCGTTTACGGTGTTACCGATGCGGTGAAGATGGCAATGAAAGAGCATGATAAGAATTTTGTCTTCTTTGCAATAGGCTTTGAGACAACAGCACCAACGGTTGCCGCTGAGATTCTGAGAGGCCCGCCTAAAAATCTAAGCTTTCTCACCTCACATAGGTTGATTCCACCGGCGATGAAACTACTCTTGGGCATCAATGACATTCAAATAGATGGCTTCATTTGTCCGGGACATGTGGCGACTATTATCGGAGCTGATGCATTCAGCATATTTCCTAAGACCCATAATATGCCCACAGTTGTAGCTGGATTTGAACCCATGGATATCTTGATGGCAATTCTCATGCTACTGAAACAGATGAAATATGGTGCCAGACTTGACAACGAATATGCCCGTTCAGTAACCAGAGAGGGCAACGTTAAAGCCCAGGGCATTCTCAAAGAGGTTTTCGACGTGGTTGACGGATGTTGGAGGGGGATTGGAAGCATTCCATCTTCAGCATACCGATTGAAGTCTGAATTTGTCGATTGCGATGCGCGCCTCAGATACAATATTGAAACGGGATCAGCAAGGGATATGGTACCTGGCTGTAGCTGTCATTTGGTCATCTTAGGAAAAATAAACCCTTCTTCATGTCCAATGTTCTTGAAAGTGTGTAGGCCAGAGCACCCACTAGGACCTTGCATGGTCTCCCACGAGGGCACTTGTAATATCTGGTCGAGGCATGCTCAGCTCTAGGTTTAGCATGATCTTTCTTTGATTTCCAGATCGTTAATAATAAGGGGTTAGATAAGCTAATGGGGCAGGTAAGCCACTTGGACCTGGTCCAGAAGGAAAAGTTAAAACTTTTACAGACCATAGTTTTATCCTAAGTAGTGTATATGTGGTTGACTATGGTATGGAGGGAAGCGTTTGGAGATACTATATTTCTGTGGCTATGATGTAAAGAAAGATGTGGATAAGGTATTGGAGAACGATCTCCTCAAGCGAACAGGCTACATAGTTCGGGAATGCAAGTTACTGGAATCAGATCGTAAAGGGTACTTTTTGTACATATCTGGAACGCCTGAGAAAATCAAAGAAATCGGTGAGTTATTTGTCGATTTGCCGATTAAGAAGCTCATTGGAAAGGAGTCTAAACATATAATCAAAAAGATCCAGGCTGAAGAGGATTCGGCTGCAACAGGTATGGGAATGATATTTGGATGAATTAAGTCCAAATCATTCCTTTTTCATTTAAATTTTATTTTTTTTTATAGTTTCTATTAACTCCCTACACTAGTAATCCTATATACTCCTTATTTTCATAAAATAATCCTTTTATATGGTACCTTTGATCAGGCACATCTCGGAAAAAACGACTCAAAGAGGCCGCAGAAGATCCTGAAAAGTTCAAGAGCCTTTTCCCCTTGCCACCTAAGCCACTGGAGATTGAATACAGGGAATAGTCAGCATAATTAAAACGCTCAACTTTTTCTTGGTTTGGTAAGCTTCTTGTCAGTATAAAAAAAAGAATCGGGTGTTAGGAAGCAGAGAGTTTGGGCAGTATTGCCCCCCCAAATGGCCATAAAAGTTGTCCTCGTATTCAAACCCGCAGTTGGGGCATTTCATGATTTATCTTTCCCCCTTCTGATTGCTAGTCCTTCGGATATCAGCTTGATTTCCCTGAATGTCTAGGTAGTCACTAAATCCGTCCAGTGTGATGATTTCAATTGACAGTTTAAACAATTCCATATACTTCTTTTTGAGATACTCAGTTTGTTTTTTCTTTTGATCATTTTGACACTTATCTACCACTTCAATGCGAACATTGGTATTCAGTGAGTCTTGAAATAGCTTAATCACATCTTTGTCGTATTCTGGAAATGAGTATCCGATAACAGTAACCTGATCTGCATCCTTCAAATGATTTTTGGCAATATTCCACAGAGAATTTATCTTCTCCCCGTACTTCTCATGTGGAATAACGATGAATGGAGTAACTCCCCCTCCACATTGTTGCTTGGTACATGCTTTATTTTTGTAGAACGTCCTATACATAAATGGATAATACAAATGAAGCCTTCCACAATTCTCGCATATACCCCAATCCAGTGAACCGTTCAACTTTATTAAGGGAATGGGGTTACTGCATCTATAAAACTGTGTTCTGTTGTGATCAATCCAATCAAAATTAATCAAATAATCGAAGTATACCTCATTAATGAATTCTTTCTCCTGTAACATGCAATCAAAGTTCAGTGATATTACCGACGTGGTTTGCGGCCGCTTAATTTTCAAGATTTCTTTCACGAATCTTTTATACGATGTATTTGGACGATTAAAACTGGCCTGTGCTATATGCTCAAATATGAGATACTTAACAAGTTTAGCCCCTTCCTTGTTACCCTGTTTCTGCAGAAGCTCAAGCAACTCATCAATGTAGTGCCGTTTTTCTAGCCTGCTGTATAAACGGAAAACATTCATACCCCGATTATCCCATTTCTTAGGGAGGGATTTGAATTCTGGGAAAATTGATGCAGCTAATTCAAGAAACTTACGATAGTTTGTGAAATTTTCATTCTCCTCACGAAGGTCTGGTCCCGTATTGTCATAGGGAACGAGCAGCCCACAATCAACATGGTAGTTCCAAACCAGATCCTTTCCCAGAGGAATATTAGCTGACTCATGGGATGCTCCAGCGCCTAAGACAAAGACATGTTTCCCGTAATTTCCCATTTTACCTCGCCATTTGACGATTCGCAGCCATCATGCAAATATATATCTCCTTATCTAATCAATCACTCCACCGCTCAACTGGGTATCAGTTCGTCTATCTTTGCCACTGAATCAAGCTGAACTGCCCCGTATAACGGGCATTTCGCCGCCAAAGTTATTCACCAATACATCGCTGGAAGCGGCAGGCTTGGGTAGGATACCTATGTCTTATCTCTTTTTTGCCTTTGATACTAAATTAATTCGAGAAATTTAACATATCAATACGTAGTCCCTCATTTCAATGAAGGTATCAAAAAAGTATTCGACACTGTTATTTAGTATGATTATGGCCTTGATGATGTCTTTTGCCATGTCCATGGTTATGACTTATGTGGCTGTAGGTCTTGTCCCCAATTTCATCATAATATGGGGTAGATCATTTTTAGTGGGGTTCATTGTCGCACTTCCAACCGCTTTGATAGTTTCTCCTATTGCAAAAAAAATTGTTGACAGAGTTACCTAAAATTGAATTTGGGAAAAATCTATCTCACTTATTTTTTTTGTGGATGTGGGTATTAAAAATACAAACACCGATGCAAATAAGAAAATCGTCCTTTTTCAGTTAAGTTTATATACTAAGTCCAGACCATCTTATTCAATCGACGAGCTAATAGCTTATAACAGTTAAATGTCGGAGAAAAGCACAGGCTAGTCTCTGAGCATCCCAAAAATCCTCCTTTAGTGGATTTTTATGAAATTGTTAATAAAGTGAATATTAAGGAAAGCAAATACAAAAATTTACTATTTCTTGATATGTCAGAAATATATCAGTGGTCTATTGACACGAGGACGCATGTTCGACATCTTTTTTTGGAAGGTGTTATATTTCTGATTGTGCTCAAGAACCACTTAAAGTGGAAATATAAACTAAAGTCATGCTACTGCTGAATACATCGGTTGTTCTTGACAAATTGGGAAAAAAATGATAAAATTTAAAAATTTAGGTATAGTGGATGAAAATCTAATGTCAATTAACGATTTAGGATTTGAAACACCGACTGAAATACAGGAAAAATCTTTGCCCCATATACTGGAAGGAAAAGACGTAATTGCTGGAAGTGCAACAGGGTCTGGAAAGACTCTTGCATTTGGAATGGGTATAATACAAAATATTGAGGCAGGGCAGGGGATACAGTCACTTATATTAGCACCAACCCGAGAGCTTGCTGAACAGATTCATGGAGACTTAAAGGATTACTCAAAACACAAGCGAATGAGTATCACTGCGATTTACGGTGGTGTATCAATAAATCCGCAGTTTGAGGCCTTGAAAAAAGCTGATATTGTTGTGGGAACTCCTGGAAGGATTCTTGACCATCTTCAGAGAAGGTCTCTTAATCTTTCGAGGATTAAGATATTAGTGCTCGATGAAGCAGACAGAATGCTTGACATGGGTTTTCTTGATGATGTTACTGCAATTATGAGTCAGTGCCCAAGAAAAAAACAAACACTATTGTTTTCTGTAACAATTCCTCCTAATATTGAAAATCTGACGAGAAAATTTATGAACAATCCCGTAAGAATAAGTTTAGATTGTTATGTTGACCCCAGACTCCTCAAACAGGTTTACTATGATGTTACTCCAAATATAAAATTTTCTCTCTTGTTTCATCTTCTGAAACAGGAAAAAGGTGGACTTGTAATGGTGTTCTGCAATTCACGCTCCTATACGGATATTGTTTCAAAAAATTTAAACAAAGTAGGGATTAATGCAATGGGCATTCATGGCGGGCTTACACAATATCAAAGGACCAAGGTTTTGTCAAAATTCCATTCTGCGGATGTTTTTGTTCTGGTTTGCACAGATGTTGCATCCCGAGGCCTTGACATACCAAATGTTTCTCATGTGTATAATTATGATATACCTCATGACAGCAAACAATATATACACAGAATTGGAAGGACTGCAAGGGCAGGTGCATCTGGTAAAGTTATTAATCTTCTAAGCCCGATGGACCATGATTATTATAATCGTGTTTTGAGAGAATTTGATTTAACAATTGAAAAAGCGGAAAAACCATTTATAGAAAAAATCGATTTACATCAATCGCCTAGAAGACGAAGCCATAAGCCATCTCCTTTTGGACGACAAGGAATGGGAAAACCAAAATTTAGAAGGAGAAAGTCCCCTAGTTACTAGAAACCTATAAGAACTTATTCCTAAATTATTTATACTCCAATATATTTCCTATTTTCGAAATGAAAATAGCATCAATTGGTTGTGGGAATATTGGTGGAGGATTTTATAATTTATTTAATTCCAGAATTGAGGACCGAAGGAAAAAACAAGGATTGAAACACAGGGGGAAAAGCGGTTATCGTGTTGGCTGTTAGAGTCTTACTTTTCAGAATCTTTCCTAATCAATTAAGCGATATATTCTTTGTGTGTGATTTTACCATATATACTAATTAATTAACGCTTAATGTCTCTCTCTCTCTCGCATTTCTCTTGATAGGAAGGTAGTTTGGTATCTGGACGTCCTGAGAAATCTTTGTAGGTTTGGTTAACCAAGCCTATAAACACACTGACATGATCAAGTCTCTTTTTTTGACTAATGTTAATTATTGGGATTGGTGGATCACCAGCAAAGCCGAAAAGTATATTTACCGTGCCTTTATACCGCTTAAAATACTCATTTGCATTCGAGGATTATTTAAATAAATTTGAGAGAAATCCTCAAGATAAATTCACAATTGAAGAATTTAAAAAGCAATATAACAAAAATACTTAATTTAATATCAAAAAAGAAGTTTTTTATATGCCCTATAGCTTCAGCCCGTACTCATCCAATCGCTCTTTTGCGCGCTCACGCCCATCCTGATGCTCCTTCAGGAATTTAACCATTAATTCTGCAGCAAGTGCCTTGCAACTTCCACAGGTGCGTTTACCCTCTTTACATTCAGTAAATATTTGTGCTATGTGGGCATCATCTTCTATCAGGTGAAAAAGCAACAGTTCATAGGCAGTGCATTTTTGGGGTTCACCGCCCAATTTGCGTTGATCCGTTAGGGTTACGCGCCCACCAGTTTTTGCTTTCTTAACCTTTTCTGCTGCAACATCAGGGGATTCTGTGAGAGCGATTATGCTGTCGGGAGAGCTGCTCGACATCTTCCCTCCCGTCAGCCCGCTCATAAAACGATGATATATCGAAGAAGGAAGGAGCAATCCGTATCCTCCATGCTCAATTTCCACAGCACGTACAACCGACTCGATCTTCATTACATCTTTATTGTCGTAAATGTCCACGTGCTCGGCATAAATTTTAACGTCACCCTCCAAGCTATCAGCTATTTCATACATTGCCTCTTTGTTAGGATGCTTTGCCCTCACACTAATGTAATCCTCGCGTTGTTCCACTTTGAACATCCTCATCCGGCTTGCTATATCCCGCGTAAGTCTGATATGGGGATCTTGGTCAAATCCCACAGGAATCACAACTGGTTTGGGTCCACCATATACCCTCAGCTGTGCATGGAGAATATCTGCACTTTGAACAAGCGCACTGACCATGTGTGAAATATTGGTCTCGCCGGAAAAACCATAGATTGCACTCATCTCAGAGAGATTTGCTTCTATACCCAACTCAAAGGCCAGATCTTTGACAAAGCTGTCTTTTGATTGAAAATAGATTCTACCACTCGGTTCAAATCCAAGTGCTATCAAGCTAAGAATATACTCGTTGATGCCCCTCTCAGTACATTCTTTCCATGAGACTCCTCGCACAGCATGTGCCTCCATATCAGCTATTCCGAAGAATGCGTCTGCACCCATCCGTTGGTGCCATATGATTTCATCCATCACCATCTTATGTCCTAGGTGCACTGGACCAGATGGCATAAATCCGCTCATGACGCCGAAGGGCTTATTTGAATGCATCGCATCCAAAATGGATTGATAATCGCGATGACCAAAGATTATTTGCCTTCTCATATAGGGGTGTGGATTGGGCACCTTTGCCAACAGATCCTCAAAAGGGGATACACCAAATTCATCAAATAACTTAGAATAATCTTCTATGAAATTCGTGCTCCATGGATTGAGCTTTATTTTCTGCATCATGGCTTGGCCCTCCCAATATCAATGTATTTTACCTTTTTATCCTTTATATAAGCAAAGATCATCTGCTTTCTAACGCTCTGAGCAAGCCTTATGGCACGCGACATCTCAGGTAACAAAAATACATGGTCATCTGGAATTGTGTGCACCAAATATTCTGAGTGTTGTAACCTTTTCATAGGCTCTGTTTTCTTATAGACACGAAAGTGACTTCCAAACTTGAAACCTGTCTTTACAACCATTCCCTTATTTCTCATGTCCTCGTAGATATTGAGTTTCCTTTTGAAAGTGGGCTCAATTTTGGTTGCAACCCCTGTGAATTGCCTTAGACTAAGTTCATGCCCACTTCGATCAACGATCTTGATGATCTTCTTTTTTAGCAAGTATGCAGATTCAACTAAAGATAATTGTAACCTCTCTTCTAGGAGCTTTCCGAAGAAGCCATTATGGTAAAGGAAGTGAGCCAGCTTTGAGTCAAATATCACGACCCTATCCTCCAATAGTATGGCATCCTCTTTAATATGTTCTACGGGTTTCATATCTCCTTTCATCATTGCCCTTTTGACCTCATAGAAAGTTACCTCACTTTCCTCGTCCACTACCGCTAACAATATTCCTTTTCGTACATTTTCTGCAGTTTCCATAAAAAATATCAGTTCTGTCAAGGGCAGGGGTTTTCGCTCTGATATCACATGCACAAAATCCTCCGCTGGGGTTTCACCAGGCCTTTTACCCCTCGGATATAGTCGAAAATCAGTTGTGCTCGGCTGTACATGGTACCCCCTTTCCTTAAGGTCCTTGTAAACGAGGTATTTCAGTTCGAAATTTTCCATTCGCATGGAAGCTATCTTGAAAAACTCCGTAAAGCTCAGGGAATGTTGATCTAAAACGATGGTGATTTTTGCCCTTTCCAGCAGATATGATGCTTCTGTTAATGATAATTCTAGGGTGTCTTCTCTAGGGCGCCCATAGTAACTGGTATCATATAACTCTTTTAGGGCTTCACCACCTAATATTACCTTGTCACCTATCAATTCGCCGTTCATATTCTCACACAAGTAAATGGACTCGGCGGGATTTGAACCCGCGGCCCCCGCGTTGCGAACGTGGTGCTCTTCCACTGAGCTACGAGCCCCATCTATTTAGATTCGGCTGAGCTCAATGACCTGTACGCTCTCTACGCCATGAACTTTCGCGAATGACTCTTCTGCTATTTCGGTTCCGCCCTCTTCGTCTTTCACAATTATGGCAGCTATTAGCGCTTTTAAGCCAAATGCTATCGGCTCTTCTGCAAATCCCTGCAATCTTGCGCCCTCTGGCACGGCTGCCCTTATGTCTGCCTTGAGCTTTTCAAAGTCGATATCCGGGTCTTTTGGCATTATTTTTATTGTAGCTGCTACATACAAAAGGTTCACCTCAGGGCCCTATAAATCCACATTTAGCACAACTATAAGGGTTGCTCTGTTGTCGGCATCTCGTGCATCTTCCTATCCCTTCTCCACACTCTGGGCACAGAAACCGAGTAAACCCTTTCTCTGTGAGCCTAACCCCACAGGATATACAACTCTCTGATGTTGTACCTTTGTCTGTTGTTTTCTTAGCCATTGTTCTCTCCTAGATAAGTCCAAAAAAATCGTGAAGAGTGAATTTAGGCGTTTATCTAGAGGGGATGGGACACCCAAATTCACTCCATACACAATTTGATGAACCTATATTTAATATTTGCCTTATATACTTAAATGAACTTATAATTTTTCTGCGATCATTGTCACGCGCTTTCCAAGCCCAAAAGCCTCTTTTTTAGCTTGTTCATCAGTCCCAGCTGCGCCATAGTGCCCACCAACTTCGATGGGGTCGCCGACGACGACCATGCCGTGTATCAACATCGCTTCCAATATGGAAAGCATGGTTGTCTCTTTTCCACCGGTTCTGTGCCTAGATGTCACGAATGTGGCGCCGACTTTCCCCTCTAATTTTCGGCGAACGCTGATTGAGTCATCGATAAGCCTTTTGACCTCTGCCGCCATATTCCCAAAATAGACTGGAGAGCCAATGATTATTCCGTCATAAGTGGGTAGTTCATCCACCTCAACTTCGCTCACTTTTTTTAGGACCGCAACCCCTCCCGCATCTTTTACACCTTCTGCTACGGCTTTAGCAAGTTCCTCAGTATGCCCGGTCTTCGAGTAATATATCACAAGTATTTTAACCATGGTTTAATCTAACAATCATTTGTCGTGATAAGTTTTTTTATCATGCATGCCAATCTAGCTCTGATGGCAAATAAAGAGAAAGAAGCAGTAGGCAAATCTGCAGCAGACTTGGTCCAAGATGAGATGGTAGTTGGGCTAGGCACAGGCTCGACGATTAAATATGTAATCAGGGATCTGGGTAAGAAAGTCAAAGAGGGCTTAGATATTCTTGGAATCCCCACATCTCACCAGACAGAGCTGCTTTCAATTCAAGCAGGAATACCGCTTACGACATTATGGGCGCATCCAGTTGTGGATATTGCTATAGATGGGGCAGACCAAGTTGATTCGATGCTGAACTGCGTCAAAGGTCAGGGAGCTGCACATACACGTGAAAAGATTATGGCATCTTCTGCAAGTAGATTTATTGTTATAGTGGACGAGAGCAAAATGGTAGATATACTGAACTGTCCAGTTCCATTGGAGGTCCTGCCTTATGCTCTGCGGCTTGTGGAACTACAAGTGACAAAGTTGGGGGGCGTTCCTAGGTTGAGGGTAGCTCGAAAAAAGGACGGACCGGTGATAACGGACAATGGTAATTTTGTGTTAGATGTGGACTTTGGTGAGATAATGGATCCAAAAGAGCTTGATAAGCACCTATCAAACATCATTGGAGTAATCGGGCATGGTATTTTCACAAACGTGGATGAGGTACACATCGGGAGAAAGAAAGGGGTGGAAGTCTTAAAAAAGTCATGATATGTGACTTAACTTACGTAGCTTTTTTATGTTTTCAATGTCCTTTTCTGCCTGTTGCCGCTTCATTTCTTCAAGACGGGTGATAATATCTTCGATGGAAACAGCTAATTTGTAGCTCTTTAAAGGTCTGCCTTTGCCCTCTCTCTTGATGTCTCGTACAACAACCCAATTTTCCTCTTTTAATTTCCGCATAGCGATGCTTACCTCAGGTTGCCTTAGGTCTGCTCCGAGTTCTATGCTTCTAGAGGTAACATCATCTGTGTTAGCCAGATACATAAGTGTCCTAGCAACATTTCTCTTAAGCCCCAGGTCCATCAATATTCCTACAGACTCCTCGTCTGTATCATCCAATACTGATACTGCTAATTTTTTCATCTATTCACCTAATATGTCTACTTTAAAATATCTCAGTCACAATAAACCTTTCGGAGACCACAACTATTATGTCATTTTATGTCGACTGTAGAACAAGCCGGGGTGGCCTAGTTGGTTAAGGCGTCAGACTCATAACCTGAAGACCGCGCGTTCGACTCGCGCTCCCGGCATGATCGAAACGTCAAAAAAAAATAGCAAATCGCTACTGAATAAACATTCTGTGACTTGTATTCTCACACTTGCTTTTTCAAAATCATACCCCCCAGAACATGTTTTTAGGGTAAGGCGTCGTTCCGCATTTTGTTAAAGTAGAGAACGTCTCCCTAGTGATCGCATCCTATGTCAATTGACTTTTAATGTCTAAATCTTTTGAGATTTTCTTGTTCAAAGGTTTTTGGCACCTACACATATATATACTCTAAATCACATGGATAAAAGCCGTCATTTGTATGTCGTCTTCATCGGTGTCTTTCTTACCCTTCCTGCGGCGTTATATTGTATGTCCAATAAAAAACGATATATATCTTCTGGTTCAACCTTGAAGAGGGTGTCACTTTGTATTTATTAGGCGAAGCATTGATCGGTGAAGAACCAGAGATCGCACATATTGATTTGATCATTGGGGATAAAAATGGACCAATAGGGGCGGCATTTGTCAACGCGATGTCTCATATGTCTGCTGGGCACACTCCGCTCTTAGCAGTCATCAGACCAAATCTACCAACCAAGCCATCCACGTTGGTCGTTCCAAAGGTCACCGTGCAAAATCTAGAGCAGGCTGCGCAAGTTTTCGGACCTGCACAGACGGCCATTGCAAAGGCTGTGGCAGATGCGGTGGAAGAGGGTTTGATTCCTAAAGGTAAAGCAGAGGACTTAGTCCTAATAGTGAGCGTTTTTATCCATCCAGAGGCAGAGGACTATGGTAAGATTTACCGCTATAACTATGGGGCTACAAAACTAGCAATACAACGAGCTATGGAAGGATTCCCCTCGGTGGATAAAATAATGTATGAAAAAGATCGATCTACTCATCCGATCATGGGTTTCAAGATTGCGAAATTGTGGGATCCACCCTACTTGCAGGTCGCGTTGGATATACCAAGCCTAGAGTTAACTAAAAAGGTGCTCGAAGAGTTACCAGAGAGCGACCACTTGATCTTAGAGGCTGGTACGCCACTGATAAAAAGATATGGCTTAGATATAATTCAGAAGATGAGGGAGATTCGAAGGGATGCGTTCATCGTTGCAGACCTTAAGACGCTGGACGTCGGTAACCTAGAGGCCAGAATGGCGGCAGACGCCACCGCCGATGCGCTCGTCGTATCTGGATTAGCACCTCCTGCGACCATTGAAAAAGTGATAACAGAGGCTAGAAAAACTGGAATTTGCTCTGTCATAGATATGCTAAACGTTGGTGATCCTAAGGGCTTACTAGAGCGATTAACCATTATGCCGGATGTAGTTGAACTACATAGGGCGATAGATGTAGAATCCAAGGACATAAAGCATGCGTGGAGTGATATTAAAGGGATTAAACTTCTTTCGGATAAGATGTTGGTGGCAGTAGCAGGCGGTATCATGGCCGACAACGCTAAAGAAGCGATCAAAGCAGGTGCAGACATCCTCATCGTTGGCAGGGCCATCACCAAGGCAAAAGACATCGAGGGCATGACACGGCGTTTCCTCGAGCTGATGAAGGAAGAAATCGATCAGTTTAGGGTGATGACTGATTTCTGAGATGAGAGGACAATGATGAAAACCCCTGTAATCCTCATAAATTTTAAAACCTATCTTGAGAGCACTGGCAAAAATGCTTTAAAAATCGCCAAATTGGTCAAAGAGTTCAGGGACAAGTCTGGTGCAGAGATAATCGTAGCACCCCAGTTCGTGGACATTTGCACGATTGCAAAAATGGGAATTCCTGTTTTTGCGCAGCACATCGATGCTATCGTTCCAGGCGGTCATACTGGACATGTCCTTGCCGAGTCAATAAAAGAAGCGGGAGCGATTGGGACGCTCATTAATCACTCTGAAAAGCAATTAAAATTGGCAGACATAGATGTCGCGATAAAAGTGGCAAAAAAAGCAGGGCTTATAACGGTCGTATGTGCTAATAATCTTACAACCACTTCTGCTGTGGTGGCTCTCAGACCCGACTTCATAGCCATAGAGCCGCCTGAGCTGATCGGAACTGGAATTCCAGTTTCCAAAGCAAACCCAGAAGTGGTTGCAGGAGCCGTTAGAATAGTTCAGCAAATGGATCCTGCGGTGCGAGTACTTTGTGGGGCAGGCATCTCAAAAGGTGAGGACGTTGCAACTGCTCTGAAACTTGGCACAGAAGGCGTATTGCTCGCATCTGGTGTTATAAAAGCCAAGGATCCAAAAAAAGTCCTCGAAGAATTAGCTAAAGAGATTTTAATCTACGGGGCTGCTTCATCAAGTCGTGATTCGTGATAAACTCAACTATGCTACTAAAGGACTATAACTATTTTCATGTTCTCTGGTTGAATTACCTATAAGAACTATGGTAGCTCTCTCAGGCAGTGATGCACTTATATTGTGATGCACTTGTAAAATTAAATGAAAGAGATTTTTTGCCAGAATTATCAGAATTATTAATGAAGATAACTTGATATATGTTAAAAAAGGATTTGATATCCACGAGGTTACTATAGATAAGTCTGTCCTACAGAAGTATGCCACAAAGAAAACAAATTATTATGGGATTTGAAGACAGTTCCTAATATTAAGATCTCTATCATAAAGGTTTGAATAAAGAATGATTTTTTTTATCATGTGAATGAGGACAATGATATGGCCCCTAAGGAGACTGTTAAAGAAAGCATCGAAAACATCTTCCTAAGAGAGAAGCCTGCAAGCATCTTGTTAGCGATTGCAAAGCAGAATAAACCCTACGCCTCTGTCATTTCAAAAGAAGTTGATGCCACATATGCACACACTACAAGCGTGCTCTCCGAAATGGAGCACTACGGGTTAATCTCCTCTAATCAAGATGGCAGGGTGAAGTATATTGAGCTTACCGATCTCGGCAAGAACATAGCAGATGCATTAAGAGTATTGATTAGTGCCTTTGGAGAAGTTCAAGTTATTTCAAAAGCTGAGGTAGATACAGAATTACAGGAGAAAACAACTTCCTTACGTTTGAGGGTGGAGAAGATATATAAAGAAGAATTGGCTTGCAGAAACTCTCTTAGTATAAAAGAATCCACTAAGGTAGGTAGAAGGCTTGGACCATATTGCAGAGAAATACGCAAGATGGACAAGATACCTATTCGAGCCGAATCATTGAGAAAAGAGTTTGATGAGTTGAAGAAACGTATAGAAGAACTGATGTTGCTTAAAGAAAAGCTCAAGTCATAATCGATATCTTTTTTACGGGTTGTAGCATATCTACCTAGTTCTATATGGTTTCTCTAAAGTGTAACTCTTATGTCCCCTGTGTAAACTCATTATTAATCATTATAATTATATTTTTTGGAGACGAGATGCATAGAATGAATATGGGGATGCCTGAGGAATATACCAAAATGCCTTTTTATGGCGGCAGAACAGGCAGATATGGGGCAGAGATGAAAGCTACGAATAGATTAAATAATATCAAAAATGAACCTCAAATTCTTCCTACTGTTTCTGCTGGCTAAGGTCATACCTGATATTTAGTACATACCTGTGTATACTTTATCTAGACGTTTATCCCAGTGGATCATAGCGCTTCCGGCGAATTTTCCAGAATAGTAATCCACCACCACTTTGCCATGTCTACTAAGTCTTTGCTAAACTTTCCGGACAGATGATATTCTCTTCCCCTTATCTCTAGTAGGCCAGCACCCAACAATTTATTCCGCATGGAATAAAAAGAAGAGCGGCTGACATCCAGTTCATTTATCAAGAGACTCCATTCACTGACCAATATGGGTTGACCAGCCTTTTTTCTTTCCTCAACCGTCTCGAGAAAACCTTTAGCCCTCATAGCTGTCACCTCTCCTTGGAACAGTCTATGCATGAGTTCCAAATAAGGGTCTCGAGACTGTGTTATTCTAGCCGTAGTATGTGATCTTACAATCAGCGTAGTAGCCGTCCTAGGGGCATCTTTTACTTTAGTCATGGGTTCTTACTTACCCCCTTTTTTAATTTCTTATACTGTTTTTTTTTCAACTATCTAAACTTCTGGTGACGTTAACACCTAGTATTCGCCTCTTCAATCTATGTTTTTAATATCCATCTATTTAACTCAATTAGTATAATCAACATGAATAATCCACGTGATCCATAATCAACATGATCCTAATTAACTTAATATTAATTATACCACTTTTTTCAATTAACTCTCACTTTTTTCTATAAAATCATTTTTGACAAAATATTCATTAAATCATTTTAATTAATTTATTTTTTTATTTTATATTTTTCTTTTTTAGATGAACAATATAATCTCAGATGTATCTCAGATGTATCTAACTCCATATAATTTTAAGCCTTATAAAAGAATTAATTTGTTATTATTCCTTTTTTATGCCTTATTTATCTTAAAAAACCTTTTAAAATAACTTTTCAATCTTGAAATCAGCGAATTTTTTGATTACAATTGATTTTAGGTCAAACAACATATGGATTTTTCTATTTTCAGTTTTTTTGATGTGTATGATATCTAATAGATAGATGTTCTTTTTTATCCTTGTTACAAATAATATAGGAACCCTTTTTAAATACCTAAAAAATTTTGATTATTGCCAACTCAATCGTTCCAAAATCTATAAGAATTTATGTGATTATATGTGTAACTCCCCCCTTAACGACCCAAATTATGTCAAAATCGATTATTCAAAAATTTTCTGAGTTTTGTTCTTATATAAGTTGTAATAATTATTCTCCTATGTTAATTCGTTTTACAATAAATCTCCTTTTTAGTTTTTATAAGTTGTATTGTATATAATATTTATGGTACCTAATTTAGTAGCATAAAATAGCCTAAAATAGATATATAATCAACTATCAATAAAAATATTTGGCTGATTCTAATAGTTATATTACAAAATATATTATCTAGTTATATTGTTATAAAATATTCTTTTTAGAATATGTCTTTTTAGGCAACCTAAAATATATTTAGGATAACCTAAAAATGAAAAAAACTAAAAAAAGAATCAAATCGTAGATTAAAAAATATGAGGGGGGAAAAGTGAGAGTTGTGACGAAAGATCACCTTAACTCTCTTTTTCGCCGCCCAAAGATAATTCCACTGATTTTGGCCCATACTTCGTGATGACGACATTTATCTGACTGATGTTAATAGATATCTCTCGTCCACAGACTGCTTTTCGTCTCCTTTGGCCTTTATCTATTGGATGGTGGCCCGTACCTCCAAACGTCAAGACTTTTCGCCGCTGCCCACCAGACAAATCTTCTCGCATTGGAAATCCATTTTTATCTGTTCCACCTGTGATCTGCAGCTCGTAACCAGGGAGTCCAAATAACTCTCCGTCAACTGTGCTGCCGATCCTCTTGCCCACAAGCTTATCCGAATATGCTTCAGAAACTTCCACTTGATATGCCTTTCCCTTCTGGGGATCTGAAATGACTACTCTAAAGTTCACCATGTTTTTTTACCTACCTAGCCCAAAATGGGTCACTTTTCCTTTTTATTTCTAGAAATTCCTTTAACGTCTCAAGTTCATCTGCAGGTATTGTTTCACATAACTCCTGCTCTATGATCCTCGCATGTTTTTTTGGAATATCCACATATAAAATATCTCCTTCTTTTATTTGTCTTCCAACAGTAGGCCCTTCGATAGATACTGCAACCTCTTTTCCAGCAACAGCTTCATTTCTGCTCTCTCCGTGCTCTTGGATACTCTTGATTATTCCAACGTTTATGCCACTCTCTTTGATTACAGAAACCCCGGGCTTGATTTTACCACCAAGTATTTTCACTCCAACGATTGCTGGCTTACTTTTCCTAAAAATACAACCTAGCATGAGCCTAAACCTACCAGCTCTAACGATTGCCTCAAGACTCTTTCTCTCAGATATAGACTGCAGCTCTTTAACCCATGTAGTATAATCCTCTAACAGCCGATATATAACATTACCTTGAAATACTTGAACCTTGGACTTCAAAGCCTCATCTTTTGCATCTTGAAGCATCTCTACACAAAATCCAATGACGACCGCTAAATAGGGGTCCCTGATCGTTGCAGCCTCTATGATATCTCGTTTAGAAATGTCACCCACATCAGCCCTCCATATCGGAACTTTGGCATCGTTTAGCTCTTGCACTAAAGCCTCTAAAGATCCAATTGTATCTGCTTTGAGGGTTACACCGATCTCGTCTGTCTTAATCCTTACCTCATCTAATTCGGATTTAATATCATTTGATATTTTTTCTATTAGGGCCTCATCCTCAACAACTCGCATAGGTGAGCCAGCCAGTGCGCTCTCAAGAGAATGTGCAACTACTTTTATACCTGCTGCGGCAACAATTTCATCTACTCGCTGAAACTTTTCTTCTACCCTGATCTCGGTCAGAGGTCTTGGCTTTAATAGTGCACGAACTCTTGTCACGATTGGCTCACCATAACTACCCACTACTATTGTATCTCCAGTCTTAAGTTTTCCATCATATAATATTACGTCAAGTGTTTTGCCAAGCCCTCTATCTTCTTTGACCTCTAGCACTGTCCCCCTACCAGGACCTTTGGCATGAAGTCTTAGATCCCCCTCAAGGAAGCGTTGTGCTAAGCCAATCAAGATCATCAGTAAATCTGGGATTCCCTCCCCGGTCTTAGCGCTAATTGGAATAACACCGACATTCTTCTGGAAGTCCCTAATCCGATCATACCTATCGGAACTAAAACCCACTTCATTTAGCTGATTGATCAGTCTATAGATGAGGTTGTCGAGTGATCTTTTTGTATATTCGCTTTGATTCTCATATGTTAATATAAATGTTTTATCTTCATGTGGGCGCCATCCATGAATTCGATCGATTTTGTTTGCTGCTAATACAAAAGGCGTCTTAAAATGGCGAAGGATTTTAAGAGCCTCTATAGTCTGAGGTTGAAAACCCTCTGTTACATCGACAACTAAAACTGCTAGATCTGCTAATGATCCGCCCCTGCTCCTAAGCGTTGTAAAGGCGTGGTGTCCGGGCGTATCGATGAAAAGCAGTCCAGGGACTTTGAAATCGCCTTTCATGATAGGACCGCATTTATTCTGAATGGTTGCTAGGGGGACTTCCGTAGCACCTATATGTTGGGTAATAGCTCCCTTTTCTTGCTCCGCTATGCTGGTACCTCGTATCTCATCTAGTAAAGATGTTTTTCCATGATCGATATGGCCCAATACACATATGATCGGAGTTCTTAGATCTGCCTTTTTTACCATCTTGGTCTGCTTAGTTATTCTAAGACAATATATAAGAATGTTGGGGATGCTAAATTGTTTTGTAGTACAGTAAAAGAGGAGCATAAAATGTCCAATATTTTAAACGGAATTAGTTGCTTAGTGCTTGGCGCAATAGTGTGGGTTCTCACAAGTGTGGTTGATGGTTTTCTTGCAGCTTTTGGTGAATCGTCTTTAGCATTGGAATATCTTATGTATATGGGCTTTTTCATAATGACTTTGGGGCCTATAATTTTTTGGATTGCTATTCTCCCCTGAAAAACAGATTGTATGAAAAACATAAAAAGCGATTTTCTATTGCTATAACCCCTTTTGTTCTGGTTACTTTGCTTTTCCTCTGTGTCCTAGTCCATGGCGTCATATATGGGCCAACATTACAAGAATAGGAAAAACAACTAGAAGATTTAGCTTATATCAAAATAATGGCCGCTGGTTATAGTAATGACGCTGATCCTGAATCTGAAGGTGTCGCTATTGATGTTATATATCATGATAGTAAAAGCGAACCTATTGATTTCACGAACTTTCCGATGAATGTTGTCATAGAATTATATGGTTATCACGATATATCGGATACCTTTGATCACACTAAAATGGAATTAGTACATAACGAATTTATTACCATGGATCCTCCAATGAGGTTGGGCGAAATGCTTGGAAAATACATTAAAATTCCCTTTGATGGCATTTCCAGTCGATCCCAGGGAGTACTACGAATATGGGGTGATCCGAGTAACAGTAGAGATGTTGGGGGGAAGGAAAGTTTTCAGATGAAACTGATTTAGTTCCGTTATACGAAGTAACTGTCTGAGATAAATATCTAAGATGGGCGTGCAGAAGTGATATTTGGTCAAATATCCCCAAATATCCTTTCAACGGCATTTATTCAATAAATTCAGTGTCATCAAAGAATATGCTGATCTCCCTCTTCGCACTCTCCAAAGAATCGGACGCATGAACTGTGTTTTGCGTGATGCAGGAGGCAAAATCTCCTCTAATCGTGCCTTTGCTAGCTTTAGAGGGATCTGTGGCGCCAACCATGGTTCTTACAACAGATACAACATTTTTTCCTTCGAGGACTGTCGCCGCGATAGGGCCAGACATGATATAATCTACTAGCGAGCCGAAAAACTCCTTATGAACATGCTCTGCATAAAGTCGTCTTGCGGTTTGTTCATCAACAGATACCATCTTGAGCGCAGTTATCTTTAGCCCTTTTTGCTCGATGCGACGAATAATCTCTCCTATCAGTCCTCGTTCTACCCCATCTGGTTTTATCAGCAGGAGTGTGCGCTCTATTTTTTCCATATACGAATCACTCAGTTTTTTTCTTCGATCTTAGCTTGGGCTTCTTTGCTGGTTTTAGATTCTCGACTTTCTCCTTTGATTTGCTATTTGTCGTTTTCTTTACTTTTTTCCTTACCCACTCTATTTTTCGAGAGACCCTGCCAAGAGCAAAGTTATTCTCACATTTCGAGGAGCAAAAGAAGTAGATGGCCCCATCACTTTGAACAAACATCTTGCCTGTTCCAGGCTCTATGGATCTACCACAGAACGAACATTTATTTTCCATCAGGTTCACCGCGTCGTCAGTTTCTTAGCTTCTCTTGCGGTCTCAAGTAACATTAGAACGTCACCTAAGCGCACTGGTCCCATACAATTACGAGTGATTATCCTTCCCTTATTGGTTCCATCAAGAATCCGACAATTGACCTGGGCGGCTTCTCCATGCATTCCCGTCCTGCCAAGCACTTGTATAACTTCTGCTGGGACAGCTCCGTCATCCTCTACCATTTAGATCACTTTAACGCTTTAATTTTTTGTGCAATCTCTTCAATGAGATCTTTGCCTTTGCCTACATCTATGATTGCAGCGGACACGCAACCAACATTTAATCCTGCTGCTGCACCAAGTTCATCTTGCTTGCGGACATATATATAGGGTGTATTCTTTTCATCGCATAAAGGAGGTATATGCATAACGATTTCCTCTGGTTGAACATCCTCTCCTATGAAAACAAGTTTTGCGATGCCTCGCTCGATTGCTTTCGTGACTTCATTTGTGCCTTTTTTGATTTTACCTGTGTCTCTTGCCAATTCCAACAATTCTAATGCCTGGTCCTCTATCTCTTTTGGAACCTCAAATCGAACATATATCGGTTTTGCCATTTTCTAACCTCATTCTGGACTAAGTCCTTCATCAATCATCGATTGTGAAGTGTTGAGCTACTAATATTAACTCATTACCTTTTATACCTTCTGCTCGATACTACTTGTGCGCAAAATATGCCACTATCTCCTCATCATTTATGGCATCTATCCTCACGAATCCGAATCGTTCAAATTGGACGACGTTACCTAACTCTGAGCCAATCCCTATTTCTCCAATACCTGTGTATTCTTTCTCCGGACCTATCACTTTGACCTTAACTCCTTCTGGAGGACACCAGTGAATGATATTGGCGCCTTTTTTGGTGATACTTAAATTGTTCCCGATATACTCTGCCCTAAATGGGCGTAAGCTGGTGATTTGGATATTGTACAAGTCCTTAAGCCGTAGTATATCGCCTTTCTTGATGCCTTGTAAATCATCTTTGCATACAAAAACTTCTCCCTGTACTGGGATATCTCTCAAGCCCCTTCTCTCTGTAGGATGTAGTGGGGCTTTTGCCACAGTTGGCATCGCGTTCTCTATGTCTAAGTGTATGGGATCCCAAACGAAGAAGTATCTATTAGCGATAGTATCTACAATTTTCCTGTTTTCGGCATATAGTGTGTCCATGCTAACTGCTATATCGGTCTTACTCATGCCAAGATCGATCATGAAATTTCTGATGGCCTCTGCTTGAATCCCCCTTCTCCTTAGGGCTCGAACTGTTGGTAGACGCGGATCATCCCAGCCCCTATATTCTCCTTTGTCGATTGCCATCTTTATTTCACTTGTGCTGAACTTGCCGAATTCATGAATTCTTATACGCCCCCAGTGACTCGTCTTAGGATATTTCCACCCAAAATAGTTATAGATGAATTTTTGCCTTTTTTCACTGTCCATCAAGTCCTTTCCCCTTATTATGTGTGTTACTCTAAGCAAGTGATCCTCCATCGCAGATTCAAAATCCAACATGGGCCAGACCACATATTTACGTCCTACTCTGGGGTGGGGCTCTTTGATGACCCTGAGAGCAACCCAATCGCGTAGGGCAGGATCTTTATGTAGGATATCTGTCTTTATCCTCAAAACAGCCTCTCCTTCGTCATATCCGCCAGCCAACATTTTTTTCCAGTAATTCAGGTTGGCCTCTACGTCTTGTTCTCGATGCAGACAAGCTCTCATGGAATCTTTAAAAATCTTGAATTTTTCCCTATCACAGAAACAGATATACGCCTTGCCCATTTTTATGAGCTTCTCAGCATATTGGTAATATTCCTCAATTCTATCAGAGGCCGTCACGATCTCATCAGGAATAGTGCCTAACCATTCACAATCCTCTTTGTACCACTCATAGGCTTCCAACATGGGTCTTTTAGTCTTTGGGTCGGTATCATCAAATCGAAGGATGAACTTGCCGTTGTACATTTGTGCATACTCGTGATTGATGATTATGCCTCTTGCGTTTCCTAATGTCGGCGGTCCATTTGGATTGGGTGCAATCCTCATCGTCACTTTCTTTCCAGCCTCTAAGGGTGGAAGTCCACGCATTCTCTCCTTTTTCTTGGGTACCATCAATTCAGGTGCAATTTGCTGGAGTCGTGCTGAACGTTCAGCAGAGGTCATCGCACTTACTTTCCCTATTAGTCCTTGGATTAGGGGTGAAATTTCACTTGTCTTTGTTCTAAGCCCGGGGCACTCGCCTAACACCTTACCCATTACAGCATCCGCTTTGGGGGCGGAGTCGTATTTGAGTGCATTCTGTAATGCATGTTTTTCAATTACTTCTTCTATCGATTCTTTCATCGGTACTATCCTATTTTTGTATTACTTGAAATTATGGTAACAAAAACTTTTATCATCTTACTGTTAAGTATTGGATGTCACTCTTTTACTGAGGTGAAACGACATGTCAAATCATAGACTCTAAATAGCGAAGAAGCACACATATTTTCAACTGGTTTAGGAGATATGGGCTCTGCAGGGAAAACATGAAATAGGAAATTGTGAAGATTCACTGGGTACAAGAACAACTGGGTATAGAGTCCAACGCTATCTTCCTCCCAGGTCCAGATGAAACGGTCACCAAGAACAAAATGAGATGACGAATGGTTTTGGTTATGGGGCAAGATTTCGTGGGGTGATGGAGTCTTCTAAGGTCATAATCTTGGATGTGATGCCGAATGCCTGTGGTATGCTTGTCGGAGGCATGAATGAACTGCTTGGCAGGCTTATAGGGCGAACAATAATATGAGGTAGAGATCAAAGAATCATATATCTATCGATAATATCTAGTAAAATGGGATTTTAGTCAAGGCAACCCTTTTATTGATGTATTCAAGGTCGTAAGATTAGCTGACATAGATTTTCCTGATTATGCGTTCATTATCCATCCATAGCGGGGCGCCAGAATTAAAGGGCGACAATGTTAGGATTTGGACTTTATGTTCATAATCTTGATAATGATGCGACAGAATATTTACACTTCTTTCATTTTGCAGATATTTTTCCAAGAAAAAAAGAAGGTTAGCAGCAAAAATGTTGTTTGAAGATTTTGAAGAGATATCAAATCCGTTACATCATTGAACTATAACGAGATTATTTTGGGCTCACATTACATAAAAGACAAGGTAGAATCCATGTCCTCCATAGCTCTAAGAGCAGATCTGCCCGTATTTTCCAAGAGGTCGAAAACTTTGGGCGTTTATTCATCTTTAAAAAATGCAAATATCCTGGCCTTCATGGGGATATACATTTAGAGATCTACTCGCGGTGACAAATGTAATGATAGTAAAAGGTGAAAGATATTTTGAGGTTCAATGCCATAGGGCATAAAATATTTAACAATCCCCAAGACATTGAGTTTATCTATAGGGGTAGAGAAGTCGTGATTAAAACGCTTGAATTAGGTCCAGGAGAACCGGCAGCGAGACTTATACCCGAATATGTGTTAAAAGTTTAATATGTGCGATTAACCATATAATCTGCCAACTCTATCAATAACTCCTTTGCACTGGAATCTGGCAACACATCCAACTTAGATTTCCCCGCTTCCACTAATTCAAGTGCCTTCTCCATTGCATAATTGATTGATCCAATGTCAATTAATTGCTGAACTGCATCGTCGATCTCTTCTCTGGAAGAGTCTCTGCTAAGTACATCCAATTTAACGCCTTTTGTGAGCGCATGAATCATTATCAATGTCTTTTTTCCTTCCATAAGGTCGTTACCTCTCCTTTTTCCAAGTCGCACTTCTGGTGTGATCAAATCTAACACATCATCACGTATTTGAAATCCAACTCCGATTGTGCTTTCTGCTTGCCATAATGCGTCCGCGATCTCAGTGGTTGCACCACCGAACAAGCTGCCAATCATGGCAGATGTTGCAAATAGGACGCTTGTCTTCTTTTGGACCATCTTGAGGTATTCGCCCTCGCTAACAGAGCTTTGTTTCGCGAGTTCCATGTCCATCCATTGACCTTCACAAATATCCGTGCATGTTTTCGAGAGAATGCACAGACAGCGTTTTACTATCTTCGGCGGAGCATCGACGTTTGTTATGATCTCAAATGCCTTCGAATAGAGCGTGTTTCCAGCTAGTATCGCTGCTGGTAACCCCCATTTTACATGAACTGTTGGATTACCCCTTCGTATTTCGTCTTGATCCATGATATCGTCGTGAATGAGCGTGAAATTATGAATGAGTTCTATGGAAACTGCTGCAGGAAGGACCTTTTTTACGTCACCACCAACTGACTCAGCTGCCAGCATCAACATCGCAGGACGAATTCGTTTGCCTCCAGCGTCAACTAAGTATCGAGCTGCTTGATAAAGCCCCTCTGGATGGACAATGGGTAATAGTTGCCCTATGGCCTCATCTACTATCTTTCCCCTTTTTTTGATTTCATCGAGCATATACATGAACATCACCTTAGACAAAGCTCTTGTCCATTGCGTAAAACATGCACTGTATCCCCTAATACATAACCAGCTTCTTCCGCCAATTCTGCATATGCAGAAGTCATGCTAAGTTCTCCATGGGAGGGTATGACTTGTTCGGGATTGACCATTCTGAGTAACTCCCAGTGATCCTCTCTGGACGCATGTCCAGAAACGTGCACATTATCGTATATCCTAACGCCTTTCATTCGTAGCTTAGTCTCGGTAATATATCTGTTAGCGGCACTAAGTGGATTTGGTATCACGTTCGCTGAGAATATGACCTTATCTCCTTTCTCGATCTCATAAGGGGTTGACTCACTTGCTATTCTGGAGAGGACAGCACCCGGTTCTCCTTGGTGCCCAGTCAAGATCATCAAGTATTCGTCCTTGCCATCTGTCATGACCCTTTTAAGAGCTTTGTCGATCGATCTTCTACTCCCGCGCACTTCTGCAGAGAAATCAATGTATCCTAATCGCTTTGCAGCTTCAGAGTACCTTTCCATGGATCTACCAAGTAAGATTGGGCGTCTTCCCATTTTATTGGCTGCTTCAACTATCGTTTTGATTCGTGCAATATGTGATGAGAAAGTCGTTACAAGCACACCTGATTTTGTTTCTTCAGTGCCTACTAGTACGTCAGTGACCAAATCACGCGCGATCTGCTCCGATGGAGTCTTTCCAGACCGCTGAACATTGGTGCTCTCGGCGATCATGGCAACTACCCCCTCCTTGCCCAAACTTTTTAACCGATCAAAGTCCGGCGCATCTCCGAGAACCGGCGTTCTATCTAGCTTAAAGTCGTTGGCATAGAGAACTATTCCCTGTGGAGTGTGGATCGCAGCAAATACACAATCAATTATGCTATGCTGTCCTCCAATAAACTCAACCGAAATATTCTCTGTGATGGGGTAAGTCTCACCAGCATTTAGTATGCGCAGTTCATTTTCCACACCGAACTTCATCTCTGATGCGATCTCTTGTGAGATTAGTTCAATTGTGAAAGGGGTGCTTATGATGGGGGCATTATATCGATGCGCTAGTTTTGGGATTGCACCTATGTGATCCAAATGACCATGTGTGCAGACAATAGCTTTGACGGTGCCCTCAATATTGTTCATTATCGTATCATCTGGTATGGCGCCCGCCTTGATAAGGTCTAATGAGTGCATTTTTTCCGTTTCTGCATCTTCATGAATTTGGACCCTATCGAGGCGAAGACCCATATCCATTATCACTATCTCCTCTCCATATCGTATCGCAGTCATGTTTCTCCCCACTTCGTCATATCCTCCGACTGCAATGATCCCTATATCTGTCATCTTGAAAACCTCGCCGTATCAAATCCTCTTTGTTCTAGAGACTCCCTCATCTCACCCGTTATGATGAGTTGAGCGTTGCCTAAATCTTCTATGAAAGTGCAACCTATTAGAAACATCGCTACTTTCAGCTCCTCCATCATCCTTTTAAGTACATCAACTACCTCTTGCCTACCTTTAAGGGCAGGCCCCACTAAGGGCAGCGCAACCCCACAAAGAGAGGCTCCAAGAGCAATACACTTTGCCATGTGTATGCCATTGCGTATGCCACCAGTTGCAATGATAGGGACACCAACAGACGATTCGACGATGCTGATGGCGGTAGGAATACCCCAGTTCCAGAACAATTTGCCCAGATGTTCTGATATTTTATCTCCTTCTGCCCTTGCTCGATAGGCCTCTACGCCAGCCCAGGAAGTACCTCCAAGTCCTCCAACGTCTATCGCAGCAGCACCCGCCTCTTTTAACGCTACTGCAACGGCATGTGATATCCCCGCACCAGTCTCTTTTACTATCACCGGAACGCTAACTTCATCACATATTGCATGAATCGCTTTAATGCAATTTCTGGCATCAACCTCTCCCTCCGGTTGAATTGCCTCCTGCAAAAAGTTCAGGTGAACGGATAAGGCATCTGCATCGACCATTTCTATCGCTCGTTCGATCTGGCTTATACCATATTCCTTCAGCTGGGCGGCACCTATATTTGCGTATATGAATGCATTTGGCGCGATATCTCTGACGACACGAAATGAATCCTCTTGCTTGGGGTCCTCTAAAGCTGCCCTTTGGCTGCCCACCCCTATACCAATGCCAAGCTCCTCTGCAGCTCCTGCTAGTGCCTCATTCACACTCTTTGTTTCAGGATGCCCACCTGTCATGGATGCGATCATAATAGGCGCTTTAAAATGCTTGCCAAGAAAGACCGTGCTTAGATCAATTTTTTCCATGTGAATCTCAGGTAACGCCTTATTAACTAACCTAATATCATCAAATCCACTAGAGGATGATTCGACATCCTTCTCTGCACAAATCTGCAGATGTTCGATCTTTCTGCTAGGTATGTCCAGATCAATCACCTCGAATAATGGTACCGAAATTTCTTTCACCACTTAAGAAATTTATGACAAGACCTTTTTTTGATGCATTAAATACGTGAGATGAGATACCTTCTTCTGCCAGTTTAAATAACTCATTTGCTTTGGATGCCATGCCCCCAGTGACATCAACATCCTTGGATCCTTTTAGTAATTTTTTAACGCCGCAAAACTCTTCCGGAGTGATAACATCCATGACTTTTTTACCATCCATTATCCCGTCAACATTAGTTCCAATGCCTACTCTCCCTGCATTTAAGCACTTGGCAATATGGGCAACTATTTGGTCGCCAGACAGTATTGCCCTCCCCCAAATCCTGTCCATTATCACATCGCCATGAAATACTGGGACTATGTCATTTTTTAACATTAATCTGATCTGATCTGTCATCATATTTTCTAACCGTCCCTCTCGAGAGATTGTACAATTTAATGGGTGAACGGGCACAACAAGCATTCCATTCTCGGCCAATTTTTCGATGAATATTCTATTGAGTTCTTTTACTACATTATGGATAATTATAGTCTCATAACTACATTTTCCGGGTACATCTAAGTCAAATCTCTTGGCTTGTGGATGCCCGAAAGAGCCGGCGCCATGCACTATGATCAAATCTCTTACACCAACAGAGGCAATCTCTTTTGCAATTCTATTAATCTCTCTTAATTTAAGGGTTCTCTCTTTACTTCTATCCGTCAGGACGCTTCCACCGATCTTTAGTACTGTAACCTCACTCATGTATTACACCTGTTTCAGTCACTCTTGTATGAATGGCAGTTCCCCCGACGCTTTTTATGGCAGATGCGACTTCCTCAGTCTTATCAAAGTCGACAAGTGCCACCATACATCCCCCTTTGCCAGCACCGGTTATCTTTGCGCCGAGAGCGCCCGCTTTTCTCGCAGCATATATTTGTGCAGACAACTCAGGGCAACCCACGCCTAAGGATTCGAGCAAACCTTGATTTATATTCATCAACTCGCCAACGTTCTTATAATCACACTCATTTACTAAATACTCACCCTTTCTTGCTAATTCTCCAATTGTATGAAATATGGGCAGAATTATGGCTGGATGCTTATCTTTAAGTTGGGCAACCTGACCTACGATCTCTTTTGTTGATGAGGACAGACCTGTATTTCCGATTACTATCCCACAGTTCAAGCTATTCAGTCTCCTACAGGATGGCAAAAAAAAGACGCCGCCCATCGTAGAGACGAACGTGTCAGTCAAGCTTGCAGCGCCCTGCACTTCTCTTTCAACTTGGTGCCCTAGTTGGGCTATCTCCTCTTTGCTCAAACCGACGTCGAGTTCCATATTTAGTGCAAACAACGTTGCAATTGTAACAGCAGCAGAGGATCCCAACCCAGATCCAATGGGAATGTCAGAATGGATATCTATGGTTACACTTTCAAATTCCACTAGCTCAAAAATCTTTTTTACAGCTCCAGCTACATAAGGGCTAGTTATCTTGGACGTTTTTCCTTCTTGAACCCTAACACGGGTTCTCAGATCTATGGCACACGCGATAGCAGGCTCCCCATAGACAACGGCATGTTCACCACATAAGAATATTTTTCCAGGTGCAGAACAAATAGCCATGAACTCCTCACAAATCTTTCAACAGATTTTTTAGCTCATCCCTATTAAGTTTAATGAATTGTTCAGGATCGTTTGGTATATATCCTTCGATTATCAAAACTGCTGCAGATGCACCAATTTTCATGATTCACTTATACGTTAGGTTTCCCAGATAAAAGTATGCGTGAAACGCGAAAAATCATTGTTCTGATGCCCATTTGTTTATTGTGAGTCTTATATCCCTAATCAGTGACTTATGTGCGGCGATTTCAATAAATATATGCCCTTTCAAGTTTGATATTTTCGTTTATATTCTGAAGGTTTTCTTACCTATGTTTTACCTAGGTAAAATAGTTGGTTCAACTTTTAGTTTAATCATCATCTATATAAATGATTATGCATTACCTCTGAAGAATGATGCAACTCCTGCTTTATTCCGCCCTATTCGTAATAGGTATAATTTTCCTCTGGAAGGGTGCAGAAATTTTGGTAGAAGGCGCATCAAAAACTGCTGCTGAATTAGGTATATCTCCTCTTATAATATCCTTAACAATCGTAGCATATGGTACATCTGCACCGGAATCTTTTGTCTCTTTTTTGGCTGCTTTGGAAGGCTACGAAAGTATAACCCTAGGTAATGTGCTAGGGTCTTGTATCGCAAATTTGCTTCTTGTTTTAGGTATAAGCGCATTAGTCAGGCCCCTAAAGGTTAAGAAGGTCATCATCAAAAGAGAGATGCCGATCATGTTGGGGGTGATATCATTATTTATGGTGGTCTCAATCGGGGGCATACTCAATTGGATCCGTGGAATTATACTTTTAGTTGTGTTTGTTTTGTATTTGTATCTCTTCGTAGGATTGGCTAAAAAGGAGATCAGTAATGCTCGGGAAAATGGGAAACCAAAAAATAACATATCCAAAAATATTTCGTTTATTCTATTGGGCACAATGGTAGTAATCGTGAGTGCAGAACTTCTGGTCAGGTCGTCTATTTTTATTGGAAATGCTCTAGCAATACCAAATGTTATACTGGCATTATCAGTAGTAGCAGTTGGTACCTCTTTACCAGAATTGGCTGTTTCTTCTGTTGCCTCCTATAAAAACGAGGCAGATATCTCCATAGGCAATTTGATTGGATCCAACATATTTAATATAGCGCTTATATTGGGCGTCTGTTCATTGGTCTTGCCAATTCACATAGAAATGATCTCTTGGCTTACAACTATATTTTTGCTCTTTATAAGTTTAGTTATTATTCTTATGCTATACACGGGCTCCTCTATTTCTAGAAGAGAAGGAGCGATATTATTAGCTGGATATTGTCTATATATTTTTTATATCTTTTCTATGTAGTGTGGAAGAATAGTGCATTGCATTAGATTAGGGTAGTCGTACTGCAAAATTGATCTGGAAAATATTCCAAGGGTAAACTTAAATATAATAGGTTAATATCCTATGTACTAAATCTAAATGCGAACTATAAAAAGGTTAAAAAGAAATGGTTGATTTCTGGATCGTTATTGGAATAATTTGTCTGATTTTTCTATTGATTCTCTCTGCATTTTTCTCAGCTGCAGAGATGGCTCTTATAACAATAAGCAAAATAAGAATAAGAGATGGTGCAAAAAAAGGAGATAAGCGTGCTCTAATGGTAGAAAATCTGCTAAAAAAGCCCCATAAACTCGTTACAGGAATAGTTGTAGGAAATAATTTTGTGAATGTGCTCTCTTCAATAATTGCAGGTACAATTACGCTAAGAATTTTTGGTAATATGGGCATTGCAATAGCGACCTTGGGCATGACATTTCTTCTGCTTTTATTTGGCGAAATCGTTCCCAAATCATTTGCGATGAGAAACGAGAAATTGGCTCTAAGATTTGCCTTGCCAGTAAAATTTGTCATAAAATTTCTCTCGCCCATAGCTTCAGGATTTATATTTTTGTCAAACAGCATCATTAAGGCTTTTGGCAAGGAGCTGCCTTCACAGAAGCTTACTCTCACAGAGGCAGAGTTGAGAACTATTTTGGAAGTTGCAGAAGATCTCGGCACTATAAAAAAGAGCGAACGCGAAATGGTCCATGAGGTTTTTGATCTGGACCAGATCTCTCTTGGGCAGATAATGGTGCCTAAGGATAGAATCGTCTCCATTGAAGAGCTTGCCCAAATAACAAACTTTTTAGAGCTTGCAGGTAAATACGGCATCTCCAAAATGCCAGTCTATCGCACTCAATCCGACAATATAGTGGGAGTTGCCAATATAAAAGAGGCTTTGAAATATAAGGACGGATCTACAAAGATAAACCAGATTATGAAGCCTGTTTTCAGGCTTAAAGCCTATGAACGAGCTGATGCAGCCCTTAAGAAAATGCAAAAAGCCAGAGAGCATCTTGCAATTGTAGTGGATGAAAAAGACCAACTGCTCGGCTTGCTAACCATAGAAGATTTGGTTGAAGAAATAGTGGGCGAGATCGATTGAAT
>JAQURP010000004.1 GCA_028715545.1 Methanocellales archaeon | reverse complement strand
AGCCTCACCTCTTCGGTCCAGATTTTTTTCATCTCTGGCGTGCCATATCGGTACTCAATTGGATGAATTGCCATAATGATCTCCTGAAAAAGCTATTTCCTCTGATGATTAAAGTATTTACCTTATTTTCAGTGGATTTTATTAAATTATGGTTGGAAAAGTGAAAAAATGTTGGAATTAGTTAGTAATAAGAATATTTTCTCAGTTTTAGGTCTTAGATGAATTTGCATATCGGCTTGTAGCTTTATTGTGAAACAACTGATTCATAAAATAGATTAATTGAAATAACCTCTGAAATCTATACATAAAGCGAATAATTATCGCGCTTAATAGTTGTTATGTTCAATTCGAAACCAGACCTACTCAAAATGTTCCTTGAAGAATTTGATAAATTCCTTTTCAGTCTTATCTTTAAAATGATGTATACTCACAGAATATCTACTTATCTTTTTATGACCTTTCACAGCATATTTACCTTCAATCGTAACTTTATCTTTTTTATAATTTAATACTTCTGGAGCTACACCTAAATCAAAAAGTTTCCATGCAATTCTTGCAACATCCTTTTTATCTTCTGAATCATATGTATAAACACATATTACCTTAACATCCTGATTGGCTGCATTCGGGTTTTCTAATGCTGTTGCAGCCTTGGCTCCAATTCCCAATGCCCCTTTTTCAGTGGCCTTTGCAATTTTTTGCCATGTTTCATCCAAGTCTTTTGTATATGTAAATACGAGCCATTTACCGCAATTATCTGTAATTTTATATGAAGAGTTTTTTGGACGGGCATGAACCCAATAATCCTCGGTAATTTTCGAGGGATATTTTTCAAAGACCATATATTATTGTATATGTTCTTCTCATTTATAGATTTCTCGTGCCGGTTTCGAACTTTCTCCACTTCGCTCCGAACCACATTGCACTCTCGCCTTCGGCTCGGTCATATACTCGATCATATAACAGAGTGCATCTGGCTCTTTAGAAAATAAATATAAAAAGATGAATAAGGAAGTTGATGAGTATATAGAAAAGCAGAAATCACCCCAAAGATAAATTTGCCGGAAATTTATATAATAAAGAAAGAAGTAAACAGGTACAACATGAAAATGTTTAATAAATCCTTCAATGAATATTTGAAGTTCTCGTGGAAGTATATATTAGCCGTATTTATTGTGAGTATTGGGATGTTCTCATCAATTCAACTAAAAATAATGTCGCAATTAGCTTACAATCCGCTCGGTATATTTTCTGGTTTAATTACCTTCATCGCAGGATGGAATGCAACAAAAAATAAATTCAATCTTAAACAAGTTTTTATTATTGGAATCTTCTGTTTTGTTGGGATTATATGGTTGATTCCATTTTCAGTTATGCCTTATTTAGCAAACATGGAATTTCCGCAAAATTATTTTTTGATCAATCTAATGATTCTTTCATTAATTAATGGACTTATAACTTTAATAATTTATGAGATATTCGCCTTATTGGGGGGTTGGACTTCTTCTAAATCGAGTGAGAAAAAATAGGGGATTTATGCAAAAAAAAATAAGTACCCTCGCTACTTTGAGTTTTTCCTTCGAGAACGTTGCACTAAAAATCTCTTCATTTTATTACCTTAATAGCTTTCAAAGCACTTTTTTCTTTATCTTTTATTTCGAGCATTATATCAAAATCTATACCTTTTGTTTCTCCTATGAATTTCTTAAATAATTTCATATCCATATTTTCGTTATGCATTCCCTTCTTTACACCGGTTTTTTGATTACTGTAGTCAACCATTAATTTTCCATCTCTCTTTTTCCAAGTTTTCTTGGCACTTAAAATAGCATTTCTGATAGTTTCTCCATTATTTAAGCATTGATGATGGAGCGTGTCAAAAACAATTGGAATTTCCGTCTTTTTATGGATAGCAAGACAATCCTTGAGACCGTAAGATCTATCATCGTTCTCTATTGTGAGCCTTTTGCGTATTTCATGACTTAATCTATTGTAGGTTTCAATAAATCTCTCAATAGATTTTTCTTTATCCCTATAAACTCCACCAATATGTATCTGTACTTTTGCAGTGCTGTTAAGACCCATCGCATCCAAAACACTGCAATGGTAATCCAATTCCTTAATGCTTCTTTCCAATATTGCGTTATCTTTTGAATTTATTATAACAAACGGGTCAGGATGCATAGAAATCCTAATAGCATTTTTATCTATGTAATCTCCAACTTCTTTGAACTCTTTTTGGAAATGTTTTGACCAGTTATATTTACAGATGGGATGTGAAGCAAAAGGAACCAAATCAGAGCTTATCCTGAAGAACAATATATTATTTTTTACATTATACTCCAATATTCTATTCAGACATTCCAAATTATTTTTTATTTTTTCAATTAATTTATCTTCTGAATAGGATTTTAGCCTAAAAGTAGAATTGGCGGTACAACCTATGCTACGATTTATACACGGATAACCTATTTTCATAGTTTTTTAGAAATATTAATTAATGCTTAAATCTGTTGTTTAAAGTTATTTATTTTCACCCTTAATATTTTTTTCTTTGTGTAATAATCCGCTTATTTGGCAGATCGTATCCTAACTTATACCATTGACATTTAGTAGCTTAACATTTCATTTCTATCTTAATTCTATAGTTACTACCTCACCAAGACCAAATGTGCACAACTTTTTGATAAAGTTTATAAGCATTTAATTCTTTTTTATCCAGAGTTGAAAAATGAATACCACATTATCAATCATCATAGCAATTTCAGTTTTAGGTCCTGTAATAGGATCTTTAATTGGTGTCCTGAAAAAGCCCTCTGAAAAATTCATGTATGATATGTTGGCTTTTGCAGGAGGAGTGATGTTAGCTATTTCTTTTTTGGAACTTATTCCCGAAAGCATACATCTGTCTTCAGGAGAGATGTGTATTTTAGGGATTGTTTTAGGTTCAATTACGATGTATAGTGTCGATAAATTAATCCCCCACATACATCCAGAACTTTGTTCTCAAGACCAAGAACATAAATTAAAAAGAACTGCCTTATTTATTATTATAGGAATATTTTTGCATAATATCCCTGAAGGAATGGCCATAGCTATTGGAGCAGTTTCAACAGCTAAAGTAGGTGTTATTATAGCTTTAGCAATTGCAATTCATAATATTCCTGAAGGAATATGTACTTCTGCCCCATATTTCTACTCTACAAAAAAAAGATTAAAGTCCTTTTTGATTTCGTCGTCAACAGCAATCCCAATTTTGATAGGATTACTAATCGCTAACTCAGTATATACTCATATTTCCACATCTTTAGTGGGACTAATTATAGGAGCTACTGCTGGTTTAATGATATACATCACAAGTGATGAAATTATTCCGAATTCATGTGGCAAATCAGAAGATCATTCCACAATTTTTTCTTTAATTTTAGGAATTTTACTTGTTATTTTATTGCAGTTATTATGATAATCTTATACCTCAAACAAACTTTTTTTATAGATAACCATAGTTAGCTAAAAACTTGAAACTCAAATCAGAAAAATCTGAATTAATAGTTAACCTCTGGTAATTATAATAGCAATATAAACAACATACAACAATAGAAATATTATTCCTTCCCATCTGTCTAATTTGTGCTTTGTGCCGCTAAACATAAAAATAAATAATAATATGGTGGCAATTATCAGAATAATCAAATCAAAATTTATTCCTACAGGCACAGCCAAAGGAGAGATAACTGCGCTTACACCCATTATGAAAAATATATTGAAAATATTTGAGCCGACGATATTTCCTAGTGATAGGTCCATTTCCTTTTTTAGCGCTGCCATAGCGGATGTCACCATCTCAGGCAAAGATGTGCCCACTGCAACAATCGTTGAGGAAATTAATAGATCACTAACTCCAAATTGCCGTGCTATGTTAACTGCTGAATCTACGGTAAGCTTTGCGCCAATAAATAAGGCAGCAAAGCCACCAGCCATCATGAAAAAGAGGATGATTCCTTTATGTTTATGCACTTCAACCCCTATTGCACTTTCTTCTTTACATTTGGTTAATCCAAAAACATAGTACAGAAAAATTATAAAAAAGAAAAGCAGGATTATTCCATCTGTCCTTGTCAAAGAATTAGTGTTTGCTAAATTAAAGAAGGTCTCATTTGATAGTATAAAAAGAGTTATGGCGGCAAGCAAAGCAAATGGTATTTCTTTCCAAACAGTTGAACTTTGAACTTTTAAAGGCATTAGTAGGGCAGCTAAACCCAGTATCATCAATATATTGCAGATATTGCTTCCAATGATATTACCATAGACAACATCAGCATTTCCTTGAAAGGAGGAATAAACATTAACAATGAGTTCAGGCATCGATGTGCCGAATGCAACAATTGTCAGCCCAATTACCAAAGAAGAGATACCAAGCCTCTTAGCTAGATTAGATGAGGCATCAACTAAGTAATCTGCCCCTTTATATAAAAGGGCGAGCCCCAATATTATCCCCAGGTAGTCAAGCATAGAAGACCTGAGTATAGCTCATTGTATTTATTAATATTCTATTTCAGATTTTTTAGAGAGCAAAAAGCACAACTTAAAATAGCTGAATTAAGGCAAAACATTAAGATATTGCCACCCTTTCTTAGACACAGATGGATAAATTATCTTTGATAACCAGAAATGTAGAAGAGATAGTGAAATTGGATGAGTTGAAGGAGTTGATCGGGTCCAAGAAACGTCTAACTGCATATGTAGGCTATGAACCTTCTGGAAAAATACATATGGGGCACGTTCTCACAGTCAACAAATTGCTCGATCTCCAAAAAGTTGGATTCGAGATTATCGTTCTTTTGGCAGACCTACATGCATACTTGAACGAAAAAGGAGAATTAGAGGAAATCCATGAAATGGCAAAAGAGAATAAAGAAGCATTCAATGCTATGGGGCTTGACCCAAATAAGACGACATTTGTGCTCGGTGGCTCAGATGAGTATAATCTCTCAAATAAAGATGGTTTTCAAATGACTCCTGAATATCAGATGTTAAGCCACAGGCTGATGAGCCATATAACTGAAAAAAGAGCAATAAGGAGCATGAAAATGATAGCTCGGGATCCAAAAAACATGAAAACCTCTAACGTAGTATACCCAGTTTTGCAGGTGGCAGATATAGTAGAGCTTGACATAGATGTTGCAGTAGGAGGCATGGATCAGCGTAAGATTCATATGCTAGCCAGAGATGTGATGCCAAAGCTTGGGCTAAGAGCTCCGATATGCATACATATACCGATTTTAGTTGGGTTGGATGGAACAAAGATGAGTTCATCAAAGGAAAATTACATTTCAGTGGATGATTCCTGTGAGCAAGTCAAACAAAAGATCATTGATGCCTTTTGTCCAAAGCAAGTAAAGGATAACCCGATAGTTCAATTGTTCAGATACCATATCTTCCCTAGATTCTCTGAGGTCACTATAAAACGTCCAGACAAGTTTGGCGGGGACTTGCATTATGCGTCCTATGATTCTCTGGAGAGGGATTTCGTTTCCGACATATTGCATCCGTTGGACCTGAAGAATGCTGCAATAGAATATATAAATGAGATCCTGGATCCCGTGCGAGAGGTGTTAATTTGAATCAAGAAGAGGGGGGGGAGATCGTACGTGTGCGAATTCCCAAAGGTAAAGAGATGCTGGGTATCGTGGATAGCATGCTTGGCGCCAATCGAGTGAGTGTTAGATGTTTGGATGGAAAGACAAGAATGGGCAGAATACCTGGTAAGATGAAAAAGCGGATCTGGATACGCAATGGAGATGTCGTAATCATCATGCCTTGGGATTTCCAGGACGATAAAGCAGATGTGATTTGGAGATACACTTCTCCGCAGGTGGATTGGTTGGAGCGCAGGGGATACTTAAAAGGCAAAGCATGAAGGAGATTCAAAGAATCGACGAAAAGATTGAACGGCTGCGAGTAAGGGTAAAAGATTCTGAGGATCTAAAAGTATGGGGCGACGTGTTTGACGTTCCCACGCTGAAAGCCCTGTATAGACTCGCAAGCAAAGATATTATTAGTGCAATGGGCGGAGTCATCAGTGCCGGAAAAGAGGCAAACGTGTTTCATGCCATCGGTAAAGAGGGCGAGCTTGCCATCAAGATATATAAGATAGCCACTAGTGACTTCAAGGCGATGCAGGAATATTTGACAGGCGATCGTAGGTTTAAAGACATAAAACACAGCAAAAAAGACATTGTGCTTGCTTGGGCTCGAAAAGAGTTGCGAAATCTGAGTAAGGCGTATGAAGCCGGAGTTAGGGTTCCGAAACCGATGGTGGTGGAAAGGAACGTCTTGGTTATGGAATTCATCGGAAAGGACGAATGTCCTGCACCTCTGCTAAAGGATGTAGCACATGAAATTGAGGACCCCGCCGAGCTGCTTGCCAAGATCGTGGACTATATAAGCATCCTTTACAATAAATCAAAGTTGGTTCATGCTGATCTGAGCGAGTACAACATCTTGTATGATGGTTCACCAATTTTCATCGATATGGGGCAGTCCGTCACAAGGGATCACCCTAAAGCTGAGGCTTTTCTTCTTAGGGACGTGAAAAATACAGTTAAATTTTTTAGAAAATTGGGTGTGGAATGTTCAGATGAAGAGGCCGTTGCAAAGATCAGGTGAAATCGATGTATGTTAAAGTTCCACTAGAAAGAGTAGGTGTTATAATTGGTGCTAATGGAAGCACCAAAAATATAATTGAAAAAATCGGCGTCAACCTTAACATCGACAGTAAAATAGGGAGCATCCAAATAAACTCCCCTGATTCCTTAAAGGAGATGATAGCAGGCGAGGTTATCAAGGCGATCGGAAGGGGTTTCAGCCCTGAAAAGGCACTTTTATTACTCGAAGATGAAATGCTCATGTTAGATATAATAGATTTATCCAAGATACTTACGACGAAAAAAGACATGATACGGGTGAAGGGACGGATAATTGGGAAGGGGGGAAAGACCAGAGAGCTGATGGAGGAATTAACAGGAGCAAAGATTTCGGTCTATGCAAAAACAGTTGGAATAATCGGCACACCAGATAGAATCCAGATAGTAAGAAGGTGCATCGAAATGTTGATCAAGGGAGCGCCACATGCATTTGTATACAGTTATCTTGAAAGGCAGAAAAGGGAAAGGAGACCCATGGGCATTCTCGATTAGCTCTACATATAAGATGACGAAGAGGAGCGTGCCTTTCGACGGTATATTTAAGTAGCCAACGAACAACTTGCTCCATGGTGGTAGGATGGTTAGAGGTCTCATAAACAAGCCAGATTCGAAAATGTTTGCGCTGTTTGGCTTTTTATTGCTCCCAATATTTTACCTATGTTATGTGGGAAAATTGGGCAATTCTCTTGGGCTTTTTCCTAATACATTGTTTACCATAATCACTGCGATACTCTTATTGCAAGTTTTTGAGATGCCACTATACCGTACAAGGACTAAGAAACCAGACTACACCAGTAATGAGGCTTTACTATTGGGAGAGGTTTATTCCGTACCGTTGAAAGAGGAGCTGGAGAGTGGGGATCCACGCATATATCACACGACTGTTACACTGAACATAGGCGGCTTTATCTTGCCATTGCTGTTTGCTCTGAGCCTTTTCAGCATTACACCAATGCTGGAGACGATACTGATCACGTTGATCATGATAGTTGCTACAAACCTACTATCTGAACCGAAAAGTGGAGTGGGCATAACGGTTCCCAATTGTATCGGATTTTTAACAATCCCATTCGCATTAGCCTTAGCACCACAAAGCATCGCACCTGTGGTTCTCGTTTCAGGCGTTCTGGGCATACTGATTGGAATGGTGACACGATTATACTCAATAAAAGAGCGTGGAAGCGCTTATGTCAATCTTGGCGGAACCGGGAGCTTCCAAGCAGTTTATATCACGGTCTTACTGTCGGTGCTGTTCTCGTTCTTTGCCTAGAGCACTTACTCTGGAAATCAAGAAATTTCTGATCCGATAGGGCACCTTATCAGCGCATACTGTTTACCATATCATCGATGCTACGGGAACATCAAGTTAACGATCTCCAAAACTTCTTCCATATCAGATATGGTGAACATCGGATGGATGCCGTCGACAGGATGCTTGTTTCTTCGGTTATACCATATCGAGCCGATCCCGGCTTTGTTCGATCCTTGCACATCGATGCGAAGATTATCACCTATATATAGAGAATCACATGCCTTGGCCCCGAACTCCTCCAGAGCGATCCTGAATATCTCTGGGTCAGGTTTATACAGCCCAACCTTTTCAGAGGTTATCACTGAATCAAAAACTCCAACAAGATCTCCCAGATGGTACAAAACCTCTTCATCATCGCCATTGGAGATCAAACCCACATTTGCACCGTCTTCTTTCAGCTTCGCTATTATTTTTCTTGCTGAAGGCAATACGGAGCATCGCTGGTCCAAGAATTCCCTGCAAATAATGTTAAGTTCATCCACCCGCTCATCTTCAAGGTGAACCGAGTGCTGGAGAAAGGCGCTCTTAAGGCTGGCCCCGTAAATCACCCGAAGGTTTGTGAAAGGGATCTGACCTTCAATTATATCGAAGATCGTTCGCTCAAATTCAGTATTCCATGCCAAGTGAAATGAATCCAAGTCCAAGTCAAACTTGGTCTCCTTTAACATAAGCGCAGAGAGTTCTCGATGATAGTTTCCAAGCTCCAGCAGGGTCCCATATGCGTCGAAGAAGATCGTTTTTTCATTCATCAGGAGTCGCTATAATTAACACTCAACGATAGATTAAGTTTTCCCATTGTTGTATGTGATTTGTGAGACAAAGAAGCGAATCATAACCGGGCATCTAACTTTTAGCAAACATTCCCGATGGTGGCAGTATAATAATATACTAATTTTTAAGCTTTATAAAAAAAATTATTACTAAATTTTCATCTTTTTAAATGCATACGTGCCAATTAAAATCATTATTATTGAGAAAATGCAAATTATTAGGAAATCATATACGAGGCTAAATCTTGAGATACCGATTAGAACTCCCCTAACACCATCCACTGCATAGGTTACCGGATTAGCTAATATGAAAGGGGCTAACCATGACGGTAAATTATTTATTGGAAAAAGTGCCCCTGATAAAAAAAACATGGGAAAAATAACAAAACTGATAATCAATTGAAAACCTTCGGGGCTTTCCATCTGAGAGCCAAGTATAAGCCCGATACTGACAAGTCCAACTGTTGTCACATACAAAAAAACTATAGTAACAAATATTGTGAAAAAATTAAAATTTATTCCACTCATAACCCCAGTTGCAATAAAAACAACACCGATTGTTAATAAAATAATAATTTGAATCAATGTATCTGTAGACCCACCAAGTATCTTACCAACAAATATCGATGTTCTGTTCATAGGTGCAACTAGCACTTCTTTCATGAAATCTATTTTTTTATCCCAGACAATATAAACCCCAAAAAAAATAGAAGAAAATAATGCTGTTTGAATTAGAATACCCGGATAAATAAATGTTTGATAATTTATACTACCAAATGAGACAGATGCTCCAAGACCCCCACCAATGATAAAAAACCATAGCAGAGGATTAATAATCGATGAAATAACTCTTGATCGTTCTCTCGTGAATACCTTGATTTCCCTATACCATAATGCATAAATACCTTTCAATTCACCCATTATTTCGACCTCATATGCATAGCTTTCTCAGCCCACCCACCCTCTGGAGAACTCTCTCGAATTCCTCGACCAGTATAGTGTAAAAATACATCATCAAGTGTCGGTGTTCGGATCTCTACGGAATCAACTTTGCCGATAATACCCAAAATTTCTTGTAAATTTAAATTAGCATCCTCAACAGTCAAACAGAATTCACCATCACAATTGGCAATATTTTTGACATAGGTTAATTTTTTTAAAGCGTCGATATTGAGTTTTCCAGCTTTTATTCGTATAATATCTCCGCCCAAATCTTTTTTTAATTTTTTTGGAGAACCAATGACGACAATTTTCCCGCTATCGATGATGGCCAAACGGTCACATAACTTATCAGCTTCATCCATATAATGAGTGGTTAAAATAATTGTAATGTTTTTTTCCTTTGATAATTTCTCAACATATGTCCAGATATATTCACGGGATTGAGGATCAAGCCCAAGAGTTGGCTCGTCCAAAAATAACACCTTCGGATGATGCATAAGCCCTCTAGCAAGTTCTAGCCTTCTTCTCATACCACCCGAGTATTTTTTTACTAAATCGTCTTTCCTATCTGTGAGATCAACCAAGTCAAGAACTTCGGTAATTCTTTGTTCCCTTAAATCATCCGGCATATCATACAGCCATCCATGAAGCTTCAGATTTTCATAACCAGTTAGTATTTCATCTGAACTTGGGTCCTGGAACACTATTCCAATCGACTTTCTAACCATATCAGGCTGTTTAATAATATCAAAATTATTAATAGTTGCAGTACCTGACGTTGGTGGTTTAAGTGTGGTTAACATTAGAAGTGTCGTGGTTTTCCCTGCTCCGTTTGGTCCAAGTAATCCAAATATCTCTCCTTCTTTTATCTGTAGACTTATGTTATCAACCGCAGTTATTTTTTCAAACTTCTTTGTTAAATTTTCAATATTGATCATCTAGTTCACTCAAATATTATGATACCATAATAATGCCTAATTATCTTAAACGTAGATATAGATAAACATGAATTTTCTAGGATGTGCATCTTTAAGAATATAATTGAAAAAGCGTGATATTATCTATCAATCATTGTTTGTTCCCTTGTAATAAACCAGTGAAGTTGCATGATAGCATGTTACCAATAACTACAATCCAGATACTAAAACACCTTCCCATCAAGAGAAATAGAAGATAGAGCGCAAATGTGAATGGAGTTATTCCAAGAGTTGGGACTGGATTGATGAGATGAAGGATGGGGGGCATATTGGGGAGAGGTAGCATATTGAGGTTTTAATGGGAGAAGGGAGTCACCAAAAAAAACCTCAGTTAAAAAGAAGAAGAAAAATAAATAGGTTATACACGGAATGAGCAACTATCGGTAGTATAATATTCCTAGTTTTATAGTACGTTGTAGTGTAGACGAGAGAGGTTAAAAGAATCAAGAATCGCATTGCAGGCACCCTATCTAAATGCATCATTAGAAAAACCGAGGATACAATTACGATGATTAAAAAATCTTTTACGTCTAGTTTTTCTGTGAATTTCCCTAGGTAAGTGAATTTCCCTAGGTAATTGAAATATCTCTCAAAGAAATTGAAAAGTAATCCTCTGAAGGCTATCTCTTCCCATAACGGAGCCGAAATACACACCATAAAAAAGTAACCAAGGAAGAAGTAAAGTCCTTCTCCTCTTGGTAACGCCCCAATCGGAACCCCCATCAACACGAAAGCCCGGGCGAGCAACCCCAAAAAAATTCCAGTTAGAAGACCAAAAAATAAATTAAATTTCCATTCAGTTCGAGTGAATCCTATATCTTCGAATTCAATCAATCCCTTTTTGTTGAAGTATTTGAATGATAATATAAAGGGGAATATTGATGTGATAAATAAAATTGGTACTATTTTTTTAGATAATCCTTGATAGTCAACGAAATATTTTTCTATAACGCTATTAAAAAGAAGCATTGTTAAAAAAATTAAAAAAGGTACAAATACCAAGTAATTTTCTTTTAACAATGAGTAAATTTTTTTCTTTTCCTTTTCAGGTATTATAGACATTTAATCTACCTTTGTATTCTTAATGGTTCTTCTAAATATTTGATAGATACTTTAAACATATTTGTGTTTAATCTCAAAAATCGTATAAATCAGCGATTTTCAATATTTTATGTTCATCCCAGAAAAAATCCAGAACCCCAAATCAATTGAAACCTTTTAGTACTTCACCTCCCATTAAAAACTGTGAGCAAAATAACCCGAAAGCGAGTCGATGACTTGGTTGTAAGATAATGGTAAGAATCTTTTTATGGTAGAGCTCTGAAATAATGAGTTAGACGAAACGGCACGCAAAGAGTTTGGTAAGCTTAACTGGTAGAGGAGATAAAAAAAAATGGATTGGATAGCGTTTTGGTCACATTGGGCCTGGCCTCTGGTAACGGGGATAATCGGTGCCATTTTTACGATTTTATTAGTAAAACAATACTTAGACCGTCGTAAACTACATCAAGTAGCATGGTCCATTGGATTCCTGATTTATACCATTGCCGCCTTCATGGAAGCATATTCAGAGTATGCGGATTCATGGGATCCAAATATTTATCGAATCTATATTGTTTTGGCGGCATCCCTTGTTGGTTTTTTGGGTCTGGGTGTAGTATACCTTATTTTTAGAAAAAAAATCTATGGACACATCTTTTTTATGTTTATTTTAATTGTAATGGCTATATTTTTCTATGGCACATTTACCACCGAGTTGGTGGAAGAAAATCTGGTGGCAGGGATCACTGTGGGTGGGACTGCCCTTGGCGAATCACAGACATTTCCAAGAATCTGTTCCTTATTTCTTAACATACCGGGCACAATATTTCTGTTGGGTGGTGCAATTTATTCTATTGTTCTGTTCGCCCGAAAAAAACAGTACTCTTACCGAATGTGGGCTAATGTGTTAATTGCTCTTGGAACTTTGATCATTGCAGCTGCAGGCAGCATGGCAAGGTCGGGTCAATCAGTTGGTTTGTATCCCGCCGAGATGTTGGGTGCAGCATTTTTGCTCGGGGGATTTTTGAAAGCCGGGACATTAAAAAATGGTGCTGAAACTGTTAAAAAAGAAAAGATGGATGAAGATGTTAAAATTTTAAAAAACAAAAATAATAATGATAATAAATAACAGCGAATTATTGAAATATAGGTAATTAATAACGGGCTTTTCTTTGAATGATATTTGACAATATTATTGTTTTTGTTAATCTGAGATGTTTGCATGGAACTACTTGAACCGGATCAATGTGGGCTAAAATGAGCGTTCAAACTTATTCGTGATGGTGAACTTGTTATCTGGCACTGTGATATTTGGTACGGTTTATATACTAGCGATTTTCGCCCGTTCTTTATTCAAACTCCACAGTCCACTTAACCAATCTTTTGCGGGCACAAGCGAGAAGAGATGAAACCCGATGAAGATAATTGTCTAATCCCACCTATGCCTTTCACAGATGTTTGGAATCAATCCTACACGTCCATGCTCATTTTCACTCGTAACTCATTTTTCAATAGACGATGTTGCCCGAGCTGCACATTTTGGATGATTGCTACCCAAATGCCGCCTGAAGCCCTGATCAATCTGCGCCATAACTAGGCTATGCTGTCCTCACCGCCCCGGAGGAGCTTTCTGCCAATCCAATATGTCCTCCAAGTAGCAGATGACCTCTGCCTCGATGTCATTGATTTCGTCGAGGCTGGTAGCATCCTCTCCCTGCCTTGGAATCGCGAGGAACAAGGCTATCGCCCTCTCCAGGTCCGAATTCAATGCCAGAAATACTTGGTGCATCAGGCTCAGGTGCCTGTAATAGGTCATCTGGAAAGCAATAATGGCATTGTTCAACTGCTCTGGACGAGCCCCCCAGATATCCTCGATCTCCCCCCCAAGCGACTCCAGAATCCCATCCTTCAAACGCAGCGTTTCAGATATGGAAATCTCCTTGGCATGGAACTGGCAGTACAAAGTCTCAAGCTGGTGGTAGTGGTCCACATAAACCGCACTCTCCCTCAGTTTGTTTTCCCATTGTTGATTTAAGGCATTATACTCCTCCGAACAAGGGCCAAACTTCTTTTCGACAAAGAGCATGCTCGCAATGTGACTGACGACCTCAGCATTCGGCTCCTCGATGACCAGCGGCAGGTCTATTTGTTCGTGCCATTCCTCGTGGAAAACAACATGAATGAAACGGCTCAGCGGAGCTTCAATAAGCGTTCTCGTTACAGGTGTCTTGACGCCGGCCACTGCCTCTATAGAGAAGAAGAAGACATCATACTCATCCAGATCGATGACCACGTCTTCCGGCGTACCAACGCCGAAGCGCAACTCTGGATCACCGAGGCCATAAGGCAGGGTGGTAACTGGGGCATAAAAATAGTAGTGGTAGGCATCTAGCTCATCTACATACCTCTTAAAATTCTCCGTCTCGCTGAAGCCAAGCCCTAATGCAAAGGCCTTTATTTCATTGACCAGCTCCATCCGGTACCGCTGCTCATCTGTCAGACCTACAAACTCGTCTAGATCCCAGCCCCCCTCGATCAGAGGCTGCTTGTCTAGCCCCTCTTCATGCTCTTCTACTTTCCCGGGTGTTACCTCTGGTGTTTGAGTAGGCGTTGGCGTGAGGGCTGGAGTCGGGTCTTCAGGCGACACGCATCCTGAAAAACCCATAGTTGCTACTGCCCCGGCAATAGCAAGAGACTTGAGGAACTTGCGCCGTCCTATCTTCATATCTCTATGGTATATCATCCAAAACCTAACATAAAGCTTTCACGCCTCTCCTATCTCCAGCGTCTTTCGCCCTGTTATCTTTATCTTTATCCTGGTGTTCTCGTCCCATCCGAAGCCCCTTACTAGGTCCATGGGCAGAGTTGCCATATAAAGTGAAGTATCATTTTTTATTTCATTTCTCTTTTCCCAACAAACAGAACCCCCAATTGAAACCTTTTAGTACTTCATGTCCCATTAAAAACTGTGAGCAAAATAACTCGAAAGCAGGTCGTAAACGAAGTCGTTCAACTGCTGCGCCAGGCAGAAATCGAGCTGCCGGAAGACGTCCTTTCCGCTCTGAAATCTGCACTGAAAACAGAGAGCAATCAAATCGCTCGCACGCAGTTGAGGCAGATGATAGAAAATGCCGAGCTTGCTAAGGAACACGGCACTCCCATGTGTCAAGACACCGGTACCCCTGTTTTTTTTGTGGATGTGGGCTATGACGCAGAGATCGATTTCGACCTTGTGGAGGCAATCCAAGAAGGGGTTGCCAAGGCAACGAAGGAGATACCGCTCAGACATAATGCAGTGCACCCCATCACTAGAGAGGGCTCTGAAAATGAACTCATGGACGTAAACCTTTCTCTCGTGAAAGGGAACAAAGTCAAAATAACGGTCGCACCCAAAGGATCGGGCTCAGAAAACATGTCTGCATTGCGAATGTTCAACCCATCCGAGGTAAAAAATATCAAGCGTTTTGTATTGGAGACAGTGAAAAATGCAGGTGGTAGGTCATGCCCGCCCATCATAGTGGGTGTTGGCATCGGTGGCACCTTTGACGGAGCAGCAAAACTTGCCAAGAAGGCTGTACTACGGAAATTGGACAAACCCATGGATACGTTTGAACGAGAATTGTTGGATGAAATTAACTCACTGGGCTTGGGTCCAATGGGCCTTGGTGGAAGTACTACTGCGATGGCGGTGAACGTTGAATACGGTAGATGTCACACTGCATCCCTGCCTGTGGCGGTCAACATACAGTGTTGGGCTGCCCGCAGAGCGTCAATCACTTTGGAGGACTAAAATGGAGTACCAGTTAACAACGCCGCTGAGCGCGAATGACGTGATTAAGCTGGTTGCAGGAGATGTCGTATACCTAAACGGCATCATCATTACTGCCCGGGATAAGGCACATGAGCGATTATTGCAGTGGAGCGGAGAAGGTAAAAAAATACCGTTCGAACTGAAGGGTGCAACCATATATCACTGTGGACCCCTTATGCGAAAAAATACAGCACTGGCGGCCGGACCAACCACCAGTGCTAGAATGAGCAAGATGACCACAGAGCTGCTAAAACGTTTTGAGATCAGGGTCATCATCGGAAAGGGCGGAATGAATATCACAGAAGTATTACGCGATAAATGTGTTTATCTAACCTATACCGGCGGGTGTGGATCAACCGCAGCCAAGCAGATAAAGCGTGTCGTCGGCAATTATTGGACAGACCTCGGGATGGCAGAGTCGGTTTGGGTTCTTGAAGTAGAGAATTTCGGACCGCTCATCGTCGCGACAGATGCCCAAGATAACGATCTGTTTGATGAAGTTCAAAAAAAGGCAGATCAGCAAATGAAAAAGTTCAAGTAAACGGAAGCGTGGAGTTGCCATAAGGCATTACGATTATCTTGGCATCCCTATACTTTTTCATCGCCGCCTCCAAAGCCACCCCTACATCTTTCACCGGTATGAAGAAGGATTTTTCCGCCAGATGAGTTGGCAGCTCTGATAGGATGTAAATGTCATGCTTTTCCGCTATACGTGCGATTGCAGCAGCCATATGTCCCCCTAACTTGAAATTTCTCTCTAGCCGATCGATTACATCTCTGGGGCTATTCGCCTCTCTTACCCAGGACTCAAGCACAGCACTGCCCATCCCCTCTGGGCATTCGGCGACCAAGATGATTGAACCACCCTTTGAGACTGCATGTTTTGCGTTGTCCAAGGCTTTGTATGCTTGATAAACATTGAGATCCTTGGGCGCGCCACCAGCAGATGTGATCACTATGTCTGCCCTCTCCCTTATGGGAATCTTGTAAATTTGATTTGCATAAATTGCTCCGGCCCTATGCGCATGTACCGGGTGCCCCGCAACTGCCCTAACGATTTCTCTTTTAGCATTCAAGACCACATTCAGGATGAAATCTATCCCCAACATTGCTCCGGCCTCTTCCATATCCTTTCGGACTGGACTGTCCGCGCATCCGGATGCAGCATTTGGCAAAAGCATCAGTTTATGATTCATTTCTATCGTCTCCCTTGAACTGACGCCTGGCAAAATGGACTTCGCACCACCACTGTAACCTGCAAAGTAATGAAGCTCTATGGTGCCAACACAGATCACGACATCTGCATCGAAGACATCCCTTAGGATGCTGACTTTAGTCCCACTCCTAGTGTTGCCAAGATATGTACAATCATCTACATCATGATTGATGCACTTAATTTGATCATAAACGTCTCCGATCAACGATCTCCTCTCTTCTTCGATCAATTTTCTGTGAAGCCCTGTTGCAAAAACTACTACCAAGTCTTCGCTGGATACACCACCTTTGTTCAGCTCTTCTAACAAGGGGGGCAACAATTTTGAAGTTGGCGTGGGACGCGTAATATCGCTGACAATGATTGCCGTCTTCTCGTGAGGAAGCACCAACTCAGAAAGTTTTTTGCTGCTTATAGGACTCATCAGCCCTCTTTTGATTTCCACCTCTTCATCCTGTCCTGGAATCTCGTTGGGTTTGACAATTTGTGAATTAGAGGGTAAAGTTAAATCGATCTCTTTCTTCCCATATTTTAGCGATAGATGACTCAATCTATCCATTACTTTTCCTCAGTCAACAAAAGCTTCTGGCCCCTGACCATTAATTTATTAGATCGCTTTGCAACCCCCCTAATGAAGCAGGCATTTTGATTTAGAGCTCGACACAAGCCAACTGTCGATGTATTTCCCATCTTTATCTCTTCCTCTATCTTGAGAACTATTTCAAGAAATTCTTCTTCATCGGAAAATGCGATGCGTATCAAGTTGCTCAGCTCATCCAACCCACATTGAAAATTGGCTCTCACATCAGAATAGGAGGTATAAAACTCTTTTTCGGGAACCTCCACATTCCCGGACATTCTCCACCTGCTCTGGATCAACCCACCATTTTGGAGTATTTTGAGACTTTCAACTACGTCAAAACCCACTTCTTTTTCAAGCTCCTTTTTGGTCATCCAGCCAGAAGAAAGTCCATTAAACACCTTTTTATGTATATCTGACCCAAATGCTCTTATCAACGGAACCAGATCAGCAGGATCATTAACTATTCTTGTCCCTTTTGGCATTTTTCTCTCCCAAACATATTTATCTTAAAATCCGATAAAGGTTTTGAATCATTATAGTAAAAATCTTCTACCAAATGTAAATATAGTAAAAATCTTCTACCAAATGTAAAGAGCGTCAGAAAGCTTGATTATGATGTTCTCGAGATAACTTTACCACCGGCTTTAACTCGCTTGGTGTTAACCTTACCAACCAGTTTTACATCTCCACCAGCCTGAATATGGTCCGTCGTTACTCCTGGTCTGATCAATGCATTGCCTCCACAGATTACATCGCCATCTGTCCTAGCTCCGTCCAACAATGTTAGGTCATTTTCAACTTGGACGTTTCCCTTAATGTGGGTTCTGGGCCCAAGTAGGGCATAACTTGCTGTCAAGTTCCCTTTGATTTCTGAGGACTTTCCGAGTTCTAGTGCGCCAGATACAGCCAAGTCACCCCAGAAGTACACTTTCCGACCGACTATCAGGTTTCCATCCAAGTTGAAGTCTCGATCAACAAAAGACCTGCTCAAAATCACATACGTGTTCGTGCCAACATGTTTCTTGATGACCATTTTTTCACCTATATCGCCACTTCAATGATGAAAGCGAGCAATGCCACCACCATTCCATTCTTGAGAAAAGATGAGGACCTTGAGGGGCTTTTGATCGTCACAATTGCTGCTAAGAAGCACACATCTGCAAAGCCCACGACCATTAAATAGGGCATGCCAAGAATGTTAAGCACGGCTGGCAATGGGCTCAATAATATGGTCCCTAATAAGAACATTGATGCTATGGCTGCAGATCTTTTTTCCCCAATCGCAATCGGTAAAGTTATGATACCCTCTTTCTGATCACCTTCCATATCTTCCATATCCTTCACTATTTCTCTACCCACGGTAGCTAACATTGCAAGCAGGAAGGGCACTGATGTGGCCATGAGCCCACCAACTGCCGCCCCACCAAACAGAAAAGTAGAGCCTACCAGGTAACCAATGCATATGTTGCCCCATAATATCTTTCTCTTCAACGTATATGAATAATAGATCAGTACCAATGAGCTTAAAGATGCGATGAACAGACATATGGGGTTTATGAAAAACGAGAGCGCTGTACCAATGACGAACAGACTCATAGAGAAAAGGAGGGCATTCCTTGGGCTAATTCTTCCAGAAGGTATCGGTCTATCTGGACGGTTTATAGCATCTATTCTAGCATCATAGAAATCATTGACCGCGTTGCCACCAGCGGTGATCATGCATCCAACGATGGATGCAATTGCTATAGACTGTATGTTATCGATGAAGGTACTTTCCGCACCTATCAGACCACCGATTGCGATGGCAAGCCCAGCCATTACACAATTCTGTGGTCTAGCCAGCTCAAGATACCTAATCACCTTCCCAACCCCCGGTCCAATTTCTGAGTTGATGCCTTAATTGCATTTACATCCATCCCAATTATCTTTAGCCTGTCGACCTGCCTATTAACCAATATAAGACTTATCTCATACAAGAGCTTTGTCTACTGGCTTATAATCCTAAAACCCATGTGATCTTGGTTTTAACTTTATTCTTCTCTCAAAGTAGATATACAGAGATCACCATCTAATTGGCTTTAGAGTACTGTTCTCTTCAAAAGAAGTGTTCCATTTTATCTTCTTGGCAAAAATAGCCCTAGTCTTGGATTCTGCCCACTTTTTCAAGGGTCTTTACTATTAAATAAATAGATAAATATATTATAGTCGCTGGACCTTTCATATTTACATAGACCAAGAGAGCGTATTCTCCGTCAACTTAGCATTAACGAGTTCCTTGCAAAGCCTTTCTTTATCTGAATGAAACACAACAATCTCAACGATGGCAAAAACCACAGCTATTCCACTCTTTTTTCTTGTCTTATCATGTTCCAATCTGTAGTGGGTCTGACAGTCTCCTCAGCGTTGCTATGGCAGATAATGCAGCCAAATAACTGGTCTTTGGATTGGCTGTTGATGGAACATTTTCCACCCTTGTTTCAAACTTACCAAAATTCCCCTTTACGCAAATTTCATGAACATTTCTCTCCAGCTTCGGGTCAGCTATTATTCGAATTTTAGTGTTTTGAGTGCCGATACCAGCAAGGCTGAGCGTTGCAGCCACATTAACATTATCTGGAAAGCCCTTGACTGCTTCTTCTGCATTTCCCTCGAATATGAGAGTAGATTCCTTTATAGTACTCAGATCCACCTTACATTGCTCGATATAAGGCGCTCTCTCCAGAGAGGATAATGGCTTCCTAGTGGTCAGCGTCACGGAGTCTATTTTCCCTATAGAGGCTGATTTTAGTCCGTCCAAGCCCACGATTGCACCTGAGGGCAGATAAACCTTGCAACCATATTTCCTTGCCAAGAGGGTTATCTCCTTTAAAAGCTCAAGGCTGGTCAATGCCCCAACACTCATGATCATCACGTCTTTGCCCTTCTTGAGTGCAGAAGGCACTATCTCTCTCACTGCTGTTTGGGATGCGCACTCCACTACCAAGTCCACAACATCTATCAACGCTGCGGCGCTCATCACCTCTGGAGGTGATCTTAGAGAGGATGCAAATGCTGATGCAGCTTGAAGTTTTCTATCTGCTATCGCCACCAATTGTACCTTTATGATTCCTTTATCGACTGCTCTGCAAATCTCCTTCCCAATCGCTCCACATCCCACTATTCCTATCTTAATCATCAAAGGAAACTATATATCGGAGGTATGAAATTACTTACGGTGAAACATGACAATTACTGATCTTGAGCGCTTCCTCGAAGAAGACATCGGATCCGGAGACATTTCAGGGGCAGTGGTTCCTGAAATTCCTGTGATAGCGCAGATTAAGGCTGATAAACCCGGATATTTAGCAGGGCTTGAAGAAGCAAAAGCTGTGTTTAAGCATTTTGCGCTAGAGGTTGAGTCCCAATTTACCGATGGATCTGAAATTAAAAATGGAGACGTAGTTCTCAATATTAGTGGCAGCTCCAGATCAATTCTAGCAGCAGAGAGGTTGGCATTAAACTTCTTGGGCAGGATGAGCGGCATAGCTTCGTTAACTAGGGAATGTGTTAAGATCAGCAAGGGTGTCAAAATCGCAGGCACTAGAAAGACCACGCCTGGCTTCAGAAAATATGAGAAAAAGGCAATTGCAATTGGGGGAGGAAACACACACCGATTTGCCCTATCTGACGCGATATTGATCAAGGATAATCACATCCAGATCGCGGGTCTGGAAAATGCCGTAAGGAATGCTAAAAAGATTTACCCTACAAAGGAAATCGAAATCGAAGTGGATAATGTTAATGATGCGATCAAAGTAGCACAACTTGGAGTTGACATCATAATGTTTGATAATATGGCCCCAGAAGACATCATGGACGCTGTGGAGAAATTGAAGAAAGCAAAACTTAGAAAGCTAGTGCGGCTTGAGGCATCTGGCGGCATCAACCCAGAAAACATCAGCGAATTCGCAGGAACTGGAGTGGACATAATGTCATTGGGAGTTCTCACGCATTCTGCCCCATGGGTAAGTTTCAGTCTAGATATCATAAAGATCTAACCTGAAGGCAGTTATTATTACGAGAAAGAGTCGTCAAAGGCTCTGCCCATTCAGAGGAGATGAAGTCATCTTTAACGTGAGGAGTAAAGAGTTCTAGCTTCCCATGCAGAAAAAAGGCAGAAAAGATTATAAGAGTGATTCATAGTGAAAGAAGCTTATGAATTGCTCTACCACCTACCTTCCACTTCAATCGATCCATCAAACCCACTAAGAATAACGCTGCACAGTATTACATGCTCACGCCTGATACTGCCATAGCTATTCATCCATTCAGATTTTCGCCTTGATCAAGCGGTTCTTCTATAAATTTTTCTTGATCAAATAGTCTTATCAGCTAAGAATGCTCTCCATGACGTCATTTTCGATTTCTTCTATGGTAGGGATAATGGTAACTTTGCTTGCCCTATCTGACAATGAGGCTATATCCCCCCTGTCTATCAAGTCCAGTCTCCATTTCCTCGTAGCAGCCAATAACTGTTTCAGACCGACACCAAGTCTGCTATAATAGTAGGTGTAGACACCTATTGCACCTACGGGGATGTCTTGGAAATTATCTCCGAATTCACTTTTTAGCTCTGGCGCAGCTATGAAGAACTGTTCTGGAGTTTCGCCATATTTCTTTGCGAATGCCAGGGGTAATTCTCCTTTCACAGCAAGCTCTGTGAAATAGGATGCTTTTAAAGCGGCGGTGATGGGGGCTCTGGCCATAGCGATGGCTTTTACACAGGGGCCATTTCCGAGATTGCTCATTGCCATCGATTTAAACATCTGCGTCTCGTTGACAAAACCACCAGCCATTACGATATCTGGTACGTATCTTCCCTTACTCATCAGCAACTCCATGCATTTCAAAACCTGTGCCTCTAGATACACAGTAGGAGTGCTACACTCATTCATCATTGGCACTGGACTCATTCCTGTCCCACCTCCTGCGCCATCGAAAGTCACCACATCTATTTTTGCCTCTGATGCGACCTTCATAGTAAATGCTACCACAGAAGGACGATATGCCCCAGTTTTCAAAAAGACTTTTTTCGCGCCTTGCCCCCTTAGCCATTCGACATCTTCGACAAAGCTCCTTTGCTCCGGCATTCCTACACGAGAGTGGCGTTCAAAGGATCGGAACACTCCCGCTCTAAAGGCCTCTTGCACAGATATATCTTCTGGATCTGGAAGGACAATGTATCCTCTCTGCTTAAGCATCTTAGCCTTCCCTATATCCTGGATTCTTACTTCCCCACCTATGGCCTTTGCTCCCTGACCCCATTTTCTTTCTATGATGTTGACACCTAACTTTGACAATGCATATGTGTCCACACCCAGCCTTTGGTCTTCGACATTGGTTTGCACTACTATGTCGCCATGTTTTCCATCCCAGAACTCCCTGTACTTTTCAACCCTGTACTGCAGGTCCTCCGAATGTACAACCTTTCCCCCAGTGATCTTTGATGCGGGGTCCATCCCACATACGTTCTCTCCTATGACTTGTATTGTTCCAGTTAATGCTGCACCTATTGCAAGGGAATCCCAATTCTTCTTGGCTACGGCCGTAGATCCAAGCCCGGCTGTTAACACTGGTATTTTGAGCGGAACACCTCCTACTTCGGTTTTTATGTCTACTGCTTCAAATATCGCTTTGTCTGGGTCTGCTTCTATGCCCTTTGCACCCAGTACATCAACCAAAATCTGAAAGTGACTCCAATCAAGCGCATAATCTTTATTTGATGCAGATGTACTTTCGCCAAATACCTCCGGGGAAGGATAGAGAACTTCTCTTCCTCTGAACGCAGACAACCCAATTTCACAGAGCGTTTGACAATTTCTGATACATATTGGGCACATTCCAGAAGTCGGATTTATATCCGTTACCCTTGTTCTTGTTCCAGTTGTGGACCTTGCATTTGCATATATGTCAGCCATGTTTTTCACCACGCATTTTAATCATCGGTAATATATTTCCTTTAAATTTGCTTTTTTAGTTGCCAATATATAAATTTAGCGGCAAAAAATTTCCGACATATATATAAGCGTTGATAACACAGCGATTATTAATGGTCAAAACCATAGATGAACAGAGGTTGTTGGACATTTTGGGCACCCTCAGAGAGGGCAATGAACCTCTAGGCGCAACTATCATCGCTAGGAGACTTGAGAAATTAGGGCACTATATCGGCGAGCGAATGGTAAGAAATTATTTACAGATACTTGATGAGAGGGGGTTCACAAAGAAAGCAGGTCGGCTTGGAAGGATAATCACAGAAAAGGGGATAACAGAACTTAACGCAGAAAAAATCCATGAGAGAGTGGGCTTCATAAAATCAGTGATCCAAGATTTGACCTATAGGGTGACCTATGACCATCTCACGCGCGACGGAGATATCATTATAAATATCAGCTTGTTGGGAGCTGAGAGGCTCAAGAAGGCCCTTAGTGTGTTAAAGAATGTACATGAGAGTGGTTGGATGATCAATCCTCTGGTAAAGGTCTTTTCAGCAGGGGAGGATGCATGTGGAGTCACTGTACCAAAGGGTAAAACAGCCATATGCACCGTTTGTAGCATCAATATTGACGGAATTCTAGTGAGCAGGGGTGTACCTACAGATCCGATCTATGGTGGAATAGTGGAAGTGAGAGATAAAAAACCCGAGAAGTTCGTAGAAATAATCCGCTTTGACGGATCATCGCTTGATCCATTGGAGTTGTTCATGGCTAAAGGCATGACGAGCGTTCTCAAAGTTGTCAAAGAAGGTAGGGGCAGGATACTTGCAAATTACAGAGAGATACCCGCATCCTCACGAAAAGAGACCATAGAAGTCCTTGACCAAATCAGCACTCTTTTTAAAGGCATCATGATGGTTGGTGAGGCAGGTGAAAGGGTCCTTGGACTTCTCCCCCCTACACGAAGTTGCGGTGTCGCGGTCATTGGTGGCTTAACTCCCATTGCCGCCATAGAAGAGGCGGGGATAGCTACCGAAACAAGGGCAATACATGGGCTGATGCCAATTAAGATGATGAAGCACATAGAAGAGTTCATCTAAATATTTTTTTTAACTCCGTGACCCTTTTTAGTGAGATCCTGCCTTTTCTGTCATGGTGCTCACAAGCAGCCCCCCTGACCCCAATAACGTCAGGCTTCATCTCTCTCAGCAGCAAAACATCTTCAGATCTGAGAGATCCTGCCAAGGCCACGAGCAAGCCAAATCCATGTCCACATTCTATAAAATCCCTTATTTTTTCAAGGCTCATGAAGTCAAACAGCCGCGTACCATCTTTGATACCTGTGTCCACCAGTATTCCCTCGCACCCGGATTCACTTGCCACCTCTGGCAATAGCATGGGATCAAAACTGCCAACCCGTCTAAAGTCGGCATAACCAGAGGCTATTATACTGATTTCGTCATTGAAGTTACCAACGCTTCTCACCACAGCTCTCATGACTTCCGACGCCTCTCCCTGATTTTTTGTCCCATATAGCCCAACCTTTATGTAATCTGGGCCAATTGAAGCACAACCCAAAGCAGCTAGGCTGACCGTGCCAGGCAGATGAGGAACATCTCCCAGAGCACAGCTCATCTCAATACCGTCTGGAAGGGCTTGCTTTATCTCATTTATTATCCATGGAAAATTTGCCCCTAAAGCTCCTTCTCTTGGATTCTTCACATCAATGATGTCTGCACCACCTTTCAGAGCATCAATCGTCTCATCTGCATCAACAACGCTGACCAACAATTTCATTTTACCATCCCTTCCATGGTTAGGAGTGCTGCTATACTAAAAGCGGGAGCGGATATGGATGCTTTATCAGCAGAAAGACCGAGGTATCTCTCGACGAACTCCTCAAAATATATGATGTCGCTATAACCCAATTGCCTGATTGCAACATTTCCTAAAAAAGGAGCACCCGTTCCTGCAAGTATTACTGGCATATTTCTTCCCACATGCTGTTGTTCGATCACATGGATCAGACCAGCTTGAATCTGCTCAACCTGTTTTTTGTATACGTGGTTTGCCATACACATGACATCAGCCTCGTCCAGCATGTCCATATCAGCACATATTAACCTTGCTATTCTTCTTGATATATCTTCTTTGATTTTACCCCGCCCATCCGGCGTCTCACAAGAATAGTCCTCCTCCCTTATATGATCCAAGATAAGATGGATGTCTGCAGTTATGCTGAAATATTCTGATGACACAGGTATAGCATTATTTCTGAAGGGAACGGACTGCACTATGGTGGCGAGATTTGTTCTGAGAGCACCCGTGTAGACCAATTCCCCGTAGGACAGCCTCTCAAGATCATTTCTACCTAGAGCGGAAGGTTTTCCATCCACTATGGGAACTATATCTGTCGTCGTGCTCCCGACATCGATGAAGAGCGCGTTAGGTACATACCTTGAGATCAGAAGTGAAGGTGCAATCCAGTTAGAGGCCGCAACTTCTAGCGGATATCTAAGAGCTTCCTCTGCATTGATGAATTCTGCAGAGGTGCTTAGGACCAAAGTTTTTGCTATGGAGCGAACGGAGTTCAAAATGTGCTCAACGCCTTCTTCTTTAGAAGAGAAGCAGTCTGCTAGTTCAGCGGTCATAGTAACTCCTATCAATTTTTCTGTTTCCGGAAGGCGTGCTCTGATGAATTGAGGGAACTTATCGCTGAGCTTCCAAAAGGGAAAGTAATCTGAGCTTATCTCCAGTACTTCTCTCTTTTTTCCTTGGACTCTTAGGGTGGCGACCTTTGTATAAGCGCCACCTATATCAAGGCCGATGATCAACATATTGCCCCTATTTCTCTCAACTTTTTTTGAACAGCATTAATTTTATCTAAAATACCATATAAACTTGAACTCTTGACAGATGCCAGTACCTTACATTTCTCTGAAAAAGGGGGAGATATAACCTCAGGAATCTGAAGTATTTTTTCATATCCTACAGCACAACTCCTTTTCAAGGGAAAAATGGCGACAGATCCAAAGCCATTCAGGTTTACGGAGGAGGGGAGAGCATCTTCAAGACAGTCGACCAACAATTCGCCCATTTGCATTACATTGGAGAGCGCTATGAAAGAAGTGGTAACTCTGGGGTTGATCTCCATGAAATATATTCTATCCCCCGATACCAATAGGTCCATTCCGACAAAACCAAATAACTCCAATTTTTGTGCTATAGCCTTTGATTCCTCAAATATTTCCTCTTGATGCGCACATGGGTATGGAGAAATGCCACCCAGATAGCTGATATTGCTACCAGAGATTTTGATTCGTTGAGAATTCATGGAAATGGGAAGCACTCGAGATTGGGAGCAAATGAGGCTACAGCTCATAGGTTCACCTTCACAAAACTTTTGGGCGATAAGCTTCTTCGCCATCGAGACATCAGACACTTTTTTTATGGCACCTTCCAACCCTTCCTTGGAATCTACCACACTGATTCCTTCACATCCAGCACCATCGACTGGTTTGATAACTACAGGGAAGCCTATTTCATTACAATATTCTAAGACAGGATAGACCTCTAGTGGAAGAGCAGCATAATCTGGCACTTCAAAATATCTCGACATCTTGGAGATGATCCTATAAGTCTCATCCTTATTTGAGCAAGATAAGATGCTTTTAGAGGGGCACCCTATTATCGAAGTTTTGGCTTCGATCATTTTAGTAAGGTCATACAATAAATTATCCGGAGCGATCGGAATACAAGCATCCACATGTGGCAAGATTTTTTCTACATCCTGCAGCGAAAAATATGTTTCTATCTTGTCTGCAGGCGGTCGAATACCAAGTTTACTTATCTTTGGGCATAACAACGTATGTACTTCATGCCCAGCAGAGGAGAGACTGCCACAAATGCTTTTCAACATTGCATAACCCTCGGTAAGTAGAGGTGTTTCGCCCAAACCTCCAGCACTTACATATTCAAAAACGAAAATTTTCATGGAATGTTATTTAAAAACATGCTATATATCATATATATTTATTGATATTGATGATGATCATTCCTGTGATGGATATCAAGAGTGGTACGGTAGTCCACGCAAAAGCAGGAGATAGAGAGAGCTATCTGCCAGTTAAGAGTGCTCTAACCACTTCCACGAATCCTGTAGAAGTTGCAAATGTATTCAAAAAGCTTGGAGCTAGAGAACTGTATATAGCTGATCTAGATGCGATAGAGAGGCAGGGATCTAACCTTAGATCAGTGTTGGAGATAAAGAAATTGGGCTTTGATATTCTGCTAGACAGTGGAATATCCATTGCAAGAGACGTTAAGGATCTAGCAGATGTGGGAAGCATAGTAGTTGGAACTGAGACATTACAATCACTGGATGAGTTGGAAAAAATGACTGAGACATGCGAAATTGTGTTAAGCCTGGACTTCAAGGGTGATGAATTATTGACAAGGATAAAGGAATTAAAGAATCTTGATGCAGAAGATCTGATCAAGATCATTTTATCTTATGATTATGATATCAAGAGATTGATCTATCTTGATCTGAAGAGTGTTGGGACCTCTTGCGGAATGAGAGAGGATAAGATAAAAAAAATGATTAAATCAATGCCAATACCCCTCCTAGTGGGAGGTGGTATAAACGATATATCAGATATCAGGCGGATGCAAACGATTGGTGTAAGCGGTGTTTTAGTTGCCACTGCCATTCATAACGGAAGAATAACCAAGGAGGATATTTATAGTTTCAAAAGTCAAATATCTTAGTACTGATCACATCGCAGTGAGCAACTTCAAAAGACTTGCTCTTATCTGGTTATTTATTTTTATTTCAGAGGGCGAGTAAAATAGAATTTCAATTATACTGAGTATTAAGCTAAAAGCGTTATCTCGCAATAGGTCATTATTAGAAGGTTGAAAAAAAAACTGGAGAAGAGTCTATCAGCATATTTTGGAGAGACAATATATTACAACAAGAAGTATGAAAACAATCAGGTCCTTGAAATGAAAGTGATAAATGTAAAAGTAATCCCTAATGCAAAGAAAAATGATGTTTCCGAAGAGTTGGGGCAACTTAAGGTGCATATAAAGGCCCCAGCAATTGACCATAAGGCGAATAAAGCTTTAATCGGATTCTTAGCAGAATTTTTTAATGTGAAGAAAGGTGATGTCAAAATAATCAGAGGTGAAAAATCGAGGGAGAAGGTTATTGAAGTGGATACGGATAGGTGATGATTGCAAATGCTGACAAATATCTCGTATGGGTTTCGGAGATCTAGCTTATGTCACTTATTTATATTCTTACCTCGTATTTAGTTAGACCATATAAGTTAGATTATATAAAAAAAATGATGTTCAATAGTTCAGAAATTAGGACGTAATAATGAGAAATTTCAAAAAGATTGTATTCACAATTCTTGGGTCCACATGTGTGATATTAGGATTGATAGGCATCATTGTTCCACTTTTGCCAACAACCCCTTTTCTTTTATTGGCCGCCTTTTTCTATGGAAAAAGTTCCCAAAGATTGCAACAAGGGTTATTTAACAATAGGGTTTTTGGCCCATATTTAACAAATTATGTAGAGGGGAGAGGTATTTCAATAAGGAATAAGATATGCACATTGACATTTCTGTGGCTGGCAATAGGTTACACCATATTTTTTGTTATATCAAACTTTTTAATACAGATATTATTACTTCTAATCGCGATTTGTGTTACCACCCATATCCTCACAATAAAAACAATAAAATCAAAAATCAACCAATAATTCTTCTGGAAATATCGTTAATATACCTAATGTAAAAATGAGTAAGATCCTATTCAATTTGATAATGCATATAAAATATATGCTTATCAGAAAGAAAAAAAATGACCTACCCCAAGACCCTTTTAGTGTAAGGCACCTTTCTGATTAAATCACTAATTACGAAGCACATAGGAACACTTATTAATGAAACAAAGAAAAATTTCAAGGCTGTCGGTATTGCAATGTATAAGAATGGGATCATTATCGAGACGATAACTAATGCATGGAGGATATATACTGCATAGAAGTTAGGGGACATCCATTTAATCAATCTTCCCTGTGTGTCAAATCTTTTCTTGAAAATATATGCTAAACTAATAATAATGCTTAAACAGGCAATTGAGTCCCATGTTGAGATTACTAAAGACTGCCAGGAAAACGTACCTAAAAAAAGATCAATATCATAACCCATACTCAGGCCCACAGCAAGCATAATCGGAAAAGCAATTATTGTTAAAACAGCTACTATCTTCCATAGTTTTGGGTTTGATAAATTCTCAAACCACCTTCCCCTGTATGCCAAGATCCCCGACCAGAAACAGAATAGGTAGTGAGTAAAATGTCCTAACTGGAAATGATCCAATACTTCAACTCCAACAGGATACCATATCCTTACAAAGAATGTCCCCAGTGCAATTGCTATAATGCTTCCCGTAACTGCTGCATTTGTTGGAAAAGTATTCTTAAACGGATTAAACGAATAACTGGAAACGAGCCTGTAAAAAACATATGCTGTTGAAAAAATCAGCAAAGCCTCTACAAACCAGAGAGGGCCCGGTTCCCAAGTAGAAATAGGGTGTTGAAGTCGATAGGTAATTATTCCAAAGAAAGATGCTTCTTTTCCTTCGGCGAAATTTAACACAATGTAATCAATAATGGGAGTGATTAAAGTGGTGTAAACCAACACAGGTACACCTAAACGTATTAATCGGTCTTTCAAGAATATTTTTGGTCCTTTTTTATCATAGGATCTTGGAACAAAATATCCGGAAAGAAGATAAAAGAATGATAAGACATAGCTTTGATTGATAGCATTAAATAATAAAAATATAATTGGACTGATTTCATCAGTTGGAGTTTCCTTAAGGGGCCAGCCACCCGAGCCCCCATAGGCGACAGCAACATGATGAAGAACAATCATAACAATCAAAAAAACCCTGATATTATCTATATAAAGAATTCTGCCCGATCTAGAGGAGGTATTCTCAGACAAGCTCAAAACACCACAGCTATATTAAAAAAAGTTACAATTATATAAATGCTTTGATAAGAAAATTTTAAAGATTAAGGATTCTAGATTTATTGAATAAACATTTCTTCACCCCGCACTTACTTTTTATGTGTTAAATAATAACTACACCCATAATTTCAGCCGAAAAATTAAATAATAATTTAATCCTCTATTTAAGTAAGGCGATCCCTTTGAAAAAGTTAGAAGATGGTTTACTTTTGGGTGTTTAATTTTAGTTGTTATTGATTTTTTATGTCGTTTTTTTCTGTGAATTTGGTACCACCAATGCATATAGAATAAGCAGATCTCAAATCTTTAAAAATTGGCTTCTTGATCAAAAAAATAGACAAAATGCGAATTTCATATATACTGGTAAAATAAGTTATATGCAATTAATCTCTTTGCGATAATATAAATATAAAGGAGGATATGAAATGAAAGTTTTTGCAATAAACGCCAGTGCACGTAAAGACGGAAACACAGCTATACTCATCAATCATGTGTTTGGCGAATTACAAAAAGAGGGGATTGAAACCGAGCTTTTTCAGCTTTCTGGCAAGAAAATCCAGGGTTGTATGGCCTGCTACAAGTGCTTTCAAAATAAAGATCAGCGTTGTTCGGTGAATAACGATATTCTAAACGAGTGCATCGAGAAGATGCTTGATGCAGATGGAATAATACTAGGCTCACCCACCTATTTCGCCAACGTCAGCACTGAAATGAAGGCTTTGATCGACAGGGCAGGCCTTGTGGCCAAGGCTAACGACAACATGTTCAAACGAAAGGTAGGTGCGGCTGTTGTTGCTGTGCGCAGGGCAGGCAGCATTCACGTCTTTAATTCTATCAATCACTTCTTCTTTATCAACGAAATGATAGTTCCAGGTTCTTCCTATTGGAATTTAGGTGTGGGACTCGACATAGGTGCAGTGGAAAAAGATGAAGAGGGCATTAGGACGATGAAAGTTCTAGGAAAAAACATGGCATGGGTGTTAAAGAAGTTGCATGGGTAAGATCAATCACTTCAGATGGGTCGGGCTACACCATCACAAATTCATCGCTTTTCTCGCAACTTAAGATGCATGCAAGACGTTAAATATACTCATGCTGAGCTTTTCAAAGCTCGTTACCTTCCGGCAATGCTACAAATAAAACATCTTATAATTCCATCGAACAGAATTAACAAGCTTTTTTAACCTTGAAAAACGACTTAGAACAATGATACCCTTGACTCATCCGGCATTTGACATAAAAGGGGTAGAGAGCGATGAGCTCTCTGGCAGGAAAATTATTCTATGCGTTACAGGTAGCGTAGCTGCTGTCGAGACTGTCAAGCTGGCACGAGAGCTAATGAGATTTGGCGCAGATGTTCATGCAGTCATGTCTCCTTCTGCTAAAAAAATCATACATCCACAGGTACTTCAATATGCAACTGGGCATGAAGTGATTACTGAACTTACAGGCAAGATCGAACATGTTGAGCTGTGTGGGTGCCGAGAGGATAAAGCAGACCTGTTGTTGATAGCCCCTTGCACGGCGAATACCATCGGAAAGATCGCAACTGGAATCGATGATACCCCTGTAACGACCTTTGCCACCACCGCACTTGGGTCTGGCATACCAATCGTCATAGCTCCTGCCATGCATAGTTCGATGTATTCACATCCAATAGTCATGAAAAATATCCAGCATCTAAAAGAGTTAGGAATAGAGTTCATGCGTCCGAGGACGGAAGAGGGGAGTGCGAAGCTCGCTAGCATCGAGGACATTGTCATATGTGTGCTACGAGTTCTCAACAGGAAGGACTTGAGAGGTGCGAAGGTGTTGATAACAGCAGGAGGGACTGCAGAATCCATCGATCCAATCCGGATACTAACGAGTCGTAGTTCTGGAAAGACTGGACTGGAACTGGCGAGAGAGGCATATATAAGGGGGGCAGATGTCAAACTAGTACAAAGAGGATATAGTCCCTATTCAGAGATAGAAAGCACCTATGTCGAGAGCGCCCAACAAATGACGGATGCAGTGCTTAACGAGTTGAGAAATGGTTTTAATGTGTTAATATGCCCTGCCGCCATATCAGATTATACAGTCGATGAGCACCCTAACAAAAACTCTTTTGGCAAGGAGCTGACGTTATCGCTGAAGCCTGTTCCGAAGATGATAGAGTTGGTAAGGAAAAAACATCCTAATTTGACAATAATCGGCTTCAAAGCAGAGACGAATGTTTCTATGAAAGAGTTGATCTCAAGAGCGAAATCGATGATGGATAAGTACAAGCTGGATCTGGTGGTAGCAAATGACGTCGGCAGGGGCGGGATAGGTGAGGATGAAAATGAAGTGTATATTCTCAGTAGTGAGATCATGCATGTCAAGGGTTCAAAGAGGGACATAGCTAAGAGGGTTATCGATGCGTTGGTTGAGGTGTTATGAGGACAAGAGCATATGCACCAGCACACATAACAGGTTTTTTTGAAATCTGCGAGCACTCAGATCAGAGACAAATGGGATCTAGGGGTTGCGGATTTACTCTGCAGGCAGGAGTGACCACAGAGGTTTCAGTAGAAGAGGGTGAGGGCATATCCGTAATTATAAATGGAACCAAGACAGATGCACCCACCACTCAGTCCGTCGTGAGGAGATTGGCAAGTGAGTATTTCGTCGAAGTGCGTAGTAAGATAGAGGTACCAATTGGTTGCGGCTTCGGTGCCAGCGGAGCTGGAGCATTAAGCACAGCACTTGCCCTGAGTAATGCGCTGTCCCTTGATCTGAGTTATAATGGCGCTGCAGAGGTTGCTCATGTAGCCGAAGTCGAGAACAAGACAGGCTTGGGAGATGTGATAGCTCAAACACATGGCGGGATGATAATTCGAAGGAAGCCTGGAGCGCCTGGCATTGGTGAGGTAGACAGGATTCCAGTCAGCGATGTCGAGGTTAATCACGTCGTGCTAGGCGAGATTTCGACGAAAGATGTGCTAGAGGATGATAAGGCAAGAGTACGTATCAACCGGGTAGGTAGAATTGCTCTAAAGGGCCTTCTTAAACGCCCAACAATCCAGAATTTCATGCAATTGTCCAATCAATTCGCCATCGATACGGGTCTCATGAGCGATGTTGTAGCAGACATTATAGAGTCAGTTAAATCCGCAGGTGGAACTGCAAGCATGGCTATGCTTGGAGAGGTAGTCTTTGCAATAGGGGGTTATGATTCACTGAAGGACTTCGGACCCGTCCGCACATACAAGATAGGCCATGGTGGGGCTCGATTGCTATGATACCAAAGGATCACCCTCGCTACATATCATTGATGATCAGGGAGAGGCTCGTGAGAGGATATGAGTCTGGCATCGTCTGTACGCAAGGTTTGATAGCCCACGGTAGGGGCGAGGCATTTGATTACCTAATCGGGGAAAAAACCACCAAGGCGGCAATGCATGCGACGATGGTTGCCGTTGCAACTTTGTTGATGGCGGCTCACCCCACCATATCTGTAAACGGTAACACCGCTGCACTGGTACCAGATGAGATCGTGCGATTAAGTGAAAGCATAGGTGCACCTCTTGAGGTGAACCTGTTTCATCGCACTGAAGAGCGCATTGACAAGATAATAGCCCATCTAAAGGCACATGGAGCAACAAACATACTTGGAAAGAAGGCTGATTCAAGCATAATAGGCATAAAGCATGAAAGGGGAAAGGTGGAAAAAAAGGGGATTTATGGAGCGGATGTAGTTCTCGTGCCCTTGGAGGATGGGGATAGATGTGAAGCTCTTGTACACATGGGTAAAACCGTCATAGCGATAGATCTGAATCCACTGAGTAGAACTTCCAGAACTGCGAACATAACGATTGTGGATAATGTGGTCAGAGCAATACCAAATATGGTAAATTTGTCCGAAGAATTAAGATACATGAATAAGAGAGAGATGAAAGAGATAATAGATGCATTCGATAATGAAGTAAACTTACAGAGTAGGATCAAGCATGATAATTAAACGGCTCTCGGAGTTGAGCGACACTGAAATTGAGCGATTGTTACATAGAGAAATTGCTCTGCAAAAGTCGATGGAATGTGTAAAGAGCATCCTAGCAGATGTACAAGAAAAAGGCGATGCTGCCCTAATCAAGTACACCAAGGAGTTCGATGGGGTTGAACTTAAAGAGCTAGAGGTCACAGAGGAGGAGTTACAAGAGGCAGAAAGGTCTCTAGACAAAGAACTCATCAGACATCTAGAGAATACGTCGCTAAACATTGCAGCATTCCATGGAGAACAATTGAAAGAGGATCTGTGGCTGTCAGAATTTGCACCCGGAATAGTGTTAGGTCAAAAGATTGAGCCCTTAGAGTGCGTAGGTGCATATGTGCCCGGTGGTTTGGCATCTTATCCATCGACAGCTTTGATGACAGTCATTCCCGCAAAGGTAGCGGGTGTAGAAGATGTTATAGTATGCACTCCGCCCAAGCCAGACGGAAAGATAGATCCACTCACACTAGTTGCCACAAACATCGCCGGGGCAGATAGCGTATATAAGGTGGGTGGAGCTCAGTCCATAGCTGCGATGGCCTATGGTACGGAAACGATACCAAAGGTTGATAAGATCGTTGGCCCTGGAAACGTCTACGTAACCGCTGCTAAAATGCTGGTGCGTAACGAGGTTGAAATAGATTTTCCTGCTGGTCCCAGTGAGGTCATGATCCTTGCAGATCAACCTCTTAATCAAAGCTTGAACAAAAAAGCGTCGATCATCGCATCAGATATGGTCGCACAGGCTGAGCACGGTCCCATGTCCCTTTCCGTCCTAATCACGACCTCCGATGAACTAGCGAAAGCTGTGAGTAGCGAGTTGAAAGTGCAAGGGAAAAAAGAGCAGCGAAATGACATCATAGCAAAAGCACTAGAGCGTAGCGCCATTCTGACTGTGAGCGATCTTGAGGAGGGGATCGAATTCGTCAATAAATTCGCTCCAGAGCATTTGGAGCTGATGACATCAGATACCCTGAGCGTGTTGAAGAAGATCAAACATGCTGGCTCAATCTTCATCGGAGATTATTCTCCAGTAGCAGGAGGCGATTATGCGTATGGAACCAATCACGTTCTACCTACAGGAGGATATGCCAGGGTATTTTCTGGTCTGAACGTGGACCACTTCATAAAGAAGACAAGCATCCAGATTCTCAGTAAGGAAGGATTGAGCAGCATAAAAGATGACATAATAGCGCTTGCCAGGGCAGAGGGGTTTGAAATCCATGCGGATTCCATTAGGAAGAGATTTGAGGAATGAGAGAATAGAAAGCCTCGAATAATATTTACGGCTCTGAGGCTGTAACTTCTGATTTTTAGTTCTTGATTAGTTTGACCTAATTGTTTTTGCATAATTGCTCAAAAAGTGCTAAAACTACATTAGTTTCTATATGAATTAAGATTAGCATGAAAAGAATTTTATAAAAGGGGGCTTTTAGTCCCTTGGATATTAGAATTTTCTATGAGAAAAGTATGAAATAGGGAATAAAAAAATGTGAAATGATAGATTTATATACAAGTTCAATGATTCAGCAGAGACTTATGACACCCAATATATTCAAGCCTAAAAATCTTGTTTGTAAGTGAACCTTTGTTTGTTACTTTTGGTCGTTTTTAAACGGAGATGATCAGTAAGATGACTTATTCTCAGATAATATTTCAGTCAAGTATGCTTCTTTTTGCGGTTTCAATAATTATTCCCTTAATTTGTATCAACGCAAAAAAAAGTCTAATACGGAAATTATCCTTGTTCACGCTAATCATTGCTTGTACTGGTTTGTTGTTCTTTTCTTTTAATGTTCTGGTGCATGAAACAGTCAATTTTCACATACTGCTATCAGGATTTACTTTTAATCTCTCTATTGATAATTTGGCATCCTTTTTTATTATATTGATAAGTTTAATTGGTTTATCGGTCGCCATATATTCTATTTCTTATTCCGAACATTTTGAGAATGAAATTAAAAGAAACTTGCTAGTTTCCTTAACAGCATTCTTTATCCTATCAATGGTATTTGTTGTCGCATCTCACAATTTAATTGCATTTCTCTTTTTCTGGGAATTGATGTCTATTTCTTCATTCATGTTAGTTATGTTTGATTATGATAAAAAAGAAACAAAAAAAGCAGGCATATTCTATTTTGTTATGACTCAGATGAGCACAATCTTCTTAATCTTTGCTTTTACCCTGATTTATAACCACACTAATAGTCTTGATTACACCCCGTTACAAGGTTTATCTGCACCATTAGCATCACTGATTTTTTTGTCTTTAACAGCGGGTTTTGCCATTAAAGCAGGAGTAATCCCTTTCCACAAATGGTTGCCTTATGCTCATCCTGCAAGCCCATCTTCCATCTCTGCCTTAATGTCCGGCGTGATGATTAAAGTTGCAATCTATGGTTTCCTCAGATTTCTCTTCCTTTTACCAGAACAGCAGTTATGGTGGGGAATTCTTATACTGATTGCAGGCACTGTGTCCGCGTTATTAGGAGTAATTTATGCGCTAAAGGAACATGACATCAAAAGGCTGCTTGCATACCATAGCATCGAAAATATAGGCATTATTCTATTGGGAGTCGGCCTTTATATGATATTCTCATTTTATCAAGTCAGGGATTTGGCTATGATTTCCATATTTGCGGCGTTATTTCACACCCTCAATCATGCTCTTTTCAAGAGTTTGCTTTTCTTAAGCTCGGGCTCGGTTGTGTATAGGATGAATACGAAAAACATTGAAGAGATGGGTGGATTGATCAAGAAAATGCCTTATACTGCGCTATTGTTTTTAATAGGCGCAATTTCTATAAGTGCCTTGCCTCCGTTCAATGGATTTGTAAGCGAATTGATGATTTTTCAAGTGTTCTTAAAATTTAACGTTTTATCGTCACCAATAATTAAAATAATCCTTATTTTATCATTATCTTTATTTGCATTGACCAGCACTTTGGCAGCGGTATGTTTTGTAAAAGCATTTGGAATAGTTTTTTTGGCGTCACCCAGATCAAAAGAAGCAGAATCCGCAAAAGAAGTTGATTCTTCTATGATAATCGGACCAGCAATAATTGCAATATTTTGTATAGCGTTAGGAGTTTTTTCTTACCAGATATTCGAAGTGATTGGGCAAAAAGTTGGAATAAATTTTTCTTTACCTAATCTTCTCATCTTATCAATGATTGCCGTATTTTTAGGAGGCTTGACCTACCTTATAATGAAAATGGTCGGTAATAATAAATCCAGAGTAACCGAAACATGGGGGTGCGGGATAAATTCGCAAAATGGACGTATGGAATACACTGCATCAGGATTTTCACAGCCAGTCACCACCATTTTTAGCAGCATCTATAAACCAAAACTTGTTAATAAAAAGTCATTTTATGATCCGGATGGGGTATTCTTTAAAGAAGGTGAAGCAAAGATTAGTTTGATAAAATTTTTTGAAGAGTACTTATATATGCCTGTTTTCAGGGTAATTAGCAAAGTTTCGTCTGTTTTATACTCTTTACAAAATAGAGTTGAGTTATACCCCTACATCCTAATTAGTTTTTTTGCAATTATTTCCTTATTACTGTATTTAGGGGTGATTATCAGATGAATGGCTTTTTATTATTTGCTATTGCAAACCTAACCTTAGTGTTATTTTTATCACCTTTATATATTTCTGTAATTAAAAAGGTTAAAGCTATTCTTCAAGGCAGGCACGGCCCAAGTGTTGTTCAAACATATCGCAATATCTTCAAATTACTGAAAAAAGAAAGTCTTTACTCCCGCAATTCTTCATTTATCACACGGGTTACCCCATACGTAGACTTTACAGGCTCACTTTTGTTGTCATTATTTGTACCCCTTATATTTATCCCCAATAATTCAAACATATTTGGGAATATTATCCTATTTTCATATATCCTAATGTTAACTAAATTTTTTATTGCTCTTAGCGGTCTTGATGCTGGAAGCACATTTGGAGGTATGGGGAGCTCAAGAGAAATGAGCGTGTCGGCTATTATTGAGCCAACCATCATAATGGTTTTTGCTGCAGTCGCTTTTAGTTTTAATAGTGTTAACTTTTTTGAAATTATTAAGAACTCATTGCTTAGCCAGAATCATGTTTTTTTGTGGTTATTATTTATTCCATTCATTATAATTCTTATTACTGAAAGTTCAAGGATACCTGTTGATAATCCTGAAACGCATTTAGAACTTACGATGATTCATGAAGCTATGGTTTTGGAGCAATCAGGGAAAAATCTTGCTTTAATCGAATGGTCTTCGGCAATAAAACAACTTGTGTTGATAGGCATTATTGTTAATATTTTTATCCCCATTGGCGTCTCCACAACAATGCAGATAATGACACTATCAATTGCAGTAATCATGTTTTTTATTAAAAGCCTGTTATTTGTTATTGGCATAGGCATAATTGAATCTAATGTTGCAAAATTAAGGTTTTTTCGTTTATCTAATTTATTTGCAATGAGCTATTTTTTATCTTTTATCACAATATTAATTGAGGTATTGCTATGAATATATTACTATTTACTGACCTGCAGAAGATCTTTATTGTTACAATCATCTTATTAACAGTAGTTTCTGTATCGCGTAGAAATTTAATCTCTCTTATTAATACATATTCATTTCAATCTTTTATTCTTTCATTACTGGTTCTTCTTATTTTTTTTGAAGATAAAAAAATAGTTTTACTGTACATTGCTTTGCTTACTCTAATAAGCAAATGCCTATTAGTTCCAATTATGCTGAAGAGAACCCAAAAGAGCATGGAAATATATGTTGATTTAGAATATAATCTGTTTAGTCCAACAACATCAATATTTATGAGTTTAATAATTTTTGGAACGTTATTCTTTTCGTTTCTCGGAATAAAAGAACAATTGCAAGTAAATTCGCTTAATTATATCAGCATCGTCCTTGGCGTGTCAATGATCCTCATAGGGATGCTTATCATTGTTGCGAGAAAAAAGATAATTACAAAAATTATTGGATATCTTATGATGGAAAATGGCGTTGTTTTATTAAGTATTTTCATAGGCGATCTACCTTTTTTAATTGAGATTCTTATCTTAATGGACATGTTAGTGTTATTAGCCGTTACCTCTATCCTTGGATTTGGGATGGATTCTTCTGTTGAGAAATTCCATGATAAATTGAATCCTTTTCATAAATAGTTTAAGAAGGTGACTGAAGAATGATATATGGCATAATATTACTGTTTTTCATTTTATCATTCATCATTATTATATTGGCCAAATCTAATGCCTTGATAAATATTTTAACAATATTCAATTCTTTGATTGCAATTGTTACTCCTATTTATTTATTTGTGTATGCAGCACTCCCAATCAGTTTGCTAAGCAACAATTATGTTTCAATAGATGCGCTAAGTCTTTATGAGATTCTTATAGCGGGGGTAATTTTTTTCCTTGCATCTATTTATGCTAAAGGATATGTTTTTTTATTAGTTAAAGAAAATGAACTTAAAGAATCCAATATAAAATTGTTTTATCTTGCTTATAACTTGCTGTTTATAAGCACAATAGGTGTATTCGTATCAAATAATCTAGCATTATTATGGATATTTGCTGAAATTACAACTATAATCTCAGCAGTTCTCATAGTTGTTTTAAATGCCAAAGAGAATATAATTGCTGCTATTAAATACATTTTTATTACTTCAACAGCAATGTTATTTTCACTTGTCGGGCTTGTTTTTTTATTTGCTGCAAGCAAAAGTGCGGGCATAGAACCAACATTGAATTGGAACGAGTTGTTGCAAGTAGCGGGTCAGATCAGCCCTCAGCTGCTATTATTTTCGTTTGTATTAATTTACATTGGATTTGCGGCTAAATCTGGTATTGTTCCATTTCATGCCTGGTTGCCTCCGTCTCATGCTAAAGCAGCTTCTGATGTAAGTGTTCTACTTTCAAGTGTTGTCCTAAATATAGGCATTTATGCAATTATAAGAATGTATTCCTTAATTCATCCAACAATTTATGGTCAGACAGCATCCAATGTATTGTTGGTTTTTGGCATCATCACTGTGGGTATTGCGGGTTTTAGTATGCCTGTAAGAAGAAATATCAAAAAATTAATAGCATTTTCTAGCATAGAAAATATGGGGTTTATACTTATAGGTGTTGCAGTAGGAAATCTTTTTTGGACCTTATTTTATGTGTTGGCTCATGCACTTACCAAAGCACTTTTGTTCTTTTCAGCAGGCATAATTCATAGGCAATACGGATCAGTTAAAGTGGGAGAGATACGAAATGTGCTAAAACTTCAACCGTTAGCAGCAACGGGCTTGATAATTGGAAGCATTGCAATAATTGGTACGCCTTTGTTCCCAATATTTATCCCAAAATTCTTTATTATTGCTTCATTATCTAAGGTATCTTTAAGTTTAGCTTTCATCTTATTGATGTTCATATTAATTGCAGCGAGTTCATTTGTTTGGTTTATCTTGCGAATAGTGACAGAACAAGGAAACACACCTGAAAAATATCCAATTTTCATAAATATGAAAATGCCAATTGTTATATTGATAATAATGCTACTTCTCCTTGGGGTTTACATGCCCAAAATTTTATTCGATTTTTTGAATGTGATTAGTTCACAATTAGGATTTGGGGGTTTATGAAATGAGTTACAAAGACCAGCTAAAACAATTGTTCCCTTCAATTATCTATGATGAAGAAACAGATTTAGAAGAATATGTATTTATTAATCCTAAAGAGATTGTGGAAATCTCAAAATCTTTAAAGAGTTTACACTTTAATTTAATCTTAGAATTCGGGATTGAAAATTTCAAGAACCAAAAAGGAATTACTCTAATTTATGTTTTTGAGAAAGCTGATTATAGAAAATTGCTAATCATACAATCAAAAATAAATAATAATGCGGAATCCATTGCTCAAATATATCCTACCGCAGTGTTATATGAAAGAGAGATGCAGGATGGGTTTGGAATTGAATTTAATCATTCATTCGATACCCGAAAACTTTTTTTACACGAATATTACCCAGAGGGTTTTCATCCCCTAAAAAAATCTTTTACCAATGCACATCTCAAACTTAAAGGTAAAGTGTCGCCTTCAGAAGATTATTTTTTTAAGAAAATAAACGGAGAGGGCGTGTACGAGATATCTGTTGGACCAATTCATGCAGGGATAATTGCACCTGGTCACTTTCGCTTCAATGTTATAGGAGAGACAATATTAAATCTTGAGATAAGGCATTTCTGGAAGCATAGGGGAATTGAAAAATCTGCCGAGAATAAAACGCCCGAGGAAGGAGTAGTATTTGCAGAATCAATCTGCGGAGATGAGACCATTGCAAATACGCTTGCATATTGCATAGCAATAGAAAAGATATCTGGTATTAAAGTCTCTAAACGAGCAGAACACCTGAGAGTATTATGTGCTGAGATGGAGCGTATTTATTCTTTGTTAGGAGATATTGCAGGAATGATTGTTGATGTAGCCTACCCTATGGGAGCAAGCCAATTCTTTAATCTACGGGAAGAGATATTAAGATGGAATGAGAGGCTGACGGGGTCAAGGTTTTGCAAGGGGATGTTAATAATAGGTGGTGTAAGCAAAGATGTAAACTCTAAAACTCTTGATGAACTAGAAGAGTATCTTAACTATTTTTATTCACAATTCACGAGTTCTTTCTTGAAAATACTAGAAAACGCATCTGTTCTTGATCGTTTTGAAACAACAGGAATAATAAAAGAAAGTTTGGTTAAGCCGCTAAATCTTACTGGCCCCCTGGCAAGAGCATCTGGAGTAAATAAGGATGAAAGAATATGCCATCCTTATGCCAAGACATATGAACAAATTATGAATCCAAATAAAATTTTAAATCAAGGCGATGTTCTTTCTAGATTCAGAATAAAGGCAAATACGATTAAGAATTCAGCTAATATCATTTTGAGGATAATAAAAAATATGCCCAAAGGTGAGATGAGTGTAAATTATGATATTAAAGATGGTTGTTCTTTTTCGATCGTTGAATCCTCAAGAGGACAAAATATCATGTTTATTAATATTAAAAATAAAAAGATAGATCGATTTAAGGTAAGAACTGCCTCTTTTTGTAACTGGTATGCAATAGAGCATGCAGTTATGGGAAATATTGTGCCAGATTTCCCCTTGATTAATAAAAGCTTAAACTTATCTTACGAAGGCAATGATTTATAGGTGATTCAATGAATAACCTCCCTTCCCAGATAATAGCTCCGAAAGCAAAAAAAAATAGAGATGATGAAGAACTAAAAAGATTGCATCTTGAATTAAAAAGAAGCATCAGTTCAGTATTTGGCAGAAGTATAGCCCTAAGAGAAGTTGATACCGGCAGTGATGGCTCGCCTGAAATAGAATTAGTTAATTTAACAAATCCCTATTATGATATAGAACAATACGGGATTACCTTTGTAGCTTCTCCGAGACACGCTGATGTATTAATAGTTACTGGACCAGTGACTTGTAACATGATTACTCCTCTTCGTAAGGCCTATGAAGCCACACCCTCACCAAAATGGGTCATTGCACTGGGTGATGATGCTTGTGGTAGTGGAATATTCAAAGACAGTTATGCAGTTATAGGATCAGTTGATAAAGTAATACCAGTAGATGTTAAGATTCCTGGAGACCCCCCAACACCAATAGAGATTATAAAAGGATTATTGAAATTAATCCGGAAAATAGGAAAAGAAGGATATTGACAAAAGTCATCCATAAGGATAAATAACTCAAAGTAAAATTCCCCCTATTTTCTTTTTTTAGAAAAAAAGAAACAAAAAATCTGGACTGCCCCAATCCTTCAGACATATATACCCCCTAAGGTCGAATTGATATAAGTGAAAATTTAACTCTTCAGTTTCCATTTGGGACGTTGCACTAAACCTCGTTTTTCTCTTCAAGAAAAAGCGTATAAGATATCTTAACCGACTACGAAACCTTGCAGGTTTCTCTGTCCAAATTGTCCACCATCTCTGAAAAAATTCTCATCTCTGTTTCGGTTTTGTGGGTTGCCTCAAAATCTCACGAGGAGAATTCTTTCGAAGGCGCCCAACTTCAGTTATGCCCGAGGTTATCAGAAAAGTCAAACCAAGCAAAGCTCGGAGGTCCGCCAAAAGCGGAGCAAAATCGTCCAATACGAAAGGGTCGCTTCTGCTGGCGGGGCGGAAGGGGGATTCTGGGGGGATTCCGCCCGCCCTACAAATTTTGGGCAAAATCTATTCGAATTTTTTTTCGAACGCACACCATAGGTCATCGCTTGGGAATTAGATTATAAGAGAAATTAACAAAATCGTCATAGTCGCCCATTGCGTGATGCTTCCGCATGCTTCGAATATAAAAAGTAAGGTCAGTTTTTTTCCCTATATCAGAGTCATCAATTCTCCATTTGAAATGATTGTCCTTCTGCCATTTTCCCCCACAAAAATCCTTCCCCATTGCAAATTCTATTTCTCCCCCCTCCATATCAGACGCAGTGATTACAAACTCAACCTCGTCACCAGGCCTTAACACCTTTTCTGTCAGAACGACTGGGACCAGCCGTAATACCTTCTTTGTTAGAGTGAATTGCACTATCGGCCCAGGCAACAAAAGTGATCCTAAACTATCCTGGGCTGACTCGATTTGCGGGAAATGGCCCCCCATATTGCTGCGATATTTTACAAGAAGGGAAAGAATCTCCCCACAAATGCCCATGACAAGATTTTGTTGGAACAGTAACAACTCCCTGCGATGGGCATCTTGATCTCGAAAATCTTGCAATTTGTCGAAATATGTTTGCAGAGCTTTTAAATCGAAGAAGACGTCCTTGAATAATTGTTCCCAGTTCTTCTCGATTATCTTCTGCAAATCATAAAAATCGGCGTAATAAAGAAGATGCTCTTCCACAGCTCCGGCACGTTGGCTTTTCCGCTCTTCTTCCATTCTGGATTTCCATTGGTTAACACGATCTTCGGTTATTCCCAAGTGGATAATCCATTCTTCACCGAATTTAGCTTGCAGTAAAACCTGAGTAAAATCGCGTAGGGCATTTTCAGTATCCAACAAAGACTGCGTTATATTCATGATAGCACGTCCTTCCCTTGTAAAAATTTAAGATAAATGCTCGTTTTCAAAGATTTTCTATAGGACAAAATAAGACTTAACCTATAGGTTATTGAAGCTTTCGATTCGATATAGGTGTCTTTTCATGTGTTTAGAACTTTGAGGAGATGAAATGAGATTAGACTTTTAAACCTGGACGTAACTATCTATCTAAATAAAAAGGCAAAAATAATCGAGAGGTCTGTAATTAAATGCTACGAACACATTACTCTAGAGAAATAACGCCAGATGATGATGGTAAGAAGGTAGTCATAGCAGGATGGGTCCATGAGACAAGGGACCTTGGTGGGATCACATTCCTCGTTCTCAGAGATAGGGAAGGATTAGTGCAAGTAACGCTACCCAAGAAAAAGGTAGATGAAAAATTATTCAACATAGTCCGCGGCATTTCCAGAGAGTCTGTGGTTTCGATATCTGGCTTCGTCAAAAGAGAGGATAAGGCTCCCAATAACTACGAAATCATCCCAAGTGATGTCCAAGTGCTGAACAATGCAGATTCTCCGCTCCCGTTGGACGTTACAGGAAAAGTGAACGCGGATTTGGATACGAGATTGGACTCCAGATTCATGGACATTAGGCGGCAAAGCATACAGGCGATATTTGTAATCCGCCATCATGTATTAAAGACGATTCGAACTTTCTTGGATAACAGCGGCTTTAAAGAGATAAATACACCCAAGATCGTTGCCACAGCAACAGAGGGGGGTACTGAGCTATTTCCGATTACGTATTTCGAGCGGGAGGCATTTCTCAGCCAAAGTCCACAATTATATAAGCAGATCATGATGTCGGCTGGGTTGGACAGAGTCTATGAAATCGGACCGATCTTCAGAGCAGAAGAGCATGACACTACCAAACATCTGAACGAGGTCAGTTCTATTGATATAGAGGCTTCCTTTGTGACCCACGAAGACGTGATGTCGATTTTAGAGCTATTAGTTGAGAGCGTATATTCAGGCGTGATCAAGAGTTGTAAGCATGAGCTTGACATTCTGGGCTTGCAACTCAGGACTCCAAAGGTGCCTTTCAAGCGATTGTCCTATGATGAGGCGATAGACATTGGGAATATGGAGTGGGGTGATGACTTGGATACGGCAACAGAAAAGGCCGTCGGAGAGAAGATAGGCAAGCATTACTTTATAGTGGATTGGCCTACCGAGACCAAGCCCTATTACACAGAACCCTATGAAGATCGCCCAGAGATATGCAAAGCGTTTGATTTGATGCATCCCAGAATGGAGCTCTCCTCAGGAGCTCAGAGGATACATTCCCACGACCTACTCTTGAAAAGAATCGAGGCACAAGGGCTGAATCCAGACGGATTTGAGTTTTACCTGAGGGCTTTCAAATACGGAATGCCGCCACATGCAGGATGGGGGCTGGGGCTGGAACGGTTGCTGATGACGATGCTCGATCTCAACAATATTCGGGAAGTTGTATTATTCCCGAGAGACCAGCATAGGTTGTCACCATAGTTTACTGGTGAATCTATAGTTGGATAGAGATAGTAAAGGTTATAATTTAATAAAATGATTTAATCAATATAATAGAGAAATTTTTTGTTGATATACACCCATGGATTTCTATTATCATATGAGGGTCAATTAGTTTAGTTGTTGCAGCATTTGTAAGTGGAAAAACTGTAATGAGTGTGTCTTTACTCTTTTTTTCTGCTCTTTGTTTAATTCTTTCTGGTTCGATTGTTATTTATTTTGAATCTGCTTTGAAAAGGGACGCTAGTGACGTACTTGACAAAATTTCCAAATGAGAGACATTAGGATCAGTGGAGTTACATAGATTAGGCGAATTAAGCCTTGCAAATATAATTGCCAATACATTGTTTGACATTGGATTATTAGGTTTAATTTTGAGTGCGTTTCTGCTACTATTAGAGATAATAATTATTTCAGATTTTTCGAAACTGTCAAAATATCAGATATTGCTTATAGGAGTTGTTTTGTTAATTACGTTAATTAGTAATATACGGAAAAGAAGATTTTTTTGTCTAAAGAATTGGAAAAAGTAAATCAGAATTAGGAGTATAAAGCTGCTATTATCTAAAAAAACCTTTTAATAGAAAAATCCTCCGAAAATACTAAGATACTACTGCAAGTCAAAATACATTATAAGAACCATAAAATATATATGCTCTTTGATTGATTATTATATAGAGGGATGGGGCTAGCCTTGCACATAAAAGATATTGATCTCAGGAATTTTAAGTCTTTTGGAAAAAGGGTGAAGATTTCCTTTTTCGATGATTTCACGACCATATCTGGACCCAATGGTAGTGGAAAGTCAAACATCATCGATGCTATCCTTTTCGTATTGGGTTTATCCTCTTCCAAAATGATGAGGGCTGAAAGGCTGACAGACCTCATATACAATGTTAATGGGAAAAACCCAGATCATGCAGAAGTGACCATCAATTTTGATAATGCTG
>JAQURP010000003.1 GCA_028715545.1 Methanocellales archaeon | reverse complement strand
GCTCTTTTCGATCGTATCAAAAGAACACCAAGAAGTAGAAGTAATATCAGGTAGAACGTAACTTGTAATGCAGCCTCTCGTTCAAAAAAGATAAAAAAACCATAAATTGCAATCACAGAAAGGACAACATAAGTAATTAGTTTATCCAGAACTAAAACTGCAAGGGTTTTTCCATATGAAATTTCATTTTTCTTAAAAAAATATAGCAGGGATAGATTCCCAACTTTACCAGGGGTGAGCAAACCTAAGGTATAGGATGGCAAATAGTACTTGAACGAATCAAAAGCACTAATTTTTTCCCCCAAACCGTTTATCAGTATTTTAATGTTGATTGAAGCTAGAAAATATATAAAAAGCGAGGAAAATAACACTAAGAGAACGATATAAAGGTTCATGTTTGAGATAACACCTAATACTTCTGCCACACCTAATTTAAGAATTAGCAAGGAAAGGATAGACACTCCTATAAAAATTCTGAAAATATCCCCTATTCTTTTTTTGATTTTCATTTTATTTGATTCCTTTTGTTACTTTGATTGGGTTATACACAAAATAGTGATTATCATAAGACTTTATAACTTCGGTCTCAGTGTCCACTTCCAGAACCAAGGGTAGGTTCAGTCTATGAAGAGAGACTATATAATCCGCCTCAATCGCGCTAACATTGCTGATTTCTATTATATTATCAGTCCAGAACATCGTCCCCCATATCGCCCAATTCATTCTATCTGCATCTCGCTCATCAAAAATTATCACCGAATTTTTTGGCGCATGATCATGTAGCCATAACCCGACTTTCATTTCATCCTGAGCATCGGTGGATGCAGCATACATAACACCTGATGCAACTACACTATTTACCACAAAAAATACTAAAAGCAAAGGTGCTATGCATTTCCATTTTAATGCGTTCTTTTTAGCTAAAATCAAAAAGAAGAAGGGCAATATCAATAAAAACAGTTTAATAAAGATGACATTGGGTTCGAAGGACAGTACGCCCATTTCATACAAACGTTGTGGCACCAAGAGTACATACGCATCAGGGGTGTTATAAGCACGTATGAATGAATTTATTGGGAGAAATGCCAATGAGAATGAGCAAACGATAAGTGTGCCAAAAATTGGTTTGAAATCCCGTTTAGTAAAAGAATCCAAGCCTACTGCACCCATGACCATAAATGCTGGCAAAATTGGAGCAATGTATCTGCCCATTAGATAAGGGCCGCCGTGAAATTTTTGATATGCACAGAATAAGACAAGCGTTGTAAAAGAAACCCATGAAATTATGAGAAAGGTTGAAAGTTTTGTATTCGCATATGTAGTTTTATTTATTGATTTTTGCTTTACAATTTTCCATGTTTGAAGCATAGCAAGTGCAAAAAGTATTATGCCAGTTGCAAAGATGAAATACCCTGTGTGCATCATGGCCCAGTAGATAAAGTCTATCACCGGAATATTTGTTGGCTGCGAGCCGCCATATTTTGCGAGACCGCCAGCCATGCTAATAGAACCGCCTGTTAATCCCCTAGAGTTGAATCCAAAATAATAGCCATTCCTTAAGAACCATGGGAGCGCAACCACAGCAGAAGATAAAAAGATGCACCACTTATCAATAAAAGCCAAGAAAATTTTTCGGACTTTGGTAGTAATTGAACCTTCAGACAAAAGCATATAGGTACCTTTTATCAATAAAACAAAAAAGAGTATAACCAATAATACAAGACCTGGCAACCTCGTTAGAATTGATAAACCTATAGATAAACCGCACATTAAATCCCACTTTTTATCATCTTCTGTAAGTGATTTCAGCATAAAAAATAGGGAGAACATGAATAATGGATAAAACAAATTTTCGCTCATTACCGCGGAAGTGAATGAGAAACTTGCAGGCAGTAAAGAAGATAAGAATGCTACAATTATGGATTTCTTAATGCTTATAAACTCTTTAGAGATTAGAAAAACAGGGATTACTATCAAAGAAGACAAGAAGGCATTTATAATTTTCATTATGGGATATGCAAAAGTTATATCGCCAAAGGCATACGCTATTGATAATATTACGGGATATAACGGTTGGGGGTAGCCAACGAGAGTGCCCCATAGCGAGAAGGTTTTAGAGTCGAAAAAGGACTGTGCCATTTTTGCGTATACAGTTTCATCAGAAAAGATAAAAGGGGAAGGCGCTTGCAATACGAAAAAGATTTTTAGGAAGGTAACTGCCAAATAAATTAAGAATAAACCCAAAAGTGCCCCACGGATAGCGGTTGTTCTTTCAAATAAAGAATCTATTTTTTTTAGCATGGCAGTTATGTTCATTTATGTTCTCGATTCAAGCAAATCATATGTAGTTATCGTCATCTTTTTAATATCTCTTCATAAACTTCTAAAGTTCTCCTTGCAGCTTTATCCCAGGTGAGCTTTTCAGCAGTTTTCCTTGCATTCCTACCCAGTTGTTTTCTTAGTTTTTCATCGCTTATAAGTAAATTTATTTTCTCTGCAATTTCCTTTGGATTCACTTCATTTAACAGAAGACCATCATACGCATCTGTCATTATCTCAGATGCACCTGTTAACTTAGTTGTAATGACTGGTAGTCCTGAACTCATTGCTTCTGTTATGACCAATCCAAAACCCTCGTGTAAACTTGGGAAAACAAAAATATCCGATGCCACATAATAGTCCTTTATATCAGGTACAAATTGTAGGAAAATTATTTTATTTAAAACGCCCATCTCGGCTGCTAACTTTTTATAATACGATGGCTTGTTGTTGCCAATAACAAAAAGTTTCACATTCTCTTTTGTCATCGGCAAAGATCTGATTATAAACTCTAAGCCCTTTTTTCTAAACTCATGACCACAAAACATTAAAACTACTTCATTATCCTCAATTTTGTATTCATTTCTAATTTTTATTCTATTGTCTGTATTAATCTCAAATTCCTCTGTATTTACCCCATTGGGTACAACGGCAATTTTCTCTTCCGGGATGTCATAAAATTTGAGCAGCCTTTTCTTCTCGTTATTTGAGATGGTGATAATCTTTTTCGTATTCTTCACCACTTTTTCTTCAATAAGTAAAACAAGCCTATTTGTGGGATCAAATACAGATCTTGTGGCTTGTAGCAAGCCCCAACTCTTATATTCTTCGCTCCAGGCTTTATGACAGTCATGTAATGTGGCAATATCACAAAATAGAGATTCTGATCCATTAGAGTGAACAATGTCAATATCCAACTCTTCTTTCAATTTCTTTGCATATTTCGTGTTATAATAAGTATTAGTCAGAATTTGAAGCCAGAAGGGAGTCCTTATAATTGGCTTTCTGTGAACAATTGAGTTAAGAATCTCGTAATTATAATCTGTTGTAAGTAAGTGCAATTCATGCTTTCTTGCAAATCTCTCTGCTAACTCAACGACATACCTTGGAATTCCTCCAGTTTTGCTAAAATCTCTATAAACTAAACATATTCTCATGGTCATCTTCTTTCGATTAAATTTTGACTTTGAAAAGTCTAAACCCATCTAAAATCCCATACTTTGGATGTAAGGGCATAAATAATATTAGGAAGTTCTTATACATCATAATAATCCCTAACATTTTTATAATTCCACCCTTCCCCCTTTTCTAACTCAAGCACACAAACACCGGCAAAAAGGGTTGGAAACATTCTAATCAAAAACCGAGGTATTTTTTTGGAGGCAATATGCCCAGACCTGCTCACCTTGACATTGAAGTTCAATTCTTTTAATGCATTCAAAAAATCTTTCAGTGAAAACAGTGTGATATGTGCCGAATTATACCATTTCATCCCAAAATGAATTGCTTTCGGGAATTCTCCCCTAAGCGCTTGAACTCTGCAAACAAAATAGCCAAAATTTGGAAATGCTACAATAACATATCTTTTGCTGACTCGTAGTGCTTCTTTTAAGAGGTAAAGTGGTTCTCGTACATGTTCTAACACATCGCATATGACAACATAATCGAAAGTTTCATCCGGGAATTCCAAACCCTCTTCTAAATCACCAACGGATGCAACAATGCCCTTTTCTTTCGCTTTTTTTACTACCTCTTTAGATACGTCAACTCCACTTACCTCACAGGACTTCGTTGTTATTAATTGATATCCTAAACTACCATCTCCACAACCTAAATCCAAAACTTTAGAATTAGAAGGGATCAAATCTAAAATAGGCTTAAATTCGTCTCTAAATATCACATCTTGCGCATCATTTAAAACAATATTGCAAATTTTTTTTTTCTTCATTCTTCGATCAATTCCTCGTACTTCGTTATCGCTCTTTTTGCAATTATATTCCAATCATATTCCTTAACAATTTCCCTTGAGTTTTTTCCCATCTCTCTTATTAACCCTTTATTATAGATAGTTAATATCGCATCTGATATTGCTTTTGGATTCCTCGGCTGAACTAAAAATCCATTCATTCCATCTTTTACCGCATCTTGCATCTGTGGAATGTCGGTGGTAACTATCGGTTTCCCTACTGCCATTGCTTCTAAGACAACAAAAGGCGGGCAACCCCCTTCGTACAACGTTGGGGTAACGGCGATATCTGCCAAAGCATAAAATGCAAATATCTTCTCATTCGGAATGCTTTTAAAATGTATTACTTTATCTTGCAACTTGTTTCTTTTTATTTGCTCTTTCAGTTTCTGCTCTTGCGAGCCAGAACCAATAAGAATTAATTTTGCATTCAAATTTTTATTTAAGATTTCTAATGCATCAATAAGGTAATGAACGCCCTTATGTGGTATTAACTTATTTACATTTACAAGAACTAAATCAGCATCCTGTATTCCATAATCTTCTTGATGAATTTCCGAATTTGCCAAGCACTCTTCAATTAAACTAAGGTCCACCCCATTTGGTAAAGTAAAAATCTTTTCTCTTGGAACTTTAAATAAACTCATAATTTCTTGGGTGTTTGCTTTTCCTTCTGAGGCAATTGCATCTGCATGGTTAAAAATCAGCTTATCTGTTCGATAGTTTAAGGCGTAAGTATATAATTTTACCAGACCTTTAGTTATTTTAAACCATTCAAGACCAAAGGGTTGGAAAATAACCTTTTTTCGATTTTTAGAAAGTACATAGGGGTGTATCCCAGCAGTTGCATGTAAAATATCAAAATCGATTCTTTGAAGATATTTTTTTACATTTAAATCGAAGAATCTGCACCACAAACTCATTAACGGCTTCTTATTAAAGTTTGGGGGTAAAAAGGTGTATTTTATGTCATCATAGTATTCTGTTTTTCCTACAGTGTTAGTTAGAGAAGAAATAATTTCCGTTTCAACTCCCTCTCTAACAAGATGCTTTGCCAGATTGTAATAATATGTTTCCATTCCTCCGTTTCCATGAAATGGGTATATCGCCCTTGTTGAAATAATCACTTTCATATCTTACATCGCTCCTTATTTTCCTAGCACATTTTTATTATCAGGCATTTATAAACTAATTTTTTCGGGATTTTGAGGTAAAATTAAAACATGTCATCTCCTTCAGCAGATTTAGAGAGGAGGGGATAAAGCCATCTTTTTAGGGGATGGGTCATGACCACTACAATAGTATGCACAATACGGTGCGGTATAAAAACATTCCAGTCCAAGTTCATCACTTTTCCTTTGTAAAAAAATACGTATCACAAACACTTTCGTTTTTTATATTTTCAAAAGAAGTTACAGGAATTAATCCTTTTTCAGTTATCGAATAAATATTATAGTTGTATTGTTTGAGAATTTCTTCAATTTTTTCGGCACTGTAATCCAAAGAAGAGAGGTGGGAAGGATTAACCTCACATATTATCTTCGCTTTTCCTTTAGCCAAAATCTTTTTCATTCCATTTATAACCTCTAGCTCTGCTCCGTCAACATCTATCTTAATTATGTCAGGATCAACATCTAAAAAGGAATCCAGAGAGATTGTTTTTACGGTAATAATACCAACAGTGTTATTTTTGATTGCGAAACTTTTATGTGCCATCAAATTGCCCATTTTCCTTTCCCCATTGGAATCAGAAACCGCAAACTGGAATGCACGAACATTTTTCCATCCATTAATTCGAATATTTTCTAACAATCCACAAAAAGCAACGGGATCCGGTTCAAATGATATCACCACCCCCTCACCACCCACACGCTTTGCAGCAAGTAATGTGTAATAACCTAAAGAAGCACCAATGTCCAGAACTACCATACCCTCTTCAAGTATGGAGCAGAAAAGAGAGGAAATGAGGGGTTCGTAATTATTCGTGTAGTATAATAAATCTTTAGTTACTGGATCAAAAACAGCCACCATTTTCTGACCATCTACCTCATGAGTTTTTCCATTAAGAATCGAAGCTGCCAAGTAAGTGTGCAGTCTTGATACCCCTGGAATTTTACTTACCCATGTGCCTGCAAACAGAGTATTCCCACACCTCCAAATATCTATTAGCACTTTTAACAATTTCATTTCTCCCCTATAGGCCATCCTTGGAGATTATCTCATGCTTCATCTCCTCTCTTATAAGCGAAATCAATAGATGTTGAAGCACTAAATGGATGTCCTCCACCCTTTGCATGCATGAACTGGGGGCGTGAATATTAATCTTTGCAGTATTCATAAGTTTATTGTTTTCTGAAAATCCTGAGAGTCCTATTGTGACGGCATTATGCTCATTTGCATACTCTATTGCTCTAATAATATTTTCGGAATTGCCGCTACCGCTGATTCCAATTACTACATCTCCCTGCTCCATTAAATTCTTCAGTTGTTCTACAAAAATATATTCATAACCATTGTCATTAGCCCAGGCAAGCATATTAGGGATGTTATCTGTCAAGGCAATTGCTCTAAACCGTGGGAATCCCTCCACTATCGTGCCCTTTGAAAGGTCCCCGGCGAAATGAGATGCGGTCGTGGCACTTCCTCCATTTCCCATTATGAAAATGGTCTTCCCATTTTCTCTCGCTTTAAGTAATTCTGTTGCTAAAACATCTATCTTTGATATCGCATCCTCTTCCATCTCTGTCAGAAGTTGAATAACATTACTTAGATATTCTTTTACAAATTGTGTTCGAAAATTTGGCATAGTTACACTCCTTACTATAATTATGCTACATTATATATCCTTAAGTTTTATCTGAGTCCTGAGGTGCTAAATATAATTTTATCATTCAATTTTTTTGCCGCTGATTTGCTGTCATTTAGTTATGCTACTGCAATAGACCGATCAAAGCTCTCATAACCTTCCCATTTTCAAGATCTGCAAATGCATCATTGATGTTCTCTAACCCATATTTGGTAGTTATCAGCTTATCAAGTCTCAACTTCCCCGAGAGATACATCTCCGCATAGAGTGGTATATCACGTTCTGGTTTTGTTTCACCACCCCACGTTCCTAATAACTTTTTGCCCTTAATTAAATCAAATGGATCTATACAGATTTTTTCGCCATGCTTCAAATTGCCAGCGATTACTGCTGTCCCCAAATCCTTAATCGAACTAAACGCCAATTCCATCGCCTCTTTTACACCCGTGGCTTCGATAGCGTAATCAACCCCTATTCCCCCTGTTATGTGTTTTATCGAAGCAACTACGTCATCCCGCTTGGAGTTGATCGTATGTGTAGCACCCAGCTCCTCTGCAAGCTTTAGCTTGTGTTCATGAATATCAACAGCGATAATTTTGGAGCATTTCATCAAATCTGCAGCCAAAACAGCGCTGGATCCTATCCCTCCAATACCAAAAACTGCGATTGTCTCGCCTTCTTTAGCCTTTAAAGTATTCCTTACAATTCCAGCTCCAGTAGGAACCGCACAACCCAGAAGTGCTGCCTTATCAGGAGGTAAATTTGTTGATATTTTTATTAATCGATTTTCAGAGATAATTGCGAACTGACTAAATGTTGAAATAGCACCAGAATTGATTTTTTTACCATTCTTGCTGTTTATATAATGCGATGAAGGTGCGTCCAATCCAGGACCTTTTATCCACGACAAGACGACATAGTCCCCCTCTCTAATTTTTGTTACGCCTGGACCAATTTTTTCAATAACCCCTGAACCCTCATGCCCCAGTGTATGGGGAATATATTTATCCTCCCCTTTGAATCCTTTTATCTCGTTCAATTGACTGTGGCATACTCCACCGTATAGCAACTTTACAAGCACCTGACCACGCTGCAACTCAGGTATTTGCAACTCTTCAATGACCAAAGGGTCACCAATCTTATATAATACGGCAGCTTTTGTTATCATAATCCTAGAATTAGAACAGCATGTGCTGATTAGATTTTGGGAACTTGCAGTGTAGGTTTCATACTTCTACTCGACGATAAACCAGTAATAGTCTCCCATATAGCCAACTTCTGTGAATAGCTTTTTCCAGTCATCCACGTGCATGTACGTCTCAGCAGTTAAATTCCATTTATGCAGTCTTTCTCTCTCTTCTTCCCTCCGCCATGCATCCACTGTTATAAATGCATCTTTTCCGACACGCTGTATTTCCTTAAGTGCTTGCCTGCACTCTTCCAATTTTAAATTATGGACCGTATTTATTGAAATCACTAAATCAAATTCTTTATATTTGAACATACTTAAATCCTTAGCATTTCCAATTTGTAAAAATGGTTTTACATCTTCCATCGCATTATCAATAGCATATTGAGATATGTCTATTCCACTTACAGTTACACCTGGTATTGCTCTCCTAAAATCGTGCAACATAAATCCTTTCCCACAACCCACGTCCAGTATTTTGCTGTTTTCTTTTAGTCCATAATATTTGATGAAATCTTTGACCACTTCAGTCCAAAATCTTTCATGGTAATAGTATCCACCATAACCTTGCATCCTGGTTCCGTCGAAATACTCTTTACCAAATTGCTTTGCGAGTGCTACATCCTCTGCGGTTCTTTGTATTGCTCTCTCTTCAACGGGTCTCTTTGAGCTCGGATATTTTTCAAGCAAGTTTATTTCTACCATTTCAGTAGTTTTCCTCCTTTAAATACAAAGATATAATATATCGTATATCATCATATATCATATACATTAATATAAATGAAATCCCGTTTATAGCTTTGGGACAAAAATAAACTAATATTTCCTATAAGCCAGTAAAGTCGAAAAAACCTGCCATTAGAAAGGAGATTCGCAAATTGTGCCCCAAAGCCCCTTCATCGTCACCTCAAATAATGAGCCTATTCTTTGCAGGAATTTGAATTTTGGGAACGAAATAGATAATATAGTTTATTATTATAGTCCTTTATGATATTGTTGGTTGTTTTTGCCATCTACTGCAACTCCTGATCTTAGATTGATAGAGAGTTAAGCGTTTACTATAGGTTATTGGCAAAGACATCGACACATCCTACGTCTAAAACTTCTTTTTTACCAGCTAAACGCTTTGCACAGAATTTATGTTTTGAAAATAAAAACCTTTTTCCAGTAGTTATAAAACTGGGGTTGATTTCACGGCTCTTTCGCTTCATTTATTTTTTTAACAATTTCCATAAAGAGTGCCATTTTCGAATAGATATGGCAATCAAGGTATATATATTAAATGAAGTAATTAAATATACCAATCTAGAAAAGGGATTTTTATAGACCAATTTTCCTTTACATTCCTGACAAACGGGATTGATAACATTATGATTTTTAAATCCTTTAATTAAATTCTGATATTTTTCACTATTTATTATCGAAATTAATGAGTTCTCGGTAGTAACTTTACCCATAGCCGATTCCCCAAGACAATCTATACAACATGGGATAAAAGAACCATTGGATAATATCATAGGTTCTGCTAAAGAGGGACATGAACCTTTTGTTCTTTTTACCAGCTTAATCTTGTTGCCAAGCACCCCATCTAATTTTTTTCTCGTATTAAATAATTCAGGATTTAGGGGAGTCATATGTAAAAACACATTGTCCATTATTTTAATGTCTCTGCTTTTAAAAACATTTAAAGCTCGTAGTGAAAAACCAAATGATCTTTTGTTTAAATAACATTTAACATTATTTTTATATGCTATTTTATTCATTTCATCCACAAACATCTGTGATAAAACTGTTACATATTTTGTACTCTCTTTTATCGCCGGTAAATCCCACAGTTCGCTGGATATCCACTGCGGCTTAGAAAACATTATACAAATTACCATAGGAATAGGGATATTATGATTTACATGATAATCAATTAACTTAATTACATTTTGATAAAATGAAGAATAACTTATCTTGCGCTTCGCATGCCTATATACAAATGAATCTTCTGTCAAGTCCTGAAGGCTGATCTGTATCCCTTTCAATCCACTATCGACCAATTTTTGGTATAAATCAGTTGTTAATAACAAACTGTTAGTGAACATACTAGTTACTAAATTTTTTTCTGTACAATATTTAATAGCCTCTAATAACTTGGGATACAAAAGGGACTCACCTAGTGCAGCAAGCTTTATATGTTTAGTCAGATGGTTTGCAACTATTTGATCGATAATATTCAAAAATAAATCAAAATCTATATGCTTTTTTGGCCGACTCATAGTACTATTGGGACAAAACTCGCACGACATATCGCATACACTTGTCAATTCAACAAAAATACTGTCAAAATACATTATACCCTCCCTAAAGAATGAGATATATAACGCGATATTCCTTCTTTAAGCTCTGTTAGTTGCAAATTAGGAAATTCCTCCATTAATAAAGAACAATCAAATATCATATCTTCTATCCTCTTTTCACCGTTACTAGCCTTTGATCTAAATTCAACCTGAAATTTGTATAGAGACAAGGATTTTATCATATCTATAATTTGAAGAATCGAGTAGCTTCTACCTGTTGCTACATTTATTGTTCTATTTGATTTTTTCATGATTGCTTCATTTATGATTTTATAAATGTCATCAACATAAACGTAATCACGTTTATCCGTACCATCACCCCAAATAGTGACCTTATTCTTTTCTACTGCAGACCTAAAAAGACGGTTTATGGTGCTTTTACCTTCATCTCCCGGGCCATATATTCCGGAAAGTCGCAAAATCAAAAGGGGGATATTACTCTCTGAGCAATATTTTCTTAGAATGAACTCACTTGTAAGCTTGGATATAGCATAGTAATCTTTGGGATCAGGCGGGAGTTTCTCATTTATTTTACTTTTAACAAACCCATAAACGTCAACCGTGCTTAAAAAAATAAATTGGCCTACCAGACGCTCTTTTATAAATCTGCCAATATTCTCCGCCATAGCGATGTTCTTTATCATGGAATTATAGGTGTTATCTTTGAGCCTAGTTATAGAAGAAGTCATTATTATTACATAATCCGAAGTTACTGATGGTAAGGCACTATTGATTGAATCTAAAGATAGTAGATCACATTCTTCACGGGAATATCCCCTGACTTCATAAGATGTTTTCATAGAACAATTTTTCAGTAAGCGACTTCCGATGAATCCGTTACTACCGAGAATGATAACTTCCTTAGTCATGAATAAACCTCAGGATTATTTAGATTTACTTGATTTGGTCGTAACCATCCACAGCGATTACACGCCGCAATCGTGCCTTCTCTCCTGATAAGTTCCCTGAATTCATAAAACTCTTCACTGTTGATTATATCGGATAGGGGGGACTTTTTGACATTCCCCATGGAGACTGCCAAACAAGGAAAGAGAGTTCCATCACAGTTGATGTGAACGCTTGACCAAGGGAATTTGCATGGCAAGTACAACTCCTTCACGTGATCTGGGTTATTAAGGAGATCAATGTTGGATAATGTATTTTCCGAGACTAAAGAATCTACCTTGGGATGTATGAAAGAGACTTTCCCTTTACGCACGTTATACTGCCGCACTAACTCTAACTGCTCCTTGATTATGTCAAATTTTTTATAGATCGAAGAGGGAGACTTTTTTAAGAGATCTTTAAACTCGAACATGGAATCAGCATGTTGGATTGATGAACCTTTTAAAAATTGAAATACATGTGTATCGACATTTAACTCTTCTACGAAATATTTGTAAATTTTAAAAATATCCTCAGCATTTTCATCTAAAACCAGTGTCTTAACATCCAGAATGCAATCGGGATTAATCGCATCTCTTTTTTTGGTGAAGTATTTCATCATCTTTTTTAGATGACCCCATTGTGCGGGTGTGACTCCTCTAATGGCATTTCCAACATCGTCTATTGATAAAGAAAGCACTTTGAAGTTTGGAAAAGAAAGGATATAATCGATTTTTTCCTCAGTTAATAATATCCCATTTGAAATGATGTTACAATTAAATCTCTCCGCAACGTATGAGAAAACGTCTTTAAAGCTTGGAAAGACGAAGGGCTCACCCCCTGTAAATGTAACTCGAGCGTAACTAGGGAGCTGTTTTGCTAAATTTATCCATTCTTCTGCATTCATGGCATCTTTTTTTGAATTTTTTTTCTGATAACAAAAACCGCATTTCAGATTACAAAGATTGGTGAGAACAAAAACATATCTGTCTGGAAGCATGCCTGGTGTGTTAAACGCTTCTTCAGTAAAAGCCTCATGCTTATTATGGAAAACTTCTTTACTCGTTTTTTCACTCCCCAGATCAATAATTCTTAATATATGCAGAGGAATATGCACTTATAATATCTTTTCTGCCAGCTAGCATGAAGGATACCCCTTTGATACCATCAAGTTGCCACTTTCATTGAGCTGGTGCGAGCAAAAGCCCCTTATGTCTTTGCGAGAACAGATTCTACTTTCAGAATACTCGCGATCACATCCTCGATGTCCTCGTCTGAAAATCGTTCATTAAGGAGGATGTTAAAGGTCCTATCCCGGAAATCCGAGGCATTTGGGGTATGTGTTCCTCTCTTCAAGTAACTCTGGAGCCACTTCCACTCAGAGACAACTTCACGATAATCAGGATTAACCCAAATGCCTTCAGCAGCCACGGCCTCCGCAAATTCCTTTTTTGAGACCTTAAGCTTGTCAACGTCAACCATAACAGTATGGAAAAATATTGAGGGTTTACAGTCATATTGGGGCTTCAAGGCGGGGGATACGACTGACGATGCATCAAGAGCTTCATCAATTTTTCTGGTTATTTCAAAACGTTTATCGATCGTTTTCTGTAACCGAGAAAGAGTTGAAAGACCAATGGCACAAGAAAGCTCGTCGAGATTAAAATTCAACGCAGGGAACAGGTATTCATCAAACCTCCTCTGGCTAAAGTCAGAGATGTGAAAGGGTTTACCCCTATCCGCATGCGAGCGAATAGGCCAATAGTATTCTTCGTTCTCCGTATAGACAAGACCTCCGCAACCACCAGTTGCGAGAGTCTTGGAAAACATGGTAGAAAAAGCGGCAATGTCTCCGAAACGTCCAACTCTCTTTCCTTTGTAGAGAGCTCCGTGGGCCTGTGAACCATCTTCGATTATTTTGATTCCCTTGGACTCAGCTATTTCCACTATTGGATTCATATCAATGGGATACCCACCAGAATGAGTTAAAACCGCAGCACGGGTATTAGGCGTCAAGGCTGCCTCGAACTCATCTGGACCCAAAAGAAAGGTATTTGGTTGAGAATCCGCAACAACGATGTTCATACCTTGTAATATGATGGAGGAGATACTACCTGGATTTGTGACAGGAGAGGTAATAACGTCACTCCCTGGCTCAAGATAGAGAACCTTTAATGCAAGATAGACGGCTGCCGTTCCAGAGCTTACACCATCAGCGAACCCCCCTCCTTGAAACTCACAGAATTTGTCGGTATACAGTTTCTCATATTTTCCCTGGAAACCAAAATCCACCCCCTCTCGCCAACTATCTTCGAAAACTTTCGTAACCGCTTCTAATTCTTTTTTTCCAAAAAGCTTCCTATAGGGGAGCGGTTTGCTCCTTATTGGGGGCCCACCATGGATGGCAAGTTTCGATTCATCCAATTTTTAGCTCCTCCTCTTTGATAATATTGTGTGCAACTTCTATGAATTCTTCTGCAACGTCCTGTCTACCTAAAAGTTTTGCAACACTTATAAAGATAGCCAAGCCTTGAAGTGGCTTTGGAATTGCTGAATCTTCCAGCCAAGGATATTGCATATTGAATTTACGAAGTTCTTCGGCGGATGCGTCTTGTATCTTCTCGAGTATATTGGCTATCTTGGGCTCATTTGGTAGGACATGGTCTTTAATAATCAAAACTTTGTTCGTTTCAGGATTTACCCATTCTATTGTGCTAAAGTCATAGGAATTCGAATTATAAATTGGTGCACCAGGGAATGAGAACAGCACTATGGTGACCGCAACTTGGCAGCCCTTTAGGAGGTATTTTACTGCCATCTGCATTGAGTGGATGACATCATCGCAGGTGCTCTCAGGTATCCCAATTATAATATTCATCGTCGGAACCAGTTTTTTCTGTAACAAAGCATCTAAAACATTGTAGCAATCCGTTTCAGTAACACCTATTTTATTGACCGAGGGGCATTTTAATAAGCTGTCCGAAAAGGTCTCTACACCTACCCCTATACCATGAAATCCAGCTTGATGTAGTGCATCCATAAGCTCCAAATTTAGCTTTTTTTGAGTTATCAAGAAGTCGGATATTCTGGCTTGGCAATTAAACGTTGTATCTTCAGGAATCAAACCGTTATTCTTTGCCTCGACTATTAATCTACAGAATTCAACTGCACGGTCTAACCCGCCCTTATTTCCGACTAAAAAATCATCATCACAGAACAAAAAGCCTTTTGCACCATATCTTCTAATGTGATGTAGGACTAACTCATAGACCTCAGAAGCTGAGAGCATAATTACTGGAAATTTCTTATTTTGACATACAGGAAGAAAAACCTGCGAGGTACAAAAGCCGCAATTATGAGCACAATGGCTTGATGTGTAAAGTCTCACTGTTTCAACAATGAATATGTTACCATGAAAATCAAGATTATCCGCACTTTTACGTACAGCGGCCCAATAATCATCAAATGGGATATCTAAATTCTTGACATTGTCGAATGATAATTCTCTAAATTCCTTTGGAGTTAAAATATTTGCTGGGCGAAAGACAAAATGTTCATCTTTCTCTTTGTATGCAACTCCAGGAATATCCCTGACTATTTCCCCTATATCATCATCTCTTTGACGATCTAAACGTGAAATAAATTCATATAGTCTTTTTTCAGGGTAACCTAAGAAAATGAGATCAATGCCAGCTTCCAACCACTGCGTATAATTGAGGCTTGCTTCTTGTCCCCCAGAGATAAATACGCACCTCTTACCACTCTTTCTACTAGCCTCTCGAAACCTCCACAATGTCTTGAGGTCTGAAAGTATATTCTGATGGCTTACACTGACACCGATCACATCATAGACACCTTGCTCAACCAGACGTAAATATTTATTCTCAAGTGTACGATCCAGATCTAAATCTAGAATATCACAATATATGCCCTTGGATATCAGATAGTTCCTGACACGATACAGCCCAATTGGTGGTGCACATGTGAGGTTCATAAAGCTAAGATCACTTATTGGAGTCACCAAAAGTACCTTAATGTTATTTTCCGTTTCACCTGCGTCACGATTTAATAATGCCATTTTCTCCTCACGCCCCTCCTAAAAACTTCTCTAATAGTTTCTTCTCTTCCAGGATCTCGTCTTCAAAAACATCTGCGCCATGTTCAAAGACCCAAAGCACAGAGTTCTTATTTGTAATCTTCTTTAGGGTTTCAAAATATAATTTATCCTTCACGGGTAAATGAGCCCACTTTTTCCTCTCCGGTGTCTCTCCAACATCATGGAGATGTAATTCAAAGATATCGTCATTTAATTCTAATAATTCATGAAGATTTTCGCATTGCAAAGCATGCCCGACATCTAAAAGCAAGCCGATATTATCGAATTTATCGAATATTTCTAAAAAATTATCTTTTGTAGAAAGAAGGGCGTTTACAAATGAGGTGCTCATATTCTCAATAAGCACCCTCGTATTAATCTCTTCAGACCTCTTGTTTATATATTCAAGGAATTGGGTGAAATTCTTTCTACTTATCTCCTCGTCTTTAGGCTTGCCTATTTGGGGTTTGTCGAAATTGCCGGCCACTTTACCGCTCAAACAGATCTCATTAAGAACGGGGGGGTGTATACTTATAACTAGAGCCCCTAATATCGAAGCGGTCTTAAATAAACGGTCAATAATTTTTTTGTTAACAGAGCATAAACCGTCCGCGGGGTTAAACCAGGTTTTATTCTTAAGAGGGGGGAATAGGTTATGGACGGAAAAAGCACTATCTGGGAAATCTCTCTTTATCTTGTGTAAAACATCCCAAGCGTTATCCTCATACATATGTGCGGTACCTAATTCAACAACGTCAAAACCTAAATTTACCGCTCTTAAAACAGAATCATAAATAGAGCACCCTTTTGTTGCATAATATGTCGTGCTTAACCCAATCATTACATTACTCACTCTTTTTACGGCTTATGTATATAGTCCAGAGGCTCTTTTTGAATCTGCTCCCAATAGTCCTCCACCCAGTCAATCACATCAGCCAGCCCCTCGTCCAGCGTAATCTTTGGGTACCAGCCAAGTTCATCGCGTGCTCTCGAAGAATCAATCACATACGCAGCATCCTGACCCAATCGCTCGCCTACTGAGACCGTAGATGCCTCGAAGTCACGACCCATAAGGTCACAGATCTTGCGCACAACATCGCGCACCGCATATCCACTCTCTGGTGAGAGATGATAGATGCTTCCTAGACGCCCTTTCTCCATAGCCGCCAGTTCGCCATGAGAGGTGTCCCGGATGTGGATATAGGATTTTACCGCGAGTCCATCGCCATGCAGTGCTATCTTTTTCCCCATTTTTATATAGATTATGGACCTAGGAATGATTTTGAATAATTGCTGGCCGGGGCCATAAACGTTAGTGGACCTTATGAGTATTGCAGGGAAATTAAAATTCTTGATTAACACCTGTATAAACATGTCTCCAGCGGCTTTTGACGCGGCATAGGGTGTGCTTGGGTTAAATGGGGCGTCTTCCTTGACTATACCTAGACAAGTACCGTAGACTTCGGGTGATGAGATGTGAACATATCTCTTGAAATACTCTCTATCCTTTAGTTTATTGGTAAGATTAACTATTCCAAGGCAATTTGTACGGAACCACTGTTCAGGATGATCCCAACTTGGACCTACCTCGCTCTGTGCAGCAAAATTAACAATCATCTCTGGCTTTTCAATATCAAATAGGTCCATTATTTTATCAATATCCCTGTTCAAGTCCATTTGGAAGAATCTAAATCGGGAAGTGTCTTGCTTCTTGTATGGAAGAAACAAGGCGCTTTTTTCAGGAGACCTACTAAGTCCAAGAACTTCTGAATCCCTCTCTTCCAGAAGCATATCTATGAAATGGCTTCCAGAAAAAGAATTGCTACCTATCACTGCTATTTTATTCATCTTCTACACCTAAAATTATCGATACTGCTTCAAAAGAACCACCATATTTCACCACACCATACCTAGCCAGAAGACATAGTCGGAATCTTTTAGATTCTGCTTCAACTGAGGCACCCATATGGATGTCCCCTCAGCTTCGCTTTTGCCAAGTGTTTCGACCGCTTTCTTAACGCCCCTTTTAAATATCCTCATACCTTTCGTCTCTTTCTTTCAACTTTCCAACAAGCACTGAAAGCTTTTCCACAAGCATTCGATGGACTATACTTCCACTGCGTTTGGCATACCATATCGACGCCCTGTATAGAGCTTTATTTGTAGTCCTCAGCTTTTCTTCTAGTCCCAGTTCAGCAAACCCTTCGTGTGAAGCTTGCAAAAAGTCCCCATAGCTTAAAATCACTTTTATCACTCCAAGATTAGGTCGTCACTCTATATAAAACTATTAAAACGGTCCTGTGAAAGAGAGGTGGGGTATATCCGATGGGGTGTCATATTTTTTGGATTTTAAAATTTTTCTCAACTCAGCTTTTTCCGTCCCCATTCCCGCCATAGTCGCTATCTTATTTGCAATATCTACATAGGTCGGATAATAATGCCTTGTTAGAGAATGACTGGTGGGTGTAGGGATGTCTGGTAGAGTAATCCGTTGAGGTTTAGATTTGAAGGAATCAAAAGCCTCCTCAACCACACTAGCTATAACTTCGCCTGCAATTCCCCCGCTTTTCCATCCGGAATCTATGACTAGTAATCTGCCTGTCTTTTTTACAGATTTAATAATCAAATTAGTGTCAAGCGGTTTTATTGTTCGAATATCAACTATTTCCGGAGAGATTCCTAAATTCTCAATGATTCTTGAAGCTTTAATGGACTCTATAGTCATATACGATGTGGAGGCAATCGTTATATCTTCACCTTCTCTGACAATTTTGGATTTACCAATCGGCACTCGGTACATCGCTTCAGGTACGTGTTCACACATATTGTACAACCAGCGGTGTTCGATAAATATTATGGGATTGTTGTCCTCTATGCTCGAAATTAACAGGCCTTTGACATCATAAGGAGTGGTGGGCATAACGACTTTCAAGCCAGGAATATGTGCGTACAACGCCTGGAGGTTTTGTGAGTGCTGTGCGCCCTGCCCCCATCCGCGACCGATTATAAGCCGAATCACAAGCGGTACTTCACACCATCCACCGAACATGTAATGCCATTTTGCGGCATTATTTATTAGTTCGTCAATTGCCAGGAGGGAGAAATCCATCCTCTGATGCACCATAATTGGCCTCATCCCAGTCAAAGCAGCCCCAATACAAACACCAGTAATTCCGTTTTCAGACAGGGGCATGTCCAAAACCCTGCCGGGTCCATATTTGTCGACAAGGTTCAACGTTGTTCCAAAGACACCTTTTGGATCAGGTACCCCAGGACCTATGATGAATACCGAGGGGTATTTCTCCAAGCATAAATCAATGCCTTCCCTTACAGCTTCCATGTAGCTAATTATTCTATTACTTTTCATGTCCCTGCTCTGAGTATACGTTGCTATATAATTCGTCTTTTTCCGGGAATGGACTATCCTTTGCGAAGGATACAGCGTCTTCTATTTCCCTATTTATTTCTTCTCTCATCCCTTCAAACTCTTCATTTGATAGGATATTTGCCTCTAACATCTCTTCTTTGAGCTTTTTTATGGGATCCTTCTCCTTCCATTTCAGGAACTCGACCTCGTTCCTATATCCGAGTTCAAAATCATAGTTTGGGCCACAATGTTCACGCCATCGATAGGTTAATAATTCCAAAAATATCGGTCCATTGCCAGCCCTTATTTTTTCAACGGCCTTTTTGGCTATCTCGTACACCTTTAGTGCGTCGTAACCATCCGCCAAGTAAGAATCCACTGCATGCGCTTTGCCGAGTAAATAGATTTCCCTTTCTGGTTGTCGAGCTGAAAGAGGAGTTTGAACCGAGTACAGATTATTTTCACAGACAAATAAAACGGGCAACTTTTTCAAAGAGGCAAAATTGAGGCTCTCGTGAATTATTCCTTCCTCTGCAGCAGCATCTCCAAAGAAAGCAACAGCAATATTGTCCTTACCCTGCATCTGTGAAGATAATGCTGCGCCAACTGCTAGTGGGACGGTCCCCCCTAGAATCGGTGTAGTACCCAAAAAATTGACAGAAATATCTATGAGATGCATGGAACCACCTTTGCCTCTCGAACACCCAGTGGCTTTACCATACAGTTCAGCCATAAATGCTTTGAGGTTGCCGCCTTTTGCCAAGTAATGTGCATGACTACGATGATAGCCAAATACCATGTCGTCTTGTCTTAAATTCTCGCACACGCCGACTGCAGTTGCTTCTTCACCTATAGATAGGTGTGTGGGGCATCTTATCTCTTGCTCTGGGTACAACTCTACTATCTTCTCTTCAACCATTCGAATCCTCAGCATTTTATATAAGAACGAACGAAATGTTTTGCTGTTCATTTTCATCTTAAGTTGACTTTTTGCATCATCTTGATATTGTAATAAAGTGGATTCTTTAAACCATCTTCAATCAAGCCCTTCCCATAAGCATCTACAAGACTTCGTACAGCATCTTCAATTGTATATCTTGGTTCAAATCCCAACACATCCCGTATCTTATCGGAATTGATATGATAGGATCGAATATCATCCGAGGGTACAGACTCCAATTCGATTTTTGGGTCCCCTATGACGCTTTTCACTTTTTTAGCAAGTTCTTCTACGGAATAATTTTGATAGCCTGCATTGAATATCTGACCATTGATTTTCTCTTTTGGTGCAGAAAGAAGCAGCTCATACACCCTAACTATGTCTTTGATATGGATGTTCGGCCTTAGTTGGTTCCCACCAAAAATTTTTATCTTCCTATTGACCAGTGCGTTGATCGTCAGGATGTTCACAACTAAGTCAAGCCGCAGTCTGGGCGTGTACCCGCATACAGTTGCGGGCCTCACTATCACGTGCTCCATCTCGTGCACCTTCCCAAACTCCAATAACTCCTTCTCGCACTCCAACTTGTATTTTGAATAATCCGTCAAGGGCTCGCAGGACGCATCTTCCCTTATGTCTCTTTCCTCTTTTATGCCATAGATGCTCGATGAACTAGCATATATGAACCGTTTGATGTTGTTCTTTTCCGCCGCTTCAAGAACGTTGAAAAAGGCATCATAGTTTATAGACTTACCCAGAGCGGGGTCAAGCTCATAGCTCGGATCGTTGGAGATGCATGCGAGGTGTACTATCGCGTCGATATCCTTTGAAGCCTCAATCAGCTTTTCTCTATTTCGGATATCGGCCTTTACTTGTGTAAGGTTTGGGATGTCTTCTAAATTTGAGAAGACATCTCCGTAAAGGTATAGATCATAAACGGTCACGTTATAGCCCTTTTTCAACATACTTGGCACTAAAGCGCTCCCGACATAACCAGCACCACCTATTATTAGAACGTTTTTAAATTTTAAGTTGGACATTTTTTCACCTCCTCATTTCTTTGACAGGTATTTGAACCAATCCGTCGTAGCTTCTGATATCGAGTCCTTCTCCCACACAGGGGCATCTCTCCAGTAATCCATATTCTCGAGCATTATTTTAACACCCTCTTTGAAACCAACCTTTGGCTTCCACCCCAATCTTTCTTTTATCTTTGAGATATCCGCAAATGTGTGGTCAGGCTCTCCAGGTCTTTTTGGGATATATACTTTTTTGCCCCCTCCCAGCAGCTCCACTAATTCGTTAACACTATGGTGCTCGCCAGATCCAACATTAAAGACCACATCGTGGAACTCAGATTCAGCAGTAAAAATAAACGCGTCAGCAACGTCAGTAACAAACGTAAAATCCCTTGTCTGTGTGCCATCGCCTACAACAGTAAACGGTTTTCCAGCCAATTTCTGTGCCAAGAATACGCCAAAAACTGCACCATAAGTTCCAGTAGTCCTTGCTCTGGGGCCATACACGTTGAATAATCTTAACGAGACGACAGGCAAATCATAAAGCTTTCCCCAGTGAAGGACATATTGCTCGCCGATATACTTTGTCAATGCATAGGGATACTTGGGCCTAATATCGGCATTCTCTGGAGTTGGGTAAACATCTGGGATCCCATAACATGAGGACGAGGCCGCATATATGAATCTTTTCACACCCATTTTCCTTGCACTTTCAAGGACTGAAACTGTTCCATCCACATTCGCTCTATGGTATTTTAATGGATTCTGCACGGATGGAACGATATCAGCAAGCGCAGCGAGATGAAAGACCCAAGTCACACCTTTAAAATAATCTTTAATGTCTTGGAAGCTGGAAACGTCAATTTCCACCACTGTTAACTTTTCGCTCTTTTTGGACTGGGCCAAGTTTTCCATGCGCCCACTCGAAAAGTTGTCGAGAATCACGACTTCATGACCATCTTCCAAGAGTCTATCCACCAGATGGGAGCCAATAAACCCTGCTCCACCCGTGACTAGGGCTTTTTTAGTGCTCATCATTTACTTCATCAAGGAGGTTATAAACTTATATAAAGACACTTTATCAATCGACTGTTTATTTCCGATAATCATGCATGCCATGGCTCCTACTGCATTACCTACAAAGCCCACTATCTCCATTGGAACATCATTTGCAACCAGTGGTGATGTTATAGAGAGGAGGGCGTCACCAGCACCCATTGTATCCAAAACCTCTTCTGAAAATGCAGGGATACTAGTAATATTATTGTTAGAGTAAGCTATACAACCATTTCTTCCACGAGTTAGAACCATCTTTTTACAAGACAATTTTTTCGCCACCTTCGGAATGAGTTCAGTCACCTCACTACTCTTATCTTTACTGTCTAACCGAATCTCAGGCTCGTCTATGCAAATGTAATCTGCTCTTGGATATTTTGAAATCGTGTTATAACCCATATTACCTGCATTGGACTGTGTATTAACCGCAATAAATCTAGATTTTTTCGTAATTAAATTTATTATCTCTTTGTTGAACAATTCGTGACCAAAATCTGCCACAATAACCAAATCATAGCTTGGGAGTATCTTTTCCAAGTGTGCTTGTATCTCTTTGCTCAGCTCTGGTTCCAAGCTATCGTCGTTGAATATATAAAATTCTAAAAGTTTTGACAACGGACTCGTTTCAAGGAATCGCCTTTTAACTAGGGTGGGGGAGTCTTTTCTATAGTGGAATAACTTATTTATTTTTTTGTTTAGGTTTTGAGAGATAAAAGCCTCTTGAGAGTCTACCTCGCCCAACAGAGTGAACATGTCCACATTATCACAGAAATTTGCTATTTGATTCGCTATAGCAAGAATACCACCAGCGAATTTCTCGGTTTTAAGATACTTTAAAGCAATTATGGGTTCTTTTCCAGCTTTGCCTATTGATTCACCATACTGGTATTCATCAATGATAGCTTCCCCAATTACTAATATCTTTAAATTATTTATCCCGTCCAAATACTTGATAATCTCCTCTTGAGAATATTTTTTAGAAAAATCGATTATATAGTCATTTACCTCTTTTGGAAATATATGTAAATATCTGTTTATCAGGTTTGAAGAACTAAAGGTTATTTCATTGGTAAAAATTATTTCTCCACCAACTTGGGTAATTGCTTCTTTTTCTGTAAGGATCCCTCCAGAATAATCTTTAGCAGGATCACTGTAATCCATACCCTTTGTATAAATATCTGGCTTTAATAACCCAATGGTCTCAACGGCAGTTGGCCATTTGTTAATCGCCACGTAATCAACGCAATCTAACGCAGCTAGGGTCTCAGTTCGTATATTCTCGGTAAATGCTGGCCTATAGGGGCCCTTATTTACGTATTTATCCTGCGTTACAGTAACAATCAGTACGTCACCAAATTGCTTCGCCGCTTTAAAGTGGCGAATATGGCCCACATGCAGTAGGTCAAAAACTCCATGACAATGCACAATCTTCTTGTTTTCTTGTTTCAACTGCCTAACTTTTTCCGCCAATTGATCCAGTTCCAAAATTTTAGGATCCATTCTTCTCTCCGCTCCGAATAGTAGTAATTAATATTATCCTATTTAAATGATAAAGTCATTTTTCGCCTCTTTGAGGAGTTGATACGGTAGCGAGCTAGCACCTTTCCGGGACTCCATGTGTTTTCCGTTAGCATTATTTCTCAATTATACCTATAATTATCAATAACTTTTTGGTAAAACATTTCGAGATGTTCTACTTGCTTACTTAACGACAAAGTATCCCTAGCTTTTCTTACATTCTCCTTCAATTCAAAATAATCATATTCCTTTATTAGTTCTCCTAATCTACTTAATTCAGTGTTATCTATTGAAAAACCTATCTTATTCCTCTCAGCAATATCCCTGTACAATACGTACATCTTACTCACAATGAATGGAATACCCGCTTCCATAAAAGTAAACGGTCTGTTACCTATTCCAGACTTTTTCCTATCATTCGACATACGTTCACCTTCGAAATCCGTAGGAAGTGTGACGGAAGCATCTACAATACCCCAATCATACTTGGCAATCTCGTTACTCAATTCCTTATAGGGGACTGGTCTATGAAAATGGAAATATTTCTCTTTTCTAGCCAATTCATGATATTCCTTCGATATCTTATACTCAAGTGGGGCGGGGTAGATATGAAGATGTATTTTTTGTCTTGCTAATTCTTTCCCCAAGGGAATACAATACTTAATTTGATAATTTTTGTCGGGGGAAATGGACCCAACAAGAACAAAATGCGTATCACCGTCTTCATCCGATAATTTTGCACGGTTCACGTCAGCAAATAGGTCTGCATCACAGTAATCCAGCCATTGAAGCTCAGGACAATTTATGTTATATCCATGTTGCCTGTAATAGTCTATCTCAAAAGGGGGTCCTTTTCTAATAATTCCGTCTGCATGCTCGAAACAATATCTTTCATCTTCTTTTGTCTTCTCATCCAAGTTCTCTAATCCATAAGAGATCCCGGAAAAATCCTGCTCGTCAAAAATAACCGGTCTGTCTGAATTCTCAATGATCCCTCTCGGAATATCATTTGAGTCCGCATGAGTGTGAAATAGGTCAACATCAATACCATTAATAACCCTTTTTAATTTTTTCTCGCCATATTTAAACAGCTTATTTGTTGTATAATTGCAACTTCTTGAAAGAAAATTATTATTTTTATTTTTTAAAACACCAAGAAAAATAATATCATCGAACACCTCTTTTAACAAGTTATAATCACATTTTTCGCAAATTAACAACAATTTATACTTTTTTGTCTCTTTTAGAGCCTTTGCTTGTTTATATATTCGAATTCCTGCATCATACTTGGCAAAGCAAATAGTTTTCATTTATTTTACCATCCCTGCTCTCATTCCCTAAGCAATGATAATGATCAATCCTTACACTTCGTATAATCTTCATTAGATTCTTATTTAACACCATTTATCATCTTACTTGCACTATATAAGTCCTCTAAGATATATGTGGGCTTTATAGTACTCTCCTTGACCTTTTTCACTTCATCACTACCATGACAGGTAAGCACTAAGATTGTTTTACAACCCGCACTATGGCCTGCTTCTACATCGATTAATCTATCACCAACCATAAATGATCGTTTCAAATCCAGGTTCAAGTCCTTCTCTGCTCGTTTCAACATTCCTGGCTTGGGTTTTCTACATTCACAAGTTACTCTATACGCTTCTACTTTCGCATCAGGATGATGAGGACAATAGTATATAGAATCAATAGATGCACCATGCTTCTCTAATTCTTCCTCCATTGCGCGATTAAATATTCCAATATCCTTCTCCTGGTAATATCCTCTTGCCACCCCAGATTGATTTGAGACTATAACAACTTTAAATCCATTTTCGTTCAGTAACCTAATGGCCTCGGCGGATTTTGGAATCAACTTGAGCTGGTCTATTCGATGTGCAAAGTGTGGAGGGTCTTGTGTTATAACGCCGTCTCTATCAAGAAAAACTGCTCTATTCTTCTTTGTGTTTATATAGCGCTTTTCTATCTTCGTCAGATCACACGGATATCCGTGAACAATCTTTAACTCTTCTTTTAGCCGTGCATTCGTTCCGCAAAAGAAAAAGAGTTCTGTCAATCTCGTGATTCCACTTTCTTCCAATCTTCCAAGAATCTTTTCAATCCGATATCTGTTAACGGATGCTTGAACATCTTTTCGATAACCGTAAAGGGAATGGTTGCAACATGCGCACCAGCTTTAGCTGCTTCTATTACGTGCATTGGATGCCTAATGCTCGCGGCTATCACCTCTGTGCTAAAATCGTAGATGTTGAATATTTCTACCATCTCGCGCACAATTTGCATGCCTTCATGGCCTATATCATCCAATCTTCCGACAAAAGTACTCACATAGGTTGCCCTAGCCTTAGCGGCCAATAATGCTTGATTAACCGAGAAAACCAGTGTTACATTGGTCTTAATCTTTTTTGCACTGAGTACTTTAACCGCCTTGAGCCCCTCAGGAATCATCGGGATTTTCACTACTATGTTTGATGACCATTCTGAGAGTTCAACAGCTTCTTTAATCATGCCTTCTACATCTGTGCTGATTACTTCCACGCTTATGGGGCCATCAATTATACTTATGACTTCGCGAATAAGCTCTGTAAACTCTCTTCCTTCTTTTGCAACCAGTGAGGGATTTGTGGTTACCCCGTCGATAACTCCCCAATTAGTTGCCTTTCTGATCTCTTCTACATTTGCGGTATCAATAAAAATTTTCATCTCATCTTCTCCAACATTGCCTTCGCTGATTTAACTATGTGATTCGAGGTTAAACAATATTTTTCTAATAATTCTCTATATTCGCCTGATTCCCCAAAGGTGTCTTTCACGCCAATCATCTTTACTGGAACAGGATAATTTTCTGCCAATATCTCCGCAACTGCTCCACCTAATCCGCCATAAATATTGTGCTCTTCAGCGGTAATAACAGCACCTGTCTCCTTCGCAACTTTAATAATAGCATCCTTATCAATAGGCTTTATGGTGTGTATGTTAAGTACACACGCATTAACGTTCTCCTCTTTTAACTTCTTGGATGCGTCCAATGCTTCGTATACCATTGTTCCAGTAGAGATTATAGCCAGGTCAACGCCCTCGTGTAATAAAACAGCCTTTCCAGACACGAAGTCATAGCTATCATCAAAAATAATGGGTGTCTTTACGCGATTTAACCTGATATAAGCAGGTCCAGGGTTAGAGATCTCTGTTTTAACCACTTTTTCTGTTTCTACAGCGTCAACTGGTACAATAACCCTCATGTTCGGGATGACTCGCATGAGTGCTATATCTTCCAGTGATTGATGTGAGGCGCCATCAGGCCCGTTAGTTAACCCAGCATGGCTAACAGCAATTTTCACATTTAGATTATCGTAGGCTACGGTATTCCTTATTTGCTCCCAAGCTCTGTTTGAGAAGATTGCATAGGTGCTGGCAAATGAAGTTTTTCCTGCAATTGCAAGTCCAGCAGCGACTCCTATCAAGTTCTGTTCGGCACAGCCAACATTGAAAAAGCGCTCCGGGTACTGCTTTGCAAACTTATTTGTTTGTGTCGAGACTGATAGATCGGCATCTAAGACCACAATGCTGTTATCAGCTCCAAACTTCAATAACGCCTCGCCATAAGCGTCCTTGGTAGATTTCAGCTCCATGATTAGATTACTCACTCAGTTCTTTTAATGCAATTTCCCTTTCCTCTTTGCTTAACGCCCTCCCGTGGAACGCATTAATCCATTCCATGAAAGATATACCCTTTCCTTTGAATGTATGGGCTATAATTGCGGTTGGCCTGCCCCTGATACTCTTTGCCTCGTCAATTGCTGCCGTTATCTCCGCAATTTTGTTTCCGTCAATTTCGATAGCATGCCAGCCAAATGCCCCCCATTTTCCTGCTATCGGCTCCAAGCGCATTATCTTTTCGGTCGATCCGTCAATTTGGAGACCATTACGGTCCACTATTGCAACCAAGTTATCTAATTTGTAATGTGCTGCGAGCATAGCCGCCTCCCAGACTTGGCCTTCATCACATTCACCATCACCTAACAGAGTGTAAACCCGGTAAGCCTTCTTGTCCAGCTTGCCAGCCAGTGCAAGACCACTTGCAATGGATAAACCTTGCCCAAGCGATCCAGAGGAGACTTCAACGCCAGGAACTTTGCTATTTGGATGCCCTTGTAACATGCTCCCAATCCTTCGCAATGACGACAAGTTTTCGATAGGGAAGTAACCCGCCTCAGCCAAGATCGCATATAAAGTAGGTGCTGCATGTCCTTTTGACAAAATAAAGCGATCCCTATCTGCCCATTCAGGATCTAAAGGGTTATGGTACATTGTATGGAAGTAGAGTGTCGTTAGAATGTCGACACAGGACAATGATCCCCCCGGATGCCCTGAACTAGCCTCATAGATCATATTAACTACATGTTTTCTGATTATTTTCGCTTTTTCCTCGATTATTTTAAAAGTATCCATATCTCTGATATTCCCCACAACTCACAAACTCCCTACAAATGCAAGTTGTCCTCCTTTCAATATATTCAACTGGCGTTTTAATTCATCCCTCTTTAATGTCGCAGATCCTAACCTCCCCACCAGTATCCCAGCAGCAGTATTTGCCAATATTGCAGAAGTAGTCATGTCAGTAACACCGGACGCCAAGGAGAGCGTAATCAAACTTGTCACGGTATCTCCAGCACTAACACCGGTTACATTGTGTATTCTCTTAGCAATTGCAGGTATATGCGTAACACTACCACTTTTCGCAAAGAGAGACATGCCCTCATCACTACGAGTGATGAGCATATATTCACATTCAAGTTGTGTCAACAGCCATTGGCCCATGTTTCGAATACTCGTTTCATTGATTTGGCGAATACCAGTCACTAGACTAGCCCTTTCGAGGTTGGAGTTGACCAGTGTAACACCTTTGTAGTCAAGAAAGTGCATAACCTTAGGGTGAGCTACAACAGGCTTATCAAATTTCCTTGCTAACGGAATCAAACCATCAAGCAACGTATTTGTAACTAAACCTTTATCATAATCTGAGATAAGGATCGCATCTACCTCCTTAATTTTCTCATTCAAAAACTCCAAAATTATTTTGGTGTATTCATACTCCATTGCCCCTCTTTTTTCCTTATCTATTCGTACTATCTGTTGTTGCTCCGCGATTATGCGCGTTTTTACAGTTGTATATCTTTTCCTACTCTTGACTATACATTCAGTATCCACTCCATCCTGCTTTAGCAACTCTATCAACTTTCTACCATCCAAATCATCACCAACAACGCCAACAGCAACAACATTCCCTCCTAAAGCTATTATATTGCTGATAGCATTTGCAGCACCACCTGGTCTAAAAATCTCAGATATGTCATCAAGCACAGGAACAGGTGCTTCAGGGGAAAGACGAGAAACGGTGCCCTGAACAAACTTATCCAGCATGAAATCACCTATGACCAGTACGTGTGCCTTGTCAAATTGATCAACTATCCCTTTGAGTTCATCAATGTTTACTTCAATTCCTTCAGCCATCTAAATACCCCCGGAATTATCTGTTGTATGTCTAACTCTATTTATCGCTCCGAGCCAAAAGATGTATTCAGGGTCTTTCAACCAATCCTACAGTTGCGTTGCCCTATCGAAGATGTTATTCTCTTTGTATTTTTTGAGCATTTCAATCGCTTTCTTAAAGACCTTTGAGTATATCCTCATGTCTTTCATCTCTTTTAAATTTCAATGCGTGCCAAGAGTTTCTGCATGCCTTTAGCATTACCTTTAGTTGAAGTCTCAAATATAGATACATCGCTTCAACTTTATCTCCCTTCAATTCGTCCACCGTTGACTTTATTTGCTCAGATATCACCTCCTCAGCCCTTTTTTACCATTAGCCTCTCCCTTTCACAACTTGTTATTCATAGCATTGCCTTTTACATACCATATACTTTTCTTGCTGGCAAACCTTGGGCACTCAGACCCAGTATTATCTGATATTTATATATGAGAAGCATACCTTATTTGTTGGTAATATGATCCCCACATTAACCTATTGGTTATACATACTATCAGTAGTAGGCGTAGCATTTATTCCGGGATTTGCAATTGCCACACGCATTAAGAAGTTAGATAGTATAGAGAGATTATCAATTAGTTTCGGTTTTTCTTTCCCCATAGTTGTATTACTAACACCGCTGTTCGCATTGAAGTTTGACATTCCGACACGTATTATATTCGTGCTCATCATCATAGCCTCAATATTCTATATATTAAAACAAAAGCAAAACTTGAAAGTTAACAATGACTTCTTCCTTTTAGCATTAATCCTCATTATCGGTCTAGTTTTCAGATTCTTTGTTCAAACGCTGTGGGAATATCCTGTTATGGGTAGTGATTGGTATGGACATGCTCTATTAAGACCCTATATGTTCAATATTGGTGATTGGACACCCCCGCAGGAGAGAACGCCGCTTTTTAATCTATTAATTTATTCTTACCATCATTTGTTGGGGACCTCTCTGTATCAGTATTGGATATCGCAAATTATTAGCGTGGTCGCCAATACTGTATTTATCCTTCCTGCATATCTAATAGCGAAAAAAGTTTTTAATGACAATATTGCAAAAGTATCCACTGCTTTTATGATAATAACGCCCTTTCTAGTTAATAGCGCAATTTATACGTGGCCAAAGAATATGGCGATGTATTTCTCCTTACTGGCGATTTATTTCATGTTCTTCCGCGCTAAACCAGAGGAGAATAAATTTAACTACGGACTTACAGGGTTCTTTGCTGCATTGGGATTCTTAACGCACGACTACATCTTGTTTTATGTATTCACGGCATTGATTATTTTTATTTATGTCAAAAAGCTTTATAAGAAACCGTTAACAATTCCGCATGAACTCTTCGAAAATAAATTTATATATTTTTTCGTTTCATTTGCTGCGGTCACAATACCGTATTTTTTATGGATTTATTACTTCTATGGTACAATATCCACCCCACGATCAGTCATTTATTATCCACTCGCAGTAGAAGGATATTGGAGCATTGGGAGTCCACAAGAAGTTTTCGAAACATTTTTTAATACACCGATCTCGCACATAATAGGAATACGAATTTTTAATGCAGTGGTTACCTTAACACCCGTGGCATTACCAATTAATCCTGTTGCAACGCAATACCCTTCATATAACCCAATTTATTATTATTCTCATGATTATCCCGGTGCGCTTTCTACTTTGATGTATGTTTTAGTAGTGGTGTGGGTAGTCAGGTATTTATTCAGGAAAACAAAGACAGATAATGTATTAACGATGTTTGTGGTAATACCCTTCATCTTATTTTTGACTATTTGTGGATGGTTAGATTGGGGTTTATTAACTCTGGGGTTACATCCAACAATTCCAATCTTAATTATGCTTGGATTTAATGAATTATATAAATTCAAAGCCCAAAGGATAAGATCCCTCTTGATTTACTTGGCATTTATAGGGTGTTTAATTGAAGATTTTATTTATGGCATACTGACTCTCAATTTTTATCAAGTTGAAGGGGGAATATCAGGCACAGCAACAAATATAAGCCGTTATATCCCGGATTTTCAAATATCTGATTTCGTTTCTGCACATTTCTTTCTCACCGATTCAGACCTTTTGCTTAACTCGATTATTTCGTTTGGAATAATTATAGTTGTAAGTTTGTGCTATTTCCAGTTTTCAAAAAGTGAATAATTTAATCTACTTTCTCCTTAACTCGCCCGCTATCTTTCCATTTCTCACTAACCCCATATTATCACACTTTTAGGGCATAAATAAACGCTTTTTTGCCAAATATTTTATGGATTGAGGTAATCTTAAGATATAATTTCAGAAGGAGGATAAATTTAGGCAATTTACTTTTCATTGTGTAAGGTAAAAATTTAGGATTACATTCCACAAATTTAAATCCATTAATTTCTAAGACCTCAGACAAGCTTCTGTCATCTAAAGGCGTTATATGATAGAAAACATTCAGTAATCCTTGAAGCAAAATCGAATGTTAGGCTGTAAAATCAAGAATTTGCCCCCGTTACTTAGGACTTTATGAACTTCTGTGATCGTTTTAACAATATCTCCCTGCTTAAGTGTTCAAAGAAATTATTGGCAAAAACTACATCCATACTTCCATTTTTAGTTTTCTTCATATCCGTAGAACTTGCTATAACTGCTCCAACATCACCCCCAACGAATTTTTTTAATGTCTGGATTTGAATCTAAAACGATTTTTTTTCTCTGCTTTGAGATCATATTATTTATGAATTCAAAGTATCCAGCACCAATTTCAAGCACATTCGCATCTTCAGGAATATATTTCTGAAAAAAAAAGTCGGTGCAAAGCACCTAGTACAACTTCTTTCTGAACTCGATATCCTTACAAAATCTTCTGCGATACATTTCTTGATACAAATCACCCATCTCCATCCTTATTCATCTCATCCCTTCGCTTAAAATAGCCCCTTGATGCAAAACCTATATGAATAGCAGAAATCAAGCCAAAGATGTAGATTATCAGACCTCTCGCGAAATGATCAACCAAGGCTATTGAGACGCCAGTACTTGTAGGTACGCCAAATAGTGCAAGAACACCTGTAATTGAAGCTTCATGGACGCCGATACCTGCTGGTGTAACTGGGAGAGCCTGGGCAATAAATGCCGCAATCCCTGAAACCGTCGCAAATAAAAATGGAATATCAAAATTAATCGCTTTTGCTGCAAAAAATAATGAGGATATCTCAAAGAGCCATATCGGTATGGAAAGTGCGAAACAAAAAGCCATAGCTGGCATACTATTCCTTATATCATCTAACCCTTTTTTTAGCAAAGAGATGGAGTCTTTTATTTTTGGTACCCTGCCTTTCAGCACTCTAACGATGTATTCATCAAACTTATACACGAGGAACAGAACAAGAGTCAGTGCAACCACTAACCCGACTGAAATTACTTCCAGCCACAAAAATTGCTTTTGATAAAACAAAGTTGCAGGCAGCGCTAATAAAACAGCAAGCGCTATTATATCAAAAATTCTCTCCAACACGATTGTTGATAGGCCCATACCAAGTGGTACCCGCTCAGTCGTTTTTAATGCAATGCCTCGTGCAATATCTCCTAATCTTGCGGGAAGTAAATAATTTAATAGCCAGCCAAACATGATGCATTTGAAGACCATATCTCGTGACGCTACAAACCCTGCACTTCTCAATATAACACTCCATCTCCACGTTCTCAATAGGAATGACAAAAAAATTGTACTACAACTAAACAAAATCCAATATAGCGATGCACTCCTCAGAATACCAAAAACCTCTGAAAATCCGGAAAACGTGAAGATACCTGCTAAGATAAAAAAACCAATGAGTATTGCCACAAGCACACTTATCCAAGAACCCTTTATAACGGCACTGAATAAATCACGCAATGCGACAAGATTTCCCCAGAAAAATAGCTTGAGCAATCTTTTGCCGTAAACCAGCGCATTTTCTGATAACTTCAGCTTGACAATCCCTCTTTTCCGGCCATACCAGTTCACAGGGACTTCAGCACTTTTAAAACCCAGAATGTGAGCTTTTAGCGGTATCTCCACGGTAAGGTCGAAGCCCTCTGCCTCCATATTCTCAATGCCAATTGTCTCTAAAACTTTCCGCTTATATGCCTTGAATGCATTTGTTACGTCCTTATGGCTGATTCCAAACAAAAAACGAACTACATTGTTAAAAATACGATTTGCAAAGATTTTTGTGATAGGATAGTCTTCTACCGAGCTGCCTTTTATGAATCTTGAGCCGTATGCAATGTCATATCCTTCTTCTATCTTTTTGACAAGTTTTAGGAGGTCTGTCTGGTCGTCAGACAGGTTACCCATGACTGGGATGACAATATCTCCTGAAGCATGTTTTAAACCAGACTTTATTGCATTCCCAAATCCTGGTGTGCTTGCTCGGTGAACAGGCTTAATACGTGGATTCTCATTCGCTAATGTGTCAATAATAGAAGGCGTATTATCTGTGCTGTTGTCATTGACCAAAATTATTTCATAGTCTTTTGTTTCTTCATGGCTTTCTAAAACTGGGATTAACTCCTCCACCAATTTTTTGAGGTTTTTCTCTTCGTTATATGCCGGAACTACACAGGAAATCTTCATGGAATCTTTTACACTCAAACAAATGTATCAACAATACAGAGTTTAATAAATTGATTGGAATGATTAATTTATTTGTTCCCACGAAATCGTAGGTCTAAAAGGCATTTCATGTATCTATAAAATTCTCGTCTGATGTCTATCTTTGACTTTCCGCTAATTCTATTCTCATGAAATATAACAGGTATCTCACATATTTTAAAACCAAATTTAGTTGCCATATATGTGAACTCAACTTCAAATGATGGATGTCCCTTTGATTTTAATTTTCCCCTAAGTTTGTCGTAAACTTCTCTTTTAAATGCCCTGAATGTATGCGAGGCATCCCTTATCTTTATACCTAAAATGAGAGAACTCATTATATTAGCAAATCTGCTACCCATATGGCTTATAAATGTCTTGTTTTCCATGCCACCGCCTTTTATATAACGTGATCCAATGACCATGTCCCACCCGGAGTACAATTTATCCTTAAAATCAAACAAATATTTAGGATTTTGGGAAAGGTCAACATCGATTGTTATAATGATATCGCCTTTTGCAACATCAAAACCAGCCATGTGAGCAGCTCCGATTCCCTCTTTCTTTTCTCTCTCTACTAAAACCAAGTTAGAATTGTTTTTTTGTAAATTTTTTATTACTTCCCCCGTACCATCGGGGCTACTATCATCAACGAAAATGATTTCAGAGTCATCCGAAATTTTTTCCAGAACATGTTCCATTTGTTTGACAAAAGGTAAAATATTTCCTTTTTCATTATATGTCGGTACAACCACAGATATCATAAAAACTCCTAGAACTCAATACTTAACCTACTTGTTTTCCATATACCATTTAATAGTTTTTTTCAATCCTTCTTTTAAATCTGTTTTAGCCTCAAATCCAAATTCCTTTTTCGCCTTACTTGTATCCACACACTGCCTTAATTGCCCATCTGGTTTTGACGTATCAAAAATCATCTTGCCAGTAAACCCGGTCAATTCAGCAATGAGATTTACCAGTTCTCTTATCGATACCTCAATCCCACCTCCAATATTAACGGGATCACTTTTATTATACCGCTCAGTTGCCAGAATTATCGCATCTGCTGCATCTTCTACATACAAATTATCTCTCGTGGGTTTTCCTGTGCCCCATAGAGTAATATGATCGTTATTGTTATTCTTTGCTTCGATGCATTTCCGAATGGTAGCAGGAATTATACCTGCAGAATTCAAATCGAAATTATCGTGTGGACCATATATGTTACTAAATAGAAGATTTATTGAGTTAAACCCGTATTGTTCTCTATAAACTTCTGATTGAAAAATCATCATTCTTTTGGATAATCCATAAGAAGCTAAATTCTTTTCTGGTCTTCCCTTCCATAGGTCTTCTTCTTTTAAAGGCATTTCAGCATTTCCAGGATAGCAATAAACGGTGTTGATTCCAACAAATTTATCCACGTTATATTGCCTAGCCTTTTCCACCAATAACGTATTCATCATTACATTATTAAAATAAACTTTGCCTCGAGTTGATTTCAAATATCCAATTCCACCAAAGTCTGCAGCTAAATGGATTACTATCTCTGCTTTAAAATTTTGAAATACACTTTCAACGTTTTTTTCTTTAGTCAAATCAAATTCTTTACCCCCAGGAGTGAAAATAATGGCATCACAATCCTCCAATTTTGGAACCAATGAATTTCCAAGAAAACCTGTACCGCCAGTGACTAACACTCTTCTATTTTTCCAAAAACTCATTCTAGCCCTCTGCTATTACAAATATTTCTCAAAAAAATTATCAAATACAGATATAATATACTCCCTTTGAATTTCATCAATGTATGGATAACAACCAATAAAAAAAGCATTGTTCATTATTTTTATTGTGTTTTCTAAATTCCCGATAACCTTAATATTTTCATTTCTATATGCTGGTTGTAGTGCCAAATTTCCACCCATAAAAGCTCGCGTTTCAATCTTATATTCTTCCAAAAAGCGAACGATGTCTCTTCTTAAAAAGGGTGCGCTTTCTTTTATTAAAATAGGAAACCCATAAAATGAATGATAATAATTTTCAGGTACTTTTGGTAATTGTAAATAATCCTCATATTTTTCCAATCTGTCTGTAAAATATTTAGCAATTTCCACTCGCACTTTATTTAATAAATCGAGTTTTTTCAACTGCTCTATCCCTAACGAAGCCGTTACATCTGTCATCCTCACATTATACCCAATATTTTCAAAAATATATCTTTCATCATACTCTTTTAGCCAGGCGTCAGAGTAATAAAATCTTGGTTTATCAAAATCAACGCTTCTTAAACGACCAAATTCCCTGATCGATCTTAATATCTCATCTAACTCCTTGTCGTCGGTTGTGATTATCCCTCCTTCCCCTGTCGTCATATTATGTGCTACAAAGAAGCTATAGGTCGAAATCAAGCCAAATGTTCCAACTTTCTCACCATTAATTGACGCACCATGTGCCTCACAGCAATCTTCCATCACTGGAATGTCATTTTCCCTGGCAATTTCCATTATTTCTCCCATATCTGCGGGGCATCCAAGCGAATGAACCGGCAGTATTAAGCCCGTATTTTCGTTTAATGCTCTTTTAATTTCCTGTGGATCTATGTTATAAGTTTCCTTATCCACGTCCACAAATGTTGGGATTAGTCCATTCTGTAAAATGGGCGATACGACCGTTGTAAATGTTGCTGCAGGGGTTATAACTTCACATCCCTTTTTCACTCTGCCTGATTTTAATAGGGCAGATATAGCCAATAAATTAGCAGAGGATCCCGAATTTACAGCAATGCCATATTTACATCCGATATAATTACTGAAGTTTCTTTCAAATGTTTCTACTTTTTTCCCTTGTGATAAACGTAAATCTAACAAAGAATCTACGGCAGAAATAATCTCTTTATGGTTATAGCAGGGAAAACCCACACCTATTTTCGTTTTATTCGGAATAAAATCCTCTTTCCCTTGATGATCAAAATATTCCTTAATCAACTCAAATATTTTTTTCTTTATCTCTGTTCTATCCATCTTCTTTATTCCTTTCTTTGAAATATTTATAGCAATATCTGTGTGTCAGCTCAATTCCCTTTTTAAGATTGATTTTTGGTTTGTAACCAGTTAATTTTTTTAACTTGTTAATATTTGGGCACCTTCTATCCACAGAGCCTTCGGGTGCAGATTTTACATCAATCGTTGCACCATAACCCAAAACATCAAACATAGTTTTCGCCAAATCCACCATACTTATTTCTTCTAAATCATTTCCTATATTTAATACTTCACCGTTACAATTCTTATTCTTCATAACCAACTCAGTGGCTTCTGTTGCATCGTCTATATAACAAAAAGCTCTTGAGGTATTCCCATACACAGGAAAAGGGTCTATATTTTTGTATATATTAAGTAAAAATTCTGGGATCACATGTTCATATCCCATCCTCGGTCCGTAAATATTATGATATCTGACGATTGTCATATCGAAGTCATGTTTCTTTGCATAATTGATAAATAGCAATTCCCCTATTATCTTGCTTCCAGCATAAGACCATCTTGAATTTTGGACATCTTCAATGCAAAGAGGGACATCCTCAGGTGTAGGAATTGGCAATCCAAATTTTCTCATAGCACCAGCATAAACCTCTGATGACGATGAAAAAAGGATTTTTTTACATTCGCTTTTAACAAACCAATCCAAAATATTAATTGTGGCTAAACTATTGGTTCTTAAAACTTCATCTGGAATTTCATAAAAATATCTTGTCCCATTAATAGCAGCGAGATGGTATACATAATCGAAATCACTATCCAATTTCTCGAAGGATTTGGAGTTTGTCAAATCTGCTTCAGTATATTTCACATTTTCCATTTTAAGTATCTCTTTTAATTCGTCATCCATCCTTCCTCTGAATAGATTATCAACAATCATCACTTCATTACCCTCGTTCGCAAGGTGTTTTGATAGATGACAACCTATGAATCCGCCACCACCCGTCACTAAAATCTTTTTCATAAACCAACTCCCATATAGTGTATTCCCTCGATATTTTTAAATAATTCTTTTTCGAACATTCTCCACGCATCATAAAAAATCGCGGGTTTATTCATCTTTGAACAAATTTCAAAAGGCTCTAAATCCAAATAGTACCTATGATTATTTAAAAATAAAATCACATCTGCATTAGAGTATCCTTCCCCCATAGTCTCGCAAACCTTGATACCAAGATGTTTTAATTGCTCATTATCAACAACGGGATCAAAGCCATGAATGTCACTCGCATATTTTTTCAATTCATCAAGAAATAACAAAGTTGTTGAATCACGCATGTCAGATGTTTCAGGCTCTCCTTTAAATGCAAAACCCACAATAAATATTTTCGCATCCCTAATATTTTTATTGAATTCTTCCAATTTAGCTTTTATTCTACTCACAATTTGAATGGGAATGTATTCGTTTATTCTCCTACTTTCTTTAATTATTTTCGCATCGTATCCTGCTCTCTTTGCAAAATCGATCAATATATGTGGATCTTTTGAGAGACAGGCACCACCAACTCCGGGGCTTGGGTTAGGTATATTATTTCTGGAATAGTGAGTATTTGCAGCATTTATCAGCTCTGTTGCGTCAAGATTCAGTTTTTCACAAATCATTGCGATCTCGTTAGCGTAGGCGAATACGGTATCACGGTAGGTATTATCCAATATCTTTATCATCTCGGAGGCTTCAAGACTTGACACGTTAATTACCGTAGGAGTTAGTTTTCTAAATAAATCAGACGCTAGAGTCACACTTCGCTCATCGAAGCCCCCTATAATTTGAGGATTCGTTTCCAACTCTAAGATGGCATTCCCTTCGATAGTGCGTTCGGGAGCAAAAGCGAAGTAAAAATCCTTGCCCGCTTTAAGACCAGACTGCTTTTCCAAAAGATGGAGAACGACAGATCTGGATGTTCCAACAGGGATAGTAGAGCGCAAAATAATTAGGGAGCCCCGTTTCATATGCCCCGCTACGTTAAGCACTACGTCCCTAATATAATCGATGTTAGACGTTTTACTTTCCTTTTTCAGGGGAGTCCCAACGCAGATAATATAAATATCAATTTTCTCATTCGGAAAAGATTCACAAATCTTAAGATTATTCAACCTCAGCTGCTGTCTTAATATGGCTTTAAGTCGCTTTTCATGAAAGTGAGGTTCTCCTTTTTTTAAATTTTCAACAACCTCTTTTTCAATCTCGATACCATATACCTCAAATCCGTTCTTAGCTAATACTACAGATAGGGTTAAACCAACGTAACCCATCCCCATTATGGCTATTTTTTCCTTTTCCATTTTATTCGCCCCCTTATTCCTTATTAAATTAAAATAACGATATGAGTAGCAATGAGTCAGATCACTTTACTTTTCCTGAAGTGCTTAAGGTTCCCATAGCCACCTTCCGAGAATCTTTTTAAGAACTAAATTTAAGCCACCTTTTTGGTATAAATCCGTTATGTAAATATCTACCGGTGCCTCTTGATGAATTGGATATAACTCTTGGTCGGTTTGTTTCAATAATTCCTCGGTTTCATCCAATAATCCATATTTATCCAGTTTTTGTTTTAAAATATCAAGCTGTTCATCTTCCATTTTGTCATGCCAGCGGACGTATATCCCCTGATCACGCTTTAAAACCATGGGACTTGACGGACTTAAAGTATCTTGGTGTTCCATATTGACTACGGCGAATAAGGTAAATAGACTGATTATTAAAAGAACTAAAATAACAGTTTTCGCAATATCATTCTTAGTTGCAAAACATTCTGCTGGCGTTTTCGAAAAACTTGTAAATAATTCAGAGCAAATGATTCCAAATAACATACCGAATCCCACTGATGTCAGATATAACAATCGAGAGAATGATGCCGAATACAAGGATAGGATTGTAATCGTTATCCATGACAAAGAAAAAAATATATGGCCCCTATAGTGGAGATGTTTAATTTGAGAGGCAATAAATGCAAGAAATATAACAATTATTGGCATATATATTGCTACATAGATTAGGTCTGCCTCGGAAAAAGGAACGAATGTTCGGAAAAATGCGAGACAAAAATTTAGGGGTATAGCCTGCCATAAAGGATACCATGTGCCATAGCCACCAATTCCAGAAAAAATAAAAAATCTAAATGCCATATATGAAGATAATATTGCGAAATAAGATAATAAATATCTTTTGGGTATATCGTTATACATTATATACGCATAAAATAACAATATAAAAGGTAACGTAACTGCCTGCTCTTTGGACATCAAAGAAAAGACAAAGCATAAAACCGAGAGAAGATAATACATTCGTTTATCAGGCTTACTATAAAAAATAATAAATGATAAAAAGGAGATCAAAAAAAATAAAGTCATTATAATGTCAGATCTATGGCTAATCCACGATACAGAAATAGAGTTATAGGGTATTAAAAGGAACATGATGGCGGCAACGAAACTAAACATCCGTTTTGTTCCGAGTTTTATCATAATGAAAAGAATAAGGAGTGCATTTAGCGTATTTAGAAGTACGTTTGTCAAATGATATCCAAAAGGGTTCGTTTTCCAGATAAAGTAGTTTGCAGCATATGAGAGAGTGACCAAAGGACGATAAAAATCGGTTTCTATGTGCTTTGGATCCCAGGTGCCATAAAAAGTTGAAACTAATTCTTTCAAAGAGTAGAGCCTATCTTGAATATAATCCTCCCTCACAAAACCAAAATGTAAAGTCTGCCAATATAATACAAGACTCAAAAAGATTATACCTAGGATATATATCCATGAATTTTCAGATAAAACAGTTTTAATTTTTTTCCATACCATCTTCTCAAAAACCCTTTTTTCTTTTCTACAACGCAGCTAACTTTCCAACAAACTCTTGCACCTTCACATCGGGCTTACACATAATTTCATGCTGCACTTTCACTATATCAGAAATATCTCCCTTTATATCGCGTCTCCAATATGTACCTCTCCATAGGACAGATAGATAAAAACCAATAAACCCCACATGTATACAGCTTCCGCTACATAATGCCGACCCACTTATCACCGATTCAATTCAGATTCGGCATCAGCACTATAGATACACCCTCACACTACTCTCAGATACTTTGCAATGTTTTTGAACCACGCTAATAAGTACTTTTTCCTGCGCAGACCTTGTCATTGAATATGTATCATCAAAATCCATATTTTCTAATTCTTTTATGATAAGACGCATCTGGACTTTTGTGATTGGCAGCTTCACAAGTGCGTTCATATAATATCCCTTTTGTTTAGCCCTATCAGGTGAGATGTTTTTAACCAAGCCACAGTGAATGCAATATGGATACGACTTCAATCCTCTGTTTCGTCCCTCAAATTCGCAGGGAAGCCATACCTTTTCTACAGCACCGCAGTCTTTATGTTGACAATGATTCGTCATATTTTCTCTTTTGATATTGTTTTTATTCCGCCATATATATCATAGTCCAAACTTTAATATAACATGTTTTTTATTACTTCCCACCCCTTTGAAACTTGCTGTTCACTGTGTTATACATCCTTTTTAACCTTTCCTGCTGCCCAAAAACTGCGCTCAAGTAGATCATATCTTCTTTATCGATTCCCTTTATCAAAAGCATCACTGAAATATAAATAACCGCAGCAAAGATGATTCCAATTATGCCATCTAAAAGGGTTATGGGACTTGGTATCAGATAAAGGAAAGCAAGCATCACAAAGGAAGAAAACAGGGGCTTATAAATCGAATCAAATCTGGGGAAGATATTTAAAACTCTTTTTGATAGGATTCCTAGGGTAAAAGCACCAAAGTATCTTGCAGTTAAGGTTGCAATCGCTGCGCCTATCAATCCAAACATTAGAATAAGGAAATAATTGAGCACAATATTTAATCCGGAAGTTATAACAGTAACTTTTGCAGGATATTCCGGTTTTTCTTTTGAGTCAAACAAAATGCTAAAGAAATCCATCGGCACAATAAGGATTAACAAGCATAACGCGTAAAAAGGTATCACTGATGGCAAATATTCTGCCCCATACATAACTTGTATAAGAGGACGCGCTATGAAAGCTAATCCAAAAGCACATGGAAAAGCGAATATTGACAAATACCTAAAGACTTTCACAAAGGCATTTCTCAATTCGTCTCCTTCCAATTGTGTAAAAACAGGAAAAAGAACTGATGTAATAGATACCAAGCTTATGAATGCAGTGACTATACTAAATGCCGCTTTATAAAAACCAACATCCTTGGCAGTCATAAGAATACCAAGCATTATGGCATCAACATGAAGAAAGAATAGACCTGAAACCAGAGTTGAAAATGTCAGATATCCTAAAAATCTTAAAACCCTTTGACCATCTATTTTTACCGTCTCCCCTTTAAATAAATAAGAATATCTCTTCGCTAAGAAAAAAAATAGAACCACAACAACAAAGATAACTGATAAAGTAAGTCCAACTAAAGCCCCATAAACTGAATAACCAAGGAGGACGAATAAAGGAATAATGGCCAATCTGGATATCTCATAAGTTATACTCCTTGCCGTAGAATACTGAAATTTTTGAAGTGCAACAAAGGTTCCATCCAGAAAATCCATAAAAGAGTAAAAAAATGTGAGGATGCCCACAATCTCTAGGGGTAAAATAAGATCGGGTTTGTGAAAAACGTAAATAGCTAAAGGTTTAGCCAAAATAGTAAGCGCTATAGATGCCAAAGTTGTCAATAAAAATTTTATTTTCAGCAAATACCTGAAAAAACTCCTCGCTAAGGTCTTGTCATTTTTCCCCAAAGCATAGGAAACATATCTTGTCATTGTTCTGTTTACACCAAGATCGGTAAACGTTAGCATGACAAGCGCAACCGATAAAGCCAAATGATAGATGCCAAATAGCTCTGGATGCAGTAATCTGGCTAAAATAACAGTGAAAACTAATCCACCAATGCCGCTTACGATAATGCTTGAGCTGTTAAAAGCCGTGTTTTTCAGGACTTTTCTTGCTAAATGCGTCATGTTAACCTATAAACAGATAAGTCTGTGATTTTATCATTCATTTCATTAATATTGTTTCATTGTCTTTGTTCTTAGGACTTTCCACAACTGGAATTGGTTTCTTAATAGATTTTTTTATGTCTCCTTCTTATGGCTTATGCGCAGGCAATATAAATAAAATGAAATGAAATTTTCATCGCCCCATACTAAACAAACTGCTATTTTCTTTTACCCAATACATAAGCTTATTAACACCTTCTCTTGGATTTACTTTAGGCTTCCATTTCAGTTTCTCTCTAATCTTACCAATATCTGAAATGTAAATCTTTTGATCAGACGGTCTCCAATCATCATAACTGATTTTTGCCCTCATGTCAGTTGAATCTTTTAATAAATCCAAAAGTTCCAGAAGTGAGAGAGTATTTTCTGATCCTCCGCCTATGTTGAAAACCTCCTGCTTCAAATTACTCTCTATAAACAAATCGTAAGCTTTTACTAAATCATCAACATATAACACATCCCTCACCTGCTTTCCATCCCCATAAATGGTAATCGGCTTATTTGTAAGCGTAGCGATAATAAACCAAGCAACCCAGCCCTGGTCCTCAACGCCAAATTGCCTGGTCCCATATATGCAACTCATCCTGAAAACGGCTGTTTTCAAGCCATAAACATGGGCATAATCTTGTACATAAGTATCACCTGAAAATTTTGAAGCGCCATAAGGCGTGTGCTCACACAGGTCTGTCAGGAAGATTTCTTTAATGCCGTTTTTGTACTTTGAGTCGTTAAATACGTATCTTTTTTCTTGCTCCTTCACTGGGATTTTATTTACGTTATCCCCATAAACTTTATTGGTAGAGCAGAAGATGACTGATGCATTGGATTTGCGTGCTGCCTCAAGTACGTTGAAAGTTCCCAAAGCATTTATTTCAAAATCAGTTCTAGGATCTTTGACAGAAGTTGTAACTGCAGTTTGAGCAGCTGTATGTATGATTACATCAGCATCTTTCGAAGCGGCTTCTATTGCCCCAATATCCCTGATATCTCCTTTGATCCGATCAATATTAGCGTAGCTCTTAAGATAATTCCAGTTATACACAGCATTAGAAGCACCATATCCTAACAACGTCGCTCTCGACAGATTGTCAAATATGGCCACTTCATCACACTTTTTTGCATAGTATTCCGCTACATGGCTTCCGACAAAGCCCGCACCACCTGTTACTAATACCTTCATATTATCTCCCCAACAATCTTTTAATAGTCACTATAAATGCCCTGATGGCTCCAAAGTTTCTTCAAACCACCTTATGGTCCTATTTAATCCCTCTTCCAGATCGACTACAGGTTCCCAGCCCAGGATTTCTTTTGCCTTGGACGTATCTGGACATCTCTGCTTCGGATCATCCTCGGGCAATTTCTTAAATACGATCTTTGAATGTGACTTAGTGGTACTCTTGATTCTTTCAGCCAATTCAAGTACTGGTATCTCGCTTTGATTGCCCAGATTCACGACTTCACCTCTCATATCCTTTGAGAACATTGCCCTATACATGCCCTCCACCATGTCAGATATATAACAAAAACTTCTCGTTTGAGAGCCGTCACCATAGACTGTAATTGGTTCATCAGCCATAGCCTGAGTTATGAAGTTAGGGATTGCCCTACCATCATCCTTTCTCATCCTTTGCCCGTAAGTGTTAAATATCCGAACAATTCGCACGTTTAGATCATACTTACGATGATACGCCATCGTTAACGCCTCAGCAAACCGCTTAGCCTCATCATAACAACTTCTTGGACCGATTGGGTTTACATTGCCCCAATAATCTTCCCGCTGCGGATGTATTGCCGGGTCACCATAAACCTCAGATGTTGATGCTAGCAATAGCACTGCTCCTTTTTCTTTGGCCAACTCCAATGCATTATTAGTGCCGAATGAACCGGCTAATAATGTCTCTATCGGCAATCGTTGATAATCCACTGGGCTGGCAGGACTCGCCAGATGGAAAATATGGTCGATTTTTTCCGTGATTTTCAATGACTTGACGATATCCTGTTTTAAGTAAGTGAATCCAGCATCACTCAGCAAGTGATGGATATTATTCTCATTTCCAGTAGATAAATCATCAAGACATATTACCTTATGACCTTCAACCAGCAGTTTTTCACACAGATGTGAACCTATAAATCCTGCCCCACCCGTTACAAGCACTGTTTTCATTTTATTTATTCACCGCCTGCGATCAAATTTTCAGCACCTTAATTTTTTAACCTATCAAAATTAATATTAAATCTCCTAATTTCTATTATACCTTTTCCGTGAATTATTCAGCATTTACCACATCTCTTTTTTAAGATCATTTGTCTTTTAGATTGCGTATCGCTCAACTATATCTTGCGTCCTATAAACGACTTTCCTATCAACGCCAATTATTTTTAAATTGTTGGCAGGGGTTTTTAATAAGTTAAAACCATTCTTTTTACGAATATGAAAGAAGTAGCCGATAGAGCACATTTAAAAAAAGTATATGTAAGAAAAATAACCGATGATACAGACGGTTCAGCCGCATGTTCTGATGAGGATGTCAGGAAAAAAATAATCGGGGGGACAACAGATGAAACAGATGGTTCAACAGTATATACCAATGAGAGTGTCATTGGTTTTGGCTTGAGAGCTTGTAACAAAAGGATAGACGAAGCCATATACATACAAGTGTATGATCCACATAAAGCTCGTAGTGGAGATAAAAGAGATGCCTTAATGGAAATTTATCATTCTCATAAACCTCCGCCTAATTGTTCAGTTGACCCAAAACATATTACCATATGTATTGACTTAAAGAATCATCTTCCTGGTCAGCCCTTCCATATTAATGTTGAAGGCATATCTAAAAATACAAGTGATAGTTACTTCATTAATAAATTTATTAAAAATCATCCCGAAGGACTCGATCATATGCCCATTCCTTTTAAAAAGGGGATTGGTAAAGGAAAACCATATAAGATTGCTGTTTTTGATCATATCGTTGACCACATTATATTATTTATTAGAGATCAAAACATTTTTCGGGACTTTCCTATACTTCAGCTCGAAGCATTTAATAATCCTTCTAATTATGAGCCACTTAAAGAGAGACTTACAAAACTTAACATCGGGAGAATTTCCAAATTAACTTATCCGTTTGAGTAGCTCATTTCGAACAGTTAGATCGGAGATTACTCAAAATCAATTAAGAAGCCAATTTCTAAAGATTTTTTAGACCCACTCAGAAAAAATGACCTCGAAAGATACGATACAAGGCATTTGTTTGCCAAAAGACTTGATTAAACTTTAGCGGTTACCTTTTAGACCATATGTTGTGATCTGCTATTTAAAATTCTATTGTTGACGAGTCACCTATGTTGAGCGTATTTGGTTTGCCTGCGAGATTGACTGCATCCCCAAGTATACTTGTTTGGAGATTCATATTAATTATCTTTGCACAAGAGCCCACAATACTGTCAGCAATGATAGAATTTTTGACAACTGTATCGTCAGCGATAGACACGTCTGGACCGATGACTGAGTTAACTATTTCCACACCACACCCGACAGCTACCGGCTGAATTATAATAGAATTAGTGGAGCGTATTATCTCTCTTGGAATTTCGGCCAGTAACAACCGATTTACCTCCAACAAAGTGTCCGCCCTACCACAATCATACCAGTCATGTACATGAAAAGTTTTTAGCATTGCACCTGCTTCTACCATGATGTGTAGAGCATCAGTAAGCTGGTATTCTCCCTCTTTTTTGGTATCATTACTAATCAGCTTTTCCAGCGATTCAAAGAGTAGGGAGGTATCATCTATGATATAGACTCCAGCTATACCAAGATCTGACGTAGATAGTTGTGGCTTTTCCTCCAGCTTGACTATCGTTCCTGCATCGTCCAGGTATACAACACCATAGTATTGAGGCATGTCAACGATCTTAACCCCTATTGAACCTGAGCATTCACCATTTTTTTCATGAAACTCTAAGAACCCCCTATAGCCTGCCTTGAAGATCATATCACCCAGAGCAATCATAATGGGTGAATCTCCAATAATATCCTTTGTGACATATATGGAATGACCCAAACCAAGGGGTTTATCCTGAGTGACATAGGAGATTTTGCCAAAGCAAGAAGAATAATTCGCATCGATGTAAGAGATGGTCTTATCTTTCATGTATCCAACGACTATGACTAACTCTTCCGCCTGAACATCGATCAATCGATCAAGAATATGTCCGATGATAGGCTTGCCAGCCACGGATACCATCGATTTTGGCTTTGTAAGAGTATGAGGGTACAACCTTTTGCCAACACCAGCAGCAGGAATGACTACTTTTATTTGATCACCAACACAGCCCTTCATAATCGATGCCCTCTCTGGGAGAAATAACTTTTCTTCCGTCAATGACTACCCTGTTTTTCATAACATCAAATTCATGATCCAATTTTTTAAACTCTTCCCATTCAGTCACTACTAAACACGCATCCGCATTTCTGAGCGATTCCTCAGCGCTAGTACAGTACTCGATGTCAGGAAGTATAGAGCGCATACTTTCGTTAGCCAAAGGATCATAGACAGAAACTAGGGCATTCTTGCCCATCAACATTTTTATTATTGGAATCGCTCTGGACTCTCGTATATCATCAGTGTTGTTCTTGAAGGCAAGACCCAATACGGCGACCTTCTTGCCTTTCAAGGAAGGCAGTTTTCTTTCGAGAAGTTTAATCATTCTTTTCGGCTGCTCCTCATTAACATTCATCACGGCCTTCAAAAGTTTGGGATCATAGCCAATTTCCTTTGCCTTGTGGATGAGCGCTTTCACATCCTTTGGAAAGCAGCTGCCACCAAATCCAACACCAGCTCTTAAGAAGTGCGGCGATAGCCTGTGATCCATGCCGACGGCACGCATGACCTCATAGGCATCTATGCCAAACTCTTTACAGATGTTGCCAATCTCATTTGCGAAGGAAATCTTTGTGGAAAGAAGTGCGTTAGAGGCGTATTTGACCATCTCTGCCGCGACAAGGCTCATCCTTAGGATTGGAGAACACTTTTCGCCGTAGAACTCACGATAGAATTCTTCCAGAGCATCTCCTGCGGATTTATCGCTCTCACCTATTACAATCCGATCAGGATGCAAGGTATCATAGACTGCGTTGCCTTCTCTCAAAAACTCCGGGCTCATGCATAGCCCAAAATCCGATCCAATTTTTTTACCAGAGTATTTTTCTATAAGTGGTTTGACAATTTCTTCGGTTGTCCCTGGAGCCACGGTGCTTTTTACTACAACTAGATGGCTGCCTTTGTCCTTTAGGGCTTCCCCTATTTCTTTAGCAGAAGATTTGATGAATCCGAGATCGATGCCCCCATCTGCTTTACTTGGCGTCCCTACAGCAAGGAAAGTGATATCAGAGTTGAGGATTGCCTCTTTCCTCCCTACTATTGCCTTCAGATTACCTTTTTTCACGGCCTCCACCAAAATGGGAGTCAGGTCCTTCTCATAAAAAGGCGCTTTCCCATCATTTATCAGTTCGACTTTCTTTGGATCATGTGTGGAGACTATGACGTCAAAACCTTTATGGGCAAAGCAAACTGCGCTAACAAGGCCAACAAAGCCCATTCCGATAACAGATATTCGTTTCATGTCTTCCACCTAATGTAATAATCCTTTAACCTGATGGTATCATCTGGGTGCGGAGTAGATACCTCAAGAATTATCGTGTTCTCCGAAGCGTCCGAAGCGACTATTGTATGAGGGGTTTTCGGTTTTATTTGAATATTATCATTCCGCCCGAAGCGCTCCTCTCTATCATCAAATTTAATGTAACCTGATCCACTCATTATACGCATGGTTTCGTCCTTTTGCTCGTGATAATGATGTGATGTTTTATAACCTCCTTTGATGAACAATTCCTTGGTCAGATACTTATCGGTGGAGATTAAAATCTTCTCGTAGCCCCATGGCTTATCTTCTCTATTGGCATACTCTTTTTTGATCTCCTCTAGGTCCTTTGTCGTATCAATAGAACTCCAGAAAAGGCCATCTTCTTTATAATAACCCAGTTTGCCTGAATCAGCCAGCATGGGAAATACGGTTTTCTCTATATCACCACCTTCAAAGTCATCAAAGTATGAAGAACAACCCTTTTTAAAACAATATATACCACCATTTATGTAATGCTCCAAAAAGGGCTTCTCTCGGAAAGACTTGATACGATCCTCACCAAGAACCACTACCCCATAAGGGCTTCTCATTTTCGTGACAAACATAGTTGCAATGAAGTCGGAATTTTGAAATATGGTGATCATCTTTTTCAAATTTAGATCTGCAATGACATCACCATTCATAATGGTCACATCATCTTCAACAGAAGCAAGACCCATTTTTATGGCGTTTAGGGTGCCAAGTGGTTCATCTTCGACGATATAATCGACTTTCACCCCTTTGTACTCGGAGCCGTATTTCTCCTTGATTTTTTCACTCAGATGGCCAGTCAATAGTACCACATTATCGATTCCAGCAGATAAAAAGCCCAATAGCTGATTATCCAGAATAGTATATCCTTCCTTGATTTCGATAAGGGATTTTGGCATCTCGGACGTAAAAGGTCGAAGACGTTTGCCATGACCGCCGCAAAGGACCATTCCTATCATGATGACATCCTTTTACACAAGACGTATTAAGCATTATGTATTAAATGTATTAATGTCACCTTTTACATAAAATCGGATATTAAGAATTCCGTATAACATCAAGATTAGCCGAAGTTCTAAGCAAAGCGAAGAATTTGGGAAATCCGAGCAGAGGATTTTTCCGACTAATATTTGTTATATGACCTGAAGAACTAAGGGAGTAGGGCGCAGCGAGAAGAAGTTCCAAAAGATTTTTTAGTAAATGTTCACATAGAAGTCCATCATCTTTTCAAATTCTCTATCTTTACTATCAATAGTAATTGTCTGATATATGTCAGATTCCCAACTAGGTTCTTCTTTACTTCTTCCTAACCTGATTACGAATTCTCCTTTTTTGCAATTATATTCTACAAAAATTATTTCATCATTATTAACAATATTAAAATACGGGATAAAGTTATCTTGAAACTTTTCTGTGGATTTTAGAAATAATAGTGCAATATCAAAAGCGTCTTGGACATCTTCTTTTTTGGGAATTCTATAGTAATGCTCTAATTTGTTTCTTTTAGTATTAATTTTTTTCAATATGCTCGGAGCAACAAATCCTAAGTTTTCTAAATATTCAATTTTCTTTGGAAAACTCCATTTTTCATCTGAAGACTGTTTATATTTTCCACAAAAAGTTATTAAAATATCTATTTGACATTCTATTGCTCTTTTAATATTCCCTAAAGCGTTAATCAGGTTTTTATCGGTTTTTTCTTTAAGGTCTTTTTCGGCGAATTCAATAAAGTCAAATGGAAGCAGATCAAAATCTATATCTAAATATTCATAAGAAATATCATTTTGTCTAAATCCTACAAAATAATCTAATAACTTATCTTTAGTGACCATGAGTAAAGAAGATATCTATCTATTAAAAAAATCTTTTGGAATTGCGTATAACAACTATTAAGCGAGATAAATGGAACATTTCTAATCTAATAAACATATAGAAAAATCACTAATCGCTATTTATTTATCTCTATACAAATAGAAAACTGCACTTCCATAGTTTATCAACTTTGACTCATCAAAATATTTATTAAGATCCGTCTTTTCAGATGCGAATGGCCTTATGATTAAGTCTGCACCCACCCTCTTTGCGACGGA
>JAQURP010000002.1:27150-51691 GCA_028715545.1 Methanocellales archaeon | reverse complement strand
GCTTTGGATTTTGTTTATAATTTTGGCTGTTGTGAGTAGTTCAATTAGCGGCATGGCAATCGCAGCGAATAACCCGATGAGTCCGACAAGTGATACCCAGAATGGAATGGTTAATGATATAACACCTAACTTCACGTCATCTTCATCAGCTGTAATTTACGTCCCTGATGATTATTCAACGATACAAGATGCTGTGAATGCATCAAGCAACGGAGACATCATAATCGTGAGGGATGGGACCTATACTGAAAATATATATGTATACAAGAGTTTAACAATACGATCTGAGAATGGTTCTGATTTTACCCTGGTTCAGCCCCAATATTCATCTGATAGTGTGTTTGATGTAATGGCAGATTATGTAGACATAAGCGGTTTCACGGTTAGTGGGGTAAGCGGTTCTAGTGGTGGAATATATCTCAGACCTGGCACAGATCACTGTAATATCGCAGAAAACAACGCATCGAGCAACTACATTGGAATCAATCTCTACTATTCCGACAACAACACCATAACAAACAACATCGCTAACTCGAACAGCTTCGACGGAATTCGCCTTCAATCGTCCAATAACAACACCATAGCAAACAACATCGCTAACTCGAACAGCGGATCGAGTGCAGGGTATGGAATCGACATAATGTCTTCCAGCAACAACACCATAACAAACAACACCGCTAATTCGAATAGCTACCATGGAATTAGCCTCGGCTATGACTGCAATTACAACACCATATCAAGCAACACCGCCAACTCGAACAACTACTATGGAATCCACCTCTATTCTTCCAGCAACTACAACACCATAACAGGCAACACCGCCAACTCGAACAACTTATATGGAATCTACCTCTCCTCCAGCAACTTCAACACCATATCAAACAACAACGCCAACTCGAACAACTACTGGGGAATTCATCTCTCCTCCAGCAACTTCAACACCATATCAAACAACACCGCCAACTCGAACAACTACGATGGAATCCATCTCTACGACCTTTCTGCCTTCAACACCATATCAAACAACAACGCCAACTCGAACAAAAGGGCCGGTATAACTCTCTGGACTAGCTGCAACTTCAACACCATATCAAACAACAACGCCAACTCGAACAAGTTGGGAATCTGGCTTTCCAAATCCAACTACAACACCCTATCAAGCAACACCGTCAACTCGAACAACTACGATGGAATACGCCTCATAACATCTTCCATCCGCAACACCCTATCAAGCAACATAATCTCGAACAACTCGTATGGAATCGTCTTCGACGGTTACTGCGGCAGCAACACCATCTACAATAATTATCTCGAAAATCCGCAAAATGCCTACGAAATTCAAAGCATCAACATCTGGAATATCAATAAAACGTTGGGAACAAACATAGTTGGAGGACCCTATCTTGGAGGAAACTACTGGAGCGATTACAGCGGGGAAGATATCGATGGGGATGGCATAGGTGACACCATGTTACCTTACAATAATGGAATAAATGGAATACACGGAGACTGGTTACCATTGACGCCGACAGAAGTATCGGTCGAAGCCTCTATCGACTTCGATCCAGATACCCTGAACATCAAGAGTAAAGGCAAATGGGTCACATGTTACATCGAACTTCCAGAGGGTTACGATATCCACGATATCAATATTTCTACTGTAGAGCTTAATTTCGAGGTAGGTGGAGAGTATGGTGAATTCAATATTAGCTATTGTATGGTTAAATTTGACAGACAAGCAGTTATCAATATACTCCCGCTCGGAGACTCGGTGGAAATAACTGTATCAGGAACATTAACCGACGGAACGCGATTTGAAGGCAGCGATACAATCAGAGTAATCGACAAATGAAAAAATAGATTTAAAAGGTGGGGATAAGCATTTCTGCTTATCTCTTTATTTTTTGTGATCCCATATTTGATTCATTTTCCTGAAGATTTTTCCAGCGATTTTCTGATCTTAACCAACTCATCAAGAATTTTCGAGTCGATGTCTTCTTCATAAGTTTCTACTGCCACCGGTTTTTTGCCTCTGACAAACCCCATTATCAACTCCCTTAATTCCTCAAACTGCTCCATCCCCTCTATTTTTATCTCAGCCTTTCCACCGGATGGAGCCGAATAGCCGGCAGTTTGGATTTTGAGGGAGGCTATCCTAAGCATTCTTGATATGGGGCCTTGAGCGATGTCGATATTGGTTATCCTGTTGTAAGGCACAATCCCGGTATTTTTGAACCATACCCCTCTTCTCCACACCATTTCATTTTCGGTAAGTTTGTAAAGCACTGTATCGTAGTATTTTGGAATCCAATAGGCTACGAAAATCAAAAGAGCCAGAAGAGGTACTAAAACGAAAAAAGTAACTACAAAGGGGGCATTGTCAGAAACATCCACTATAGAATACACCAGCGGGATATACCAGGGTAAAATACCGAAAAGAGTCCCTAATATCAAATAGATGTAATAAAGCATTTTAAATTGCTGGGCTGGCCTAAATTCTTCACAGACATTTATTTTAAGGATTTCTTTCATGCCCATCACTTTTAATATTAGTTTTTATTTTTAAACGTTTCTGTATCGGGTCAACCGATATTTTCTGAGGAAGAATAACTTTGCTATAGGTTTTTCTGCAAAAATCTAGGAGTGAGGCGAGGCGACAGTATGACGCAGGTGCAAGTTTTTATTCAAAGAAATCATCAATTATTTTTTTTGCATCGTCAAGCGTTTTATATTCTGCATTTGTTACATCAGGAGAACCTGCAATCATGGCAGAAAGCCTTTTTCCATATTGAGGACGATACAAACAAAGAACTCTTTTTTGATTTTCCACAGCTCTCCCAATTTCATAACCCACTCCTAGAGAAGGTGTAGTAACTTCAGCAACTACAACATTAGATTGTAGAAACCACCCAAGATCCCTATTATGAATATAATCATCTTCGACACCATCTTCGCCTAAAAGTGCAAGATTTTTATCTCCCACATGCTCTGTAAGAACTTCGCCATATTTTTTTAGATGTTCAATTATCTGGAGATATAACTCCGCATCCTCTCGTCCTCCTCTAATTGAACCTGCAAAATAAATCTTCATGGTATAATATAGAGAAAGGCTTTACTTTAAAAAAAACTTGCCCTGATTGATATTGCATTTAACTTCGATTAAACGCACTTTTTATTTTTAAGTAATTTTCTTTTTAAGTTTTTTTGCCAGTGATCTAGAGAGATTTAACTTAACTAACTACATATATGTAAATCTCTCAAAGATTTTTACTATTATCTTAGCTTAGTAATCAACTATCTCCTAGGTCGACAAAAATTTGACTTTCGAGTACACATTAGTTGTAAAAAAATAATATCTACTATTTGAAAGTAAAGAATTATACGCATGGTTTTTCTATTTGTATTGTAAATAGTTATATCAGAACAGAAAGATGCAAAAACACTATAATTCTTTATGGGAAACCCCTTTCTGGGAAATATTCAGTTCTTTTGCAGTAGTGACAAGTGTAGTAATCATTCTCAATTTATTATACCCGGTATATAATATCGAATTAATGTTCTGGGCACCCATAACAGAGGAATCCTTCAAGTTATTTCTCATAGTTGTTTTCACCGGCATTTTCAGGTCAAGAGGGGTTCTTGACAGATCATGGAAATGTGAATTCCTGATATTGATTCTTCTCACTGTCCTTGTCAGCATATTTTTTTCAATCTTTGAGCACCTGGGTCCCTATTTCCAGGAGCCTTTTCTCCACAGTGTGCTTCGCTTCGCTGCCCACCCCACATTCACATTTTTGGGCATCACGTTATCTCTACTGTTCTGGAAAAATATCTTTAAGCCCGTCGAGGGTTTTTGGTTTGGGGCAGGATCAGCCGCTTTGTTACACGGCTCCTTTAACTCCACATCAGTTTTCGGCTTCACAACTACCTATCAGATTTTACTTCTACTATCTGCTTGGTTATTTATAATCCTCCCGGCCCTATACACCATGAGGCTTTGGAAATACGGACCAGATGGTTGTAAACAGGCATCTAATTTTCAATACAAATCCAATAGATAGCTTTTAAATTAGGATAGGCTGAAACCATAATGAGCCCCCCATAAAAACATTTATTAGCTCACTCATCGAGGATAGAAACTGCAGGTGGTCATGAAATGGCAGAGGATAACACTATTTTAGTAGGAAGTAAACCGGCAATGAATTACGTTCTTGCTGTAATCACACAGTTCAACAGCAGCTCAAAAAAAGTAGTACTAAAAGCTAGATGCAGAGTGATTTCACTGGCAGTATATGTAGCAGAAATCGTGAGAAACAAATTCCTTCCTAAGATCAAGATTTCAACCGATATTCGTGGCACAGAAGGAGAGCAAACCAACATCTCAGCGATAGAGATAGACCTCGCTTAGGTGGAGGAGAAGAGGAAATGGGGCCACGAATAATCTGTTTTGACCTAGAAGGTCCTTTGTCACCTCAAGACAATGCATATGAGGTCCTATCTCTGGCTGAGAATGGAGAGAGGATATTTGAGGTCATCAGCAAATACGATGATATAATAGCACTTGAGAGCAGAGAGGGCTATGAGCCTGGCGATACCCTTGCATTAATAGTACCATTTTTGTTGCTCAATGGAATCTCAGAGAAAAATATAGAGAATGTATCGAAAAGGGCAAAGATCGTTGATGGGGCCAAAGAGTTGGTGTCAACACTTCAGCATGAGGGTTGGAAGACGTACATCATCTCAACAAGCTATGAACAGCACGCTCACCACATAGGCGCACAGCTAAATGTTCCGAGGGATAATATCACCTGCACAAAACTTTCATTGGAAGAGTTGAAGGTGAATGTGGGGAATTTTGATGCGATAGAGCATGCTGAGAGAGAGATAGCCCGACTTTATCCACATATGGATGATTATAAAAGAGTTGTTAAGCTCTTAGACCGATTCTTTTTTGAGGAGCTTCCGAAGACGGGCTACGGAAACGTCCTAGAAAAAGTGCGAGTGGTTGGAGGAGAGAGAAAAGTTCAGGCCCTACATAGAATCGCCAAAGAGAACAAAGCCAAACTAAGAGATATGGTAGTGGTTGGAGATAGTATTACAGATTACAAAATGTTAAAAGAAGCAAGAGATCACGGCGGATTGGCGGTTGTCTTCAATGGGAATGAATATGCAATTCCATATGCAAGTATGGGTCTGGCATCCTTGGACATACGGTTTTTGCATCCAGTGTTGAGAGAGTTTGATAGAAGAGAGCATCTGATTAGAGTCGTCAAATCTTGGGAGACCGAAAGGGATAGATTTGAAAAGGATCCAGAGAGCATTCCAGATGAGCTAATCACACCCGAGATCAAAGATTTTCTGATGGAGTCTGAACAAATTCTCCCATACTTCCATTACTTAGGGGACAAAGGGAATTTAGATGAGGTGATCAAAATACATAAGAGATTTAGAAATCTCGTGAGAGGAGAGGTAGCAAAACTAGGGTGAAAAACATGGATGTCGTCGGTTTTGGAGCGTTGAACTATGATAAGCTGTATGTTGTCACTAAAATAGCAAAAGCAGGAGAAGAAGTTGGAGTTAAAGGGTTACGAGAGTCTCCTGGTGGTTCTGCGGCAAATACAATCTTTGGATTGGCAAGAGTCGGAGTCAAAACAGGATTTATAGGGGCGGTCGGCAACGATGAAGAAGGGGATATCATCTTAAGGGACCTTGCAAATGAGGACGTTGATATAAACAGAATAAAGGTACTGAAGGGTAATAGCGGCATAGCTATAGGACTTGTGGATGATGAAGGAGAGAGATCACTTTACATTTACCCTGGCGTCAATGATGAATTTGATGTGAGCGATGTGGATGTGGAGTATATAGAGGGGGCAAAATTCCTGCACATGAGCTCCTTCGTAGACAGAAGACAACTGGAGATGCAGATATCACTAATCGAGCGTATCAAAACAGGGGTAAGCTTCAACCCAGGCATGTCATGTTCCAAATTTTCCTTGGAAATCTTACAGCCAATTATCGAAAAAAGTGATGTGATTTTTGTAAACTACGAGGAGATGAAGGCGCTTACAAATTCCGATTATGAGGAGGGGTCAAAGCTATTGCTAGAGATGGGCGCCAAGACCGTCGCAACTACCCTAGGTGGCAGGGGCTGTTATGTAACAAATGGCAAAAATGCACACCTGATCTCCCCCCGTAAAACAAAGGTTTTCGACACCACCGGAGCGGGTGATGCTTTCGCTGCGGGTTTTTTATACGGCTTGCTAGGCGGAGAGGACATCCATAATTGTGGAAGGATAGGAAACTTTTTCGCAGCTAAATGCATCAGCGAATACGGCGCAAGAAAAGGTTTACCCCATAAGAGGGATTTAGAGACGGTATTTCCCAACCGGTAGCTCTCTAATAAAGTTAATCACCCATTAACTTTCAGGGTTTCACAAATTTTAACAGCACATAATTTTCTCAATCTACAGCGAAGCTGAAGTACTCTGTTAGGAATAGAATGATATGCCACCAAGAATATTATGCAGACTATGGAGTTGTCATTATCGAACACGGTCGATGTATTATACTCTGGAATTTAGATTGTGCCATTAATTACAAACCACACCAGATGTACTGTGCTAAGAAAAATGCTTCAACAAATCGTCCCGCTTAATATCATGTAATCTGCTCTTTATCAGTTCCCTTAGCTCGCCTACTTCTCCCTTCTTTGCGCATATCAGAGCAATTTGATCTCTCCACTGCCTCCAGGGAGGATACATGCCCAATCGCTGAACGATTCCATCCAGTTCAGATTCTACATCCCCCAACTTATCAATTTTATTGACTGCAATAACTACATCAAGATCAAGATCATGTAAAAAATGGAAAAATTCAATGTCGATGGGCATTTCATTCCTCATATTCCATCGGTCCACTAAATCGATGAAAGACCCTGCATCGATGACTTGTATGGCAAGCAAAATTCGATTTGAATGCTCTTCTAAGTAGCGAATGATGGAGCTTTTGATTTTCTCGTTTTTCTGCTTTTGTACTCCATGCATGAATCCAAACCCAGGCATGTCAGTGATGAGTAAATCATCCAAAAAGAACTGATTGGGCTTGAGCGTTACCCCGGGCTTCCTTCCAACCCGAACTTTCTTACCTATCAATTGACGTAGAAGGGTGGATTTACCTACATTTGAGCGTCCAAGGAATATGATTTCCCTCACTATTCTGTTACTACGGCCACATACCATAATATGCGCTCAACATTATTATGATGGCTGACACAAGAATGCCCATAATAAAAACTGCTTTTGGACTGATTGCGATTGCAGTTTTTTCCACATCATAATATCTCATCAAACCCGCAGAGGACATTAAACCGCTTTTGGATTCCTTTTTCTTGGCCATGAAATTTACCTCACAACAATATCCACCTTAATAAGTTCCACCGTTTTCTGACCCACTTCTGTCAACTTTAGATTATCGTCAACTCTCTCGATGAACTGTTTCTGGATTAATCGGTTTATTGCCTCTTTCACTATATGGCGCGATGATGCGAGTCCCACCCCCATCATACATCTTATTATCTCTTCATCAGCGTGGCATTCGGCTACAAGTCGTAAAACACCGGCTTCTGTCTTTCCCAACATAAATCCGTTCTTCATGATGGCTCTACGCCTCCTTTAGCTATAGATAGTCTTTTTAGTACTTATATTTTGGGTATAAAACCAATACATTTATCTACTATAAAAGCACAATACTAAAGTAGATAATGATGGGAAACAAATAAAGTATATGTAGAAAGTATATATTAGAAGGGGTGGGAATTTCCTCCATTGCTATCCTCCATTGCCATATCACATCTCAACGATCCACCCCTAACTCAGGATATATTATATAATACATAAAACGTCTTATCCTAAACGATAAATAGAAAAGGGCGTTGTGCCGCACGCCCATAAAAACCCAGAGCGGGTGTCACCTCCCTATCCCCTTTCAACTCTCGTCTTTTTCTCTGGGTTGTGAAAAGCGTGCGGCCTAAATTAAACTTTTTGATATTTTGATACGACCTTGAGTTGTAATTATTATATTATATTTCTTGATTTTATGCAAAGTCTGTGAAGTGGAAAAGTTTTAATCTGCTATAACCTATTTAATTTATCCTCATGATTCATGAACATATCATCTCTGGTAGCATCATATATGGCGATGATTTTGATGTGATGGAAGGATATTTGGTCATCAAAGACGGGATAGTTAGTGAGGTCGCCACGGGAGAAGTTGATTCCTTCTTAAAAGGAATTATTGCCCCAGCATTTATAAACGCACATACACACATCGGCGATTCTGTAGCAAAGGATGTAAATTTTGATTCTCTAGAAGCATTGGTTTCGCCTGGCGGACTGAAACACAAAATCTTATCAGAAACGCCAAAGGATGAACTAGTTTCATCTATGAGGTCAAGCTTGTTGGACATGAGATGTTGCGGTACCGCCGCATTTGCTGATTTTAGGGAGGGCGGTGTAACCGGGGTGCTTGCCCTGAAAGAGGCTTGCATAAGAGGGGTAAAACCAATCATCTTGGGTCGACCAGACGGCGATGTTGAAAGAGTTCTAAAAATCACAGACGGTATTGGCATGAGCAGCACTAACGATCATCCTTGGGATTATCTGGAGATGTTGGCGGAGCTGACGAGAAAGAAAGATAAGCTGTTTGCGATACATGCGGGTGAGGCAAATAGTGCAGATATCGATGACGCATTGAAATTGGACCCGGATTTCTTGGTTCATCTAACTTACGCAGATCGTAAAAATCTTAAGACGGTCGCCGATAAGAATATACCTGTGGTAGTCTGCCCTCGATCGAACTTCGTGACAGGTGTCGGATGTTCATGGACGAGACCGCCGATCGAGAGAATGATCGAGTTAGGTATAACTGTCGCGATAGGAACTGACAACGTAATGCTTAATTCAGTTAACATGTTCTCTGAGATTGAATTCGTGGCAAAAGCATTTTTAAGGGATGATAGACAAGTATTTACGCTTTGCACCCTTAATGGAGCAAAGGCATTGGGTCTTGATGCTTGGGTGGGCTCAATCGTTGAGGGCAAAACAGCACATATAATGATCGTCGACGGTGAATCAAACAACATGAAGGGTGTGAAGAACCCCATAAGTGGCATAGTAAGACGGGCAAGGCCAGACGATATAATTGCGGTGATTGGAGGGGAAGATATTTATACACAAAATGATCACAATCGACAGGAGGTCTGCGGATAAGAACGTCGATGCTTCTGCATTCCGCTTCCTTTCCGGTTGTTTTTCAACAGGTAACAAATGCATATGTACTCCATGGATAAGGATAAAGGGAGTAAAAGTATCAAATAAATGGTTAATAACGGGGTGTATTTTTCACTCAGAATCCATAGTAGGGCATTCCGCTGCCGAAATCATTAATTCTGCAGAGGAATTATGAGGTAGATCTGTAATGAGTGATATGCTTGAAAAAACATATCTTGAAAAAAAACCTTAGAAAAAGTGTGATAGAAAAGGTCATAAGAAAACCACCAGTTTCGGTGACGGTCTTACATAGTAGGGGTAGATAATGTCAATAAAAGTCGAAGATATAATGATAAAAGATGTTGTATGCGCAACCGTTCCAGGGTCAAGAGATGATGCCTTAAAAATACTGAAGAGTGAGCACGTTTCTGGTGTTCCGGTGATCAAGAACAGAAAATTGGTCGGAATAGTGACCAGAACAGACCTGCTCAAACATCCAGATGAGGAGCAGCTTGCGCTGATAATGACTAGAGATCCCATCACGATCTCCCCAGAATGCGATATAGCTGATGCAGCAAACGCGATTCTTACAGGAAAAATACGGAGATTGCCTGTTGTAATCGACGATACGCTTATAGGGATTCTGACTGTTGCCGACCTAGTAGGAGCCATCGCCAACATGGACCTAAAAGACTCGATCGAAGATTATGTTCAGTTTGATTTGGTTGCAATTTGGGAGAGTACCCCTTTGCCAGTTGTCATGGATATTCTGCGATTGAGCAACCAGGAAGCGTCACCAGTACTCAATTCGAAGGGGGAACTGGTCGGCATCATAACCGAAAGAGATCTGCTTGATGTAAGCGAGATCGAAGATTCGGTTGAAAAATCTGACATGTCGGCCGCTTCTGACGGGGATGCGTGGGCATGGGAGAGCACGAGGGATACGATGAACCTCTATTATGGTGTCTCACGCATAAAGCTACCAGAAGTTCCAGTAAAAGACATAATGATCAAAGATGTCATAAAGGCATTTCGTCGGTCAGAAATCAGCGATTGCGCAAAAAAGATGCGTCGTAACCGAGTTGATCAAATTCCGGTAGTGACAGCGCACAACAAGCTAGAGGGACTACTTCTAGACAAGGATTTGATCAAAATTTTGATCAAGTGATCGCGATGGACAAATACGAGAGGGTCATAGAGCTGGCAAAGCGACGGGGGTTTCTCTGGCCATCTTTTGAGATTTATGGTTCTACTGCTGGATTTTGGGATTTTGGACCGTTGGGCGCTGCCCTGAAGAGAAGGATCAAGGAGACATGGCGCGATTTCTATGTAATAAGAGAGGGGTTCTATGAGATCGAAACGCCGGCAATGAATATAGAAGAGGTGTTTGTTGCATCTGGACATGTGGAAAATTTTACTGATTTAATGGTCGAGTGCAAAAAATGCGGGGAGGCATTTAAAGTAGATTTGGCCCTTGAAAAATGTCCAGAATGCGGTGGTTCGCTTGGCGATGCATATGCATTTAACCTGATGTTTAAAACCTCCATTGGGCCGGGTTCCAAAAGAATTGGATATCTCAGACCAGAAACTGCACAGGGAATGTTCGTCGATTTTCATCGAATATTAAGGTTTTACAGGGATAAACTTCCGTTTGGTGTTGCACAAATAGGAAAGGTTTATCGAAATGAGATATCGCCCAGGCAAGGTACCCTACGCCTAAGGGAATTCACGATAGCTGAGGTTGAGATTTTCATAGATCCTAGAATGAATGAGCATCCGCGCTTTGACGAAGTTAAGGATATCATGCTGCGATTGTATCCTGCGAAGGAGCAGGTTATCAATAAGTTCGATCTGGAGATCTCTGTGAAAGATGCAGTCGAAAAAGGAATCATAAAACACCAATTAATGGGATACCATATTGCACTGATTCAGCAGTTTTTACTTAAAATCGGACTTTCACCAGAAAAAATTAGGTTTAGGCAACATAAAAAAGACGAAATAGCCCATTATGCAAGCGATTGTTGGGATGCTGAGGCACTAACAGACAGATTTGGGTGGACCGAGATAGTTGGAATTGCCAATAGAGGGGACTACGACCTTAAAGCTCACGCAAAGCACAGCCAAACCGAAATGACTGTTTTCACCCCATATGAGCAACCCATAGTGAGAGAGAGAATAATTATAAAACCAAACGTAAGTGCCATAGGACGCAAATTCAAGGACAGGGCAGCTAAAATCATAGAGGCACTCAGAACACTAAGACCAGATCAATTCAAAGAAGGTGTGATTCAAGTTGGGGCTGAGACTATCCCCCTTACAAAGGATTTGGTCGAATATGAGCGCGTTCAGGAAGAGATATACGGAGAAGGAGTTATACCACATGTTATTGAGCCTTCATACGGCATCGATAGGATCGTTTACGTATTGTTAGAGCATTCTTTTGAGGAGGAGACTATAGAAGGTGAGAAGAGAGTAGTTCTCCGGCTTCCCCCCAATATTGCGCCAGTGCAAGGAGCTGTATTACCACTACTCTCAAGGGATGGTTTGGACAAGAGAGCGAGAGAGATAGAGTGTTCCTTACGCAAAAGCGGATTTCTGGTCGACTATGATGAATCTGGCACTATCGGGCGAAGATATAGGCGCCATGATGAGATTGGAACACCATTTGCCATAACCATAGATCACCAGACGTTGGAGGATGATACCTTAACCATCCGAGAGAGAGACTCAATGAAACAGATACGAGTTCCTATCGAAGCCCTCTCTGGCGTGATGAAGAAGTTGATCGCTGGGGATGCTATATTTGAAAATGTTGGAACGTTGATCTGATTGATTATATATACATATCAATAGTGTTTATGTTTAAAGTAGTGCTTCCCTAGGATCGGATACAGCACTACACAATATAGTTTCCTTGTCAGAGGTAGATATAACCTATTGCTTGCGCTTGCGATCGCCATACTAAGCTAGATGGCATGGTGTGGCATCGGCTTAGTTCTTATACCATATGATATGATAAGAGTTTTACTCATAAGAATGTTAATCGACAATTCCATCATTATCATCTTAAAATCCAAAAATCAAGTAATTATTTATGTTTACGGGCCATATTTTTCGTTGATGGAGAGTAAATACGTGTCTCATCCACTGATCCGACCGGAAACAGTGGAGGAACGATTGTACCAGCAAAAAATTCTCAATACATGCTTAGAGCATAATACGCTAGTTATACTTCCAACAGCCTTGGGCAAAACTGTCGTATCTCTCTTGGTAACAGCCCATAGGCTTAGTATTCATCCTTTGAAAAAGATCTTGATTCTCGCGCCCACGAGACCGCTAGTTTTACAACATCATGATAGTTTCAGAAGATTCCTCCTCATCGATAATTTCGAGGTTTTGACAGGAAAAGTGGAGCCTAAAAAAAGAGTTGAATTATGGAAAAATGCACAAATCATCTTTGCAACGCCACAGCTTATAAGAAACGATGCCGTTGGAGGTCGCTATGATTTTGGCGACGTCTGTCTCATCGTATTCGATGAAGCCCATAGAGCTAGGAAAAAATATGCATACAACCAAATTGCAGAGATGTATGTAGATCAGTGCATCGATCCCCTCATCTTGGCATTGACCGCTTCCCCTGGGCAAGATAGAACGGTGATCAAAGAGACGTATGATAGCTTGTTCATCAATGCCATAGAATATAGATCTAAAGAGGATGATGATGTAAAACCATACATCCATCCCCTGAAGATGAGTTGGCAAAAAGTGAAGTTGCCCAAGGAATATGAAGAGGTCAGGGGTGTCTTGGAGGGTATGCTCAATAGCGAGATAAAAAAACTACAGTCCATGGGAATGTTGACATACAAGAAAACAAAATACATCAGCAAAAGGGACTTGTTGATATTGGGTCAAAGGCTGAGGGCTAATCTAAACCGAGACAAAAGGCAAGGGAGTGTATACACCGCCATCATACTTCAAGCTGCATCGATATCTCTCTCACACGCTATAGAAGTTCTGACAACACAGGACATAGAAGTATTGCACAAATTTCTAAAAAGCATACAGGATAAAGACAAGAGAGATGTGAAGTTTGCAAGAAGTATCACAAGGCTCCACGGCTTTTCGGTGTTGATGGAACTAGTGAAAAAATACTTGAATATAGATCATCCAAAGCAGGAAAAGCTGAGACAGGCGATAGTGAGCGAGTTGTCACAGAACCCTAAATCAAAGATCATCGTTTTTACTCAGTTTAGGGATACCGCGACGAAGATCATTCACAGCCTAAAAGAGATAGAATTGGCAAGACCGATGAGATTTGTAGGTCAGGCTTCCAAGCAACATGATCCAGGGCTTACGCAGGACGAACAATCCCACATACTTCGAGAGTTTCAGAGTGGCATATACAACGTATTGGTAGCAACAAGCATTGCAGAGGAGGGGCTTGATATACCATCAGTAGATTTTGTCATTTTTTACGAACCCGTCCCCAGCGAGATCAGACTTATCCAAAGGATGGGTAGGACAGCCCGACGGGGTTTTGGAAGAGTTAAGATATTGATTACTGAGGGCACAGCAGATGAGACCTATTATTGGGCCAGTGTAGCCAAGGAGAAGAGGATGAGAAAGATAGTCGCGAGTTTAAGCGAGGAATTGGTAGGATCTGGAGTGGCCCCACAAAAGCAAAGCTTTTTAGGTAAATTTTGATGTTGGAGTGTTGTGTTTGACTTTATTACGGTTGGATTTGATTGTAGTCTGCAATTTAAGATATGATATATACGAGACTACAATTTAAGATAAGATATATGAGATATGAGATTTAATATAGATTGTTCGCCTTAGTAATATTGGGGATATAATGTCGTCCAAAGAAGACATCATCAAGCAATGTATTGCTATTTTAGGGCAAATTATAGAGGATGGTTCCGTCCCAAGGAATATAAGACGGGCAGCAGAGGGGGCTCGGACTGTTTTATTTAATACAAAAACACCCCCAAGTATTAGGGCTGCTTCTGCAATGTCGATTTTGAATGAAGTTAGTAATGACCTTAACATTCCACTGCATGCAAGAACTTTAATTTGGGGTATAGCTAGTCAATTAGAGAGAGTTTCTATTGATATTTAGTTAACGCGCACCCCATTGTTTCAATTGGACGTGTTCTTGAATAGATTATTTAGTTACGTTAGTTACATTGTATCCCTTTTTTATCGTAACTGATGTAACTATTATTCGATGTTTGATGACAATATTTATATAGTAAAAGTATTATAATCTAACAACAATGTGCTAAGTAAGTCTAATATATAGATATAATATGCTATAACAACTCCAGTAGAAATAATGGGGTGGGGGACCTGAAACGTTATACATTCGACATATTTTTGATAAAACATCGAGAAAGTCAAAAATCAATAAAAAAAGAGATTTGACTAAACAAAGCCCATATAATCCTTTTTGATAAAAGTTAAACCAGTGCACAAAGGATCGTAAACTCCAGTAGAAATAAAGGGGTGATCACCACAATCATTATTAGGTATCTTTCCGTTGGAGTATTTGTGGGAGGTAATATTTTTGGAACTCAAACAACTATTCGAGGATTTATTAAATATCAAACCAATCTTTTTGAATAGGGAAGTTCTACGCCCATCATATACGCCCGATTATTTACCCCACAGAATAGAACAGATAAACAGAATGGCTACTACGCTTGTAGTTGCTATCCGGGGAGAGACACCCTCAAACATCCTGATATACGGAAAAAGTGGTACTGGTAAAACAGCCGTAGTAAAATACGTTGGAAGAGAGCTTGAGATAATAAGCGAATCTAAAGGAAAACCTTGCACTGTTTTGTACATGAATTGTGAGGTTGTAGACACGCAATATCGGGTACTTTATCACCTAGCAGGGCATTTTGATAAGGAAGTTCCGCCTACTGGCTGGCCAACTGACCAAGTTTATGCCGAATTTAAAAATGGAATCGATAACGGGAATAGAGCGGTCATCATCATACTAGACGAAGTTGACAAATTGGTTAAAAAGGGCGATGAAATATTGTATAACCTGTCAAGAATTAATTCTGAATTAAGTCATGCCAAAGTTAGTATAATTGGTATATCAAACGACCTAAAATTCATAGAGTTCTTGGACCCCCGGGTCCGCTCGTCTCTAGGGGAGGAGGAAATCATATTTCCACCATATAATGCAGACCAGCTAAGGGATATTTTGGAGCAAAGGGCGAGTATGGCGTTCAAGCCAGATGCACTCAGCCCAGAGGTAATCCCACTCTGTGCGGCTTTTGCCGCCCAAGAGCATGGTGATGCGAGGCGAGCACTTGACCTACTACGCGTCTCTGCCGAGTTGGCTGAGCGCGCCCAAAACAACATCGTTATGGAAGAGCACGTTCGATGGGCGCAGGATAAAATTGAGCTGGATAGGATCGTTGAGGTCGTGCGCACTCTTCCAACGCAATCTAAGCTGGTTTTGTACAGTATGGTCTTACTTAATAGAAAGAGCTTGACTACGGGCGAAGTCTATAATGTATACAAAGACCTTTGCCACAAGACTGATATGGCCGTTCTAACACAACGTCGCGTGACTGATTTGATATCAGAACTTGATATGTTGGGAATCGTCAGCGCCACTGTGGTTAGCAAGGGTAGATATGGGCGAACGAAGGAAATATCGGTTAGTATTCCAATAGATCAGATAAAATATGTACTACTTGAAGACTATCGACTTAAGTCACTTGGGGGCGTCCGTCTAAAGTCAATTAGCATACCCGACACCCAGACACGATTGTATGGGGGGTAAGTCATGGGTTGGGTAAGTCACGCTAAAAATTAACCTAATATATCCTAAATACGGCACTTTCACTCTAGCAACACCTACGATCCAGTCTGGTTTTATCGGATCAGTCAAGCCGGGTTGATCATAGCCATTATTGTTGTCTCCTTTAGTGATAAATCCTGCATTGGGTGCAGGTCCGGCATTGGGCATCGGCTCCCCCGCATCAACCCAATACATGACCCTATGAATTATTGGGGTCACCTCAGGATTTCCATTGGGTCTGTACACTATCACGTCACCATATTCACCAAAAGATGTGTAGTTTATCTCTGCACCAACTTGATGTGTTTTGACTGTGGTGCGACTAATACCCTGAAGGAATATGACATCCCCTTTATGTATATTTGGTATCATACTACCTGACTCAACTCCAACCATCATAGGCCAGGTTCCTGCGAGGAGATATGCAATACCTATGAATAGGAATACTGCGGCTGTTGCAAAGACCAAATCCCTTGCTAATTCAATCCAAAAATTATCATTCATTTGTAAACCCCTTAATACAATCTAACGTATAATTTGCCCTCTAACGTATAATTTATGCCCCATTACACTATTAATATCCTTGTTGATTTTATGGGAGAAGACACCATCCAACGTTTTGCAGAGGCAGGGCATCAAATACATCCGGATGCGGTTGCAATGATACAAAAGCACGAAGGCTCCATTGAGGCGCTGATGCAAGAAATACTGACGTCTTTGGATGACTCCGTGTTGGTGGTCACCCCAGAACATGTTAGAAAAGCTCTCTCAAGGTCTTCAGCAGAGGTTCGAGTTTTAAGTGATATTACTGGTGAATCGACGTGTTTTGGCGGTTATGACGAGTTCGTTTTTTATTTTCGTGATAGATATGCCAAACTAAGTGATATGATCCGGGGAAGGGTAAATGCAAGACCCATTGAAAGCCTCAACAAAGTCCGAGGAGATACTGCTATTATTGGAATGGTATCTGATATTAGGAATACTTCAAACGGACATAAATTGATAGAGCTGGAAGACCCAACCGGGGCGTTTCCAGTCCTTCTCCAAAAGAATAAGGGCTTACTCGAAACATCCAATTATATCATCTTGGATGAGGTTATTGGCGTTACCGGAAATCTGACAAAAGATGGTAAGCTTTTAATAGCAAGTAATATATTGTGGCCGGATATACCCATAAAAAACGAGTCCAGAAGAGCATTTGAACAAGTTTTTGCGGTGCTGACATCTGACATACATGTTGGGAGTAAGACGTTCTTAGAGGGAGCATGGTTTAAGTTCATCAAATGGTTAAATGGCGATCTCGGAGATGACGATCAAAGAACGCTGGCCGAAAAAGTCAAATACATGGTAATTGCGGGCGATTTGGTGGATGGTATTGGGATATATCCTGACCAAGAAAAAGACCTAGCAATCTCAGATATTTACGAGCAATATCAAAAGGCTGCAGAGTATCTTAGGGAAGTACCAAAGCACATCAAAATCATAATCTCACCAGGGAACCATGATGCTGTTCGACAGGCAGAGCCACAGCCAGCTTTGCCAAAGAAAATAACCGATATGTTCTGCGATCTAAATGTAATGTTCTTGGGCAATCCATCGTTGGTAGAGTTGGATGGTATTAAAGCACTTATCTACCATGGGCGCTCTCTGGATGATTTTGTTGCAGCACTACCCGGGCTATCCTATAAAGCGCCAGACAGAATCATGGTTGAAATGCTCAGAAGAAGACATTTGTTTCCGATATATGGTGAACGCGTTTCCATAGCACCTGAAAAGAAAGACCATTTTGTGATCGACAGCATCCCGGACATATTACATTGCGGTCATGTGCACACTATCGGGCTATCAAAGTATCGTGGCGTTACTTTGGTGAATTCTGGCACATGGCAAGCACAGACCGATTTCCAGAAAAGGGTAAACCTAGAGCCAGTCCCAGCTCACGTTCCAATCATCGATTTAAGTACGATGGAATCCTCGTTCTTGAAATTTGCGTGATGTCAACTTAGGGAATATAACACTACCACCTCTTTTTATTTTATTATAGCCTACTAATTCACTTACAATTATCCTTAATGAATTGCGAATACAACTAATGTGATAGTAAACACAAATACAATACCTAGGTAATATGTAGAAGGGGCAACCCAAACAGCTCTTAAGTATGCTAAACCGCTCAAGAAAACTCCTGTTATAAGATAAGACAATGATGATATATTAGCATTCCTTATATCATATGATGAGTTCTGAGCAAATCCAATCCTATTTTAATTCACTGGAAGCCGAGCTAGAGCGCTGTATCAAAATAACGAGAGAAGCTAAAATGCGCGGTGAAGATCCCAGCCCAGACCCAGAGATTCTGCTGGCCAAGGATCTTGCTGGCAGGGTAGAAAGCCTGGTGGGCATCAAAGGAGTAGCGCAAAGAATTCGCGAGTTGGAGTCCAAGATATCCAGAGAAGAAGTAGCTTTGCATATAGGATTGGACTTTGCTGAAGGCAAACTAGGTAATAAATCAGGACTTGATTTGGTAGATGACGCAATCAGGACCGCAGTGGCGATACTAACCGAAGGAATCGTGGCTGCCCCAATTGAAGGCATCGCCCGCGTAGGCTTGGGGAAAAACGATGATGGAACCAACTACCTGAAAATATATTATTCTGGGCCAATCAGGAGTGCAGGAGGAACCGCCCAGGCATTGTCAGTCTTAGTGGCCGATTATGTGCGCAGAAAAGTCGGCATATCAGAATATAAGCCTCGAAAAGAGGAAGTTGAGCGCTATGCTGAGGAAGTCCTTCTTTATAAAAGGATAACAAATCTTCAATACACTCCTTCAAATGAGGAAATTCGCCTGATAGTTAATAATTGTCCTATTTGCATAGATGGCGAACCTACTGAGGAGGACGAGGTTTCTGCGTACAGAAACTTAGATCGCATAGAGACTAACCGGGTTAGGGGAGGAATGGTGCTTGTGCTGGCAGAAGGACTCGCATTAAAGGCACCAAAGGTCAAGAAATATGTGGAACAATTGGGTTTAGATGGCTGGGAATGGTTGAATAATCTGATAATTAAGAAACATGTGGGTGAGAAGACATCTGGGCGAAAGGAAAAGTTCCTTGAGGGTATTATAGCGGGGAGACCTGTTTTCTCGCACCCCTCCACCAAAGGGGGATTTAGATTGCGATATGGGCGCTCGCGCAATTCGTCTTATGCCACTGCTGGGGTCCATCCGGCTACGATGAACCTGCTTGATGATTTTATCGCCACCGGCACGCAAATGAAAGTTGAGATACCAGGAAAAGCGGTTGGTATCACGCCGGTGGACACAATAGAAGGTCCGACCGTTCGCTTGGTTAATGGAGACGTTTTGCGTATAGATTCAGTAGAGCAAGCACATGAATTACGCCCGAGCGTTGCAGAGATAATCGATGTTGGGGAAATCCTGATAAATTATGGTGATTTTCTGGAGAATGCCCAAACACTCGTTCCAGCCTCATATTGTTATGAGTGGTGGATCCAGGAGCTTGAAGAGAAAACCTACGTCCAAGAAGATCTCAAGGATATAACACCTGAGAAAGCATTCGAGCTATCAGAGAAATTTGATGTGCCTCTACATCCTAAATATACCTATCTATGGCATGACATCACCATCCCAGAGCTAGGGCTGTTGGCAAATCACATTTCTGAAAAAGGGAAATACGGTGAAACGCTCACCATTCCAGCTGCTCTAAAAGTGAAAGAGCTCCTAGAAACGCTATTGATTCCTCATAAGGTTCGTGGGGACAACATAATTGTCGATCATGCGCTTCCGCTTATTCGATGCCTTGGGCTGGACCAAGACCTACATAAAAGGGGCACACTCACATCATATGTAAAAACGATTGAAGCAGTATCAGCAATGGCTGGTGTACAAATTCGAGAGCGTGCACCAATCCGAATTGGCGGTAGAATGGGGCGGCCAGAGAAGTCGGAAAAAAGGAAAATGCACCCTCCAGTACATGTCTTGTTCCCAACAGGTGGCGAAGGAAGCAGAAATCGCTCATTAAATGATAAGAAGGGCGAAATTGAAATCGAGTTAGGAACCAAAAAATGTCCCAATTGCGGCATCACCACATTCAAAAATCTATGTGATTGTGGTGAGCGTACCCTTCCAGTTATGTTCTGCATAAGCTGTGGCATTTCCTCTGGGGAAAAGGAGCTTTGCTCCCGTTGTGGTAGGAAGACATCTTCTGTTAGAAAGCAAACCATCGATTTTAGTGCCCTTTATGCCCGGTCACTGGAAAGATTAGGTGAACGCGAGCCCGAAGAATTCAAAGGCGTACTAGGCCTAACATCCAAAAATCAGACCCCGGAACCACTTGAAAAAGGAATTCTAAGAGCCAAGAATGAAATATATGTATTTAAGGACGGAACCATCAGATATGATCTAACGGATTTGCCGCTCACCCACTTCCGGCCAAGGGAGATTGGTATATCATTAGATCGGCTCAGTGAGCTTGGATATTGCCTAGATATGGATGGCAAACCACTCGAAGATGAAAGTCAAGTGGTTGAACTAAAGCCCCAAGACGTGATCCTCTCAAAAGGTGCTGGAGATTATTTGTTGCTTGTTGCAAACTTTTTGGATGAGTTATTGGTGAAATACTATGGTATGGGTGCCTATTATAAAATCCAATCGGTGGACGACCTGATAGGAAAACTGGTCATCGGGCTTGCACCTCACACATCTGCAGGAGTTCTAGGGCGAATACTTGGCTTCACCAGTGCATCCGTGTGTTATGCCCATCCGTTTTTCCATGCAGCGAAGCGTCGTAATTGCGATGGTGACGAGGACAGCATAATGCTTCTGATGGACGGACTGCTCAACTTTTCCCTTTCATATCTGCCGGATAAACGCGGGGGCAAGATGGATGCACCGATCGTGCTTACCACGCGCATAAACCCAAGCGAGATCGATAGCGAGGTGCATAACATAGATTTACTGAGGAGATATCCACTGGAATTCTACGAGGCATCTCTGAAACATGCCGACCCAAAGGACATAGAGGAAAAAATGGATATAATTGGGGCAAGGTTGGGATCTTCAAAGCAATACGAGGGCTTTTCCTTCACACACGATACCTCTGATATTGCGGCTGGTCCGATAAATAGTGCATATAAGACGTTGGGAGCTATGATCGATAAAATGGAGGCGCAATTAAAATTAGCAAAGAAGATTAGAGCTGTCGATGCAAGAGATGTGGCTGAGCGCGTCATAGTCTCACATTTCCTGCCAGATTTGATCGGCAATTTACGTGCATTCTCAAAACAAAAAATGCGATGTGTTAGATGTAATGCGAGGATTAGGAGACCTCCACTTAAGGGTACATGCCCAAAATGTGGTGGTAGGGTAATACTGACAGTGCATGAAGGATCTATCAAGAAATATCTGGACATCTCGCTGAAAACAGCAGAAGAATATGGTATCTCCAACTACACAAAACAGCGGCTTCGTTTGATAGAACTCGAAATCAGCTCGCTTTTCGCATCTGATAAAATCAAACAGGCAGAATTGGTAGATTTTATGTGAATCTTCTTCGTAGTAATTGAATGAGTGGTAATTGATTGACTTGGTAAAAATATTGTGATTCATTATGGTAAAAAATGCTACGACAACCAACGATCTCAATAATATATCATCTAATATCCAAAGTTTTCCAAAAGAAAATTTTGGTGAACGAACTTGCAAGGTGAGTGAACCGTATATGCCATGTTATATCTGTCGAAATTTTGTTTCGACCAAGGTTATTGCAATGGCAGATGAAGCCGAAAACCGTAGATTTATTAAGTTGCGTTAAGAGAAGAATCAAAATTGCGGGTCAGAAATTCCTTTATCAAGACAGTATTCTTTAAATCTCTTATCTGTGGCGTCGTATAAGCACAAAACTCTTATTTCAGGAATAAAAATTCCATAACCTTTAGGGGGTGTTCCTGCCAAAGAAAAAAGTAACAATCAGAACCCGAATTTTTATTAGGAGATAAAACAATTAATTCTCTATCAACTCCTCCACGACTTTTGTTATAATGTTTAATAAGAATTTCTTTTTTTGAGATCGTTCCAGACGTTTTAAAATCCATATAAATATACAATTCTTCAATTATTTATATATTTTTCTACACTTGTAAGCAACGTAATAATTTAATTACACATAACGGTCCGCGGCTACCCGAAGTTGTCAGCCCGGCTATGAAGCAATGCGGTGATGATAATTTTAATCTTCCAAAATCTATCATCATCCGCCGCAGCTGAATAGGGCTGACAATTTGGGTGATGCGACCATCGGGAGCGAAACCGGGTAGCCGCTGTTATATGCCGTTAATTCCGCTACGTTAGCCATCAGCACGGATGCTGGCGGGGTTTCTATATTTTCTTTCCAATATAAAATACATACCCATAATATTCTTTATACTTATTATAAAGTTCAGCTCCATGCTTTTCGTATTTTACAAACTCTTCGGCAGATTTATTACCTTTGTATTTATCCAAAAATATTTTTTGTGCTGTTATTTCCGGAACAAAAAAATTGTCAATCCAGCAAAATTCAGGCAATATGAATGATGCCATAACAACATAGCCTGCTTTTTGCATTTGAGCAATTTTATTTGGAATGGTGTCTATTTCAGGATACGCTTCATTCCAAAAATCAAATATTTCTTTTGGCCGTTCTTCTGTAAACCATGATGCTTCAGTAACAGCAACATAGCCACCTTTTTTCAAAAACTTATTCCAATAATTCATGCCTTTTTCAAAACCAATATTATATATTGCTCCTTCACTCCAAATAAGGTCTAATTCATTTGATTGAAAATTAAGTTTATCCATTGAACCAATAACGCCTTTAACTCTGCTTTGAAGATTCAATTTTTGTGCATTGTCATTTAGTTTGTCGATAAAACCAGGGAATAAATCAATGCCTGTAATATTCCCTGGAGTGTTTTGAGCCAAAACTATAGTTTGACTTCCAGTACCACAACCAAGATCAACAATGTTTGATTTTTCGTGTATATTATCAATAAAGCTCAATGCTTTTATTGTTGCTTCCTGGCTTCCTGGGCCTTGACGATCCATACTCGAAAAATATTCGCAAATTAATGCAATATCAAAATCGTGAATATTATGCTCTTCATCGCTCATTTTGTGTTCCTCCAAGAACTTCATGGTGCCATAGTTTATTATTTTATACAATATACTTTTACGGTGACATGGATGTCGCCGTTATAATTCCCTCCGAAATATTAGGAATTAATGGCATATAACATAATATATGCGATTAGCGAAGTTTTTGCGAAGCGGTGGAGCGAGGTGCAACCGAGCTTAACCCTGTTCGCTGTTATGCTCACCATTAGGACGAAACTTTAGTGCAACGGTGCCGAAGGCAAAAATTTCGAGTTGCGGATCCACCATCACTTACTTTTTGCTTTGCTTTTATTGAATAATTGTTCTGCGGGGCAACCGATCTCTCTTTGTTTACAGAATTTACAGGCTAAAGAGCCTCGAACAAAACCATTTCCTGCGGAAGTAAGGATTACTAATAATACTATCAATGATAATATCAATAAATTAAATTTCAATATCAATAAGACTATTCCTACAACCAGAGGGATTATGGAAACAAGGAAATCCGGGAGTATATCTTTCCAGGTAATCTCGTCCTTGATAAATTTATGAGAACTTCCCTTTTTGAAAAACAGGGAACTTATTTTTCCTTTGCCAAAAGCACAAAATTTCCCATAATAATAACAGTTAACACAGCTTCTTTTCATCAAACGGATTTCTAATCCCAGAATAAAGAGTAAATAGATTGACAGCCAAATAATGCCCAATTGATAGATGATAAATGCCCCTATAAGGTAAATTACAATTGAAACAAGATTAGAACTGATTATAATCCTACGTGGGTAGTTTTCAAATGTTTTTGGTTGCTTCATAATCTTATTTTAATTATTAATATGCCATAACTCTTTTGAAAGGTGGACTCGCAATTGAGCATAACAAGTATTATGCTCTATTAGTACGATATAAAGTTGTGATGGGTATTGGTATTTTTCTTTGCACATGCAACAATACGTCAAGCATCGATTTCAGGGAAGTCAAGCGGAGCATTGGGAAAGAAGTGGAGATCATCGAGGTTCATGACCTATTGTGTCAGGAAGACGGGCTTGCATATATTATAGATGACATTAGAAGAAAGGAACTTGAATCGGTCATCATAGGCTGTACGTTCAAAAAACGAATTTTCAAAGAGCTGGTTGAAGGAATGGGATTCGAAGGCGACGACATCAGCCTGTTAAATCTCAGAGAGCATTGTGGATGGGTTCATGATGAAAAGGGTGCTACTGAAAAGGCAAAGCGTTTGCTTCTGGTAGCTATCGATCGTATAAAGACAAGACCTAAGGTTGAGAGATTCGTCAT
>JAQURP010000002.1:0-27050 GCA_028715545.1 Methanocellales archaeon | reverse complement strand
TTAGAAGACTGTGCTGCAGGAAAAAGCGAAATGTTGGGCTGTGAACTCTGTGAGATTGCATGTCCATACGGTGCGATAACACGTGCTGGAGATAGAATCTCGTTTGACGAGGTTGCATGCAGGGCTTGCGGAGTCTGCTCTGCTGTTTGTCCGATCTCACTCCCCCAACTGAGGGAATGCTCAGATGACACCATATATTCGCAGATAGAAATCTTGCTAGGCAAAACAGGCAAAACAAAAAAAGACACAAGTCTCAAAGTGCTACTGTTTGCCTGCTCGGAATGCGAGAAAACTCTGGATTTTGTCGGCAGAAAGCGACTTCAGTATCACCCTGTTCTCCCATTATTAGTTTCGTGTGTTGACTCTGTTTCAGAGGCACACATTCTTCGAGCCTTCGATATGGGTGCAGATGGAGTTCTGCTGCTGAAATGTGAAGACTGCCCGCATGATGCTGTGGTAGGAGAATCGGCAGTAAAATTTGCCAATATGGCTCTGGGCGCATTTGGTCTGGGCGAGCGAGTAAAGTGTATCCAAGTCGATGCAGACGAACCAGGTATTTTCGTGAGTGCTGTAGCGGATTTCGTACAAGGTTTAAGTCCATCTCCTATTAAAGAGAAGAAACCAATCGAATTGGATAAAACAGCAAAGAGAGACGTCATATTGAGTTTGGTTCATGGTCTCTCGGTTAAGACAGGTATGTCACCAAACTTCGTTGAGGAAGATACGAGATTTCCTTTTGCAGATATCACTATCTCAGAAAAGTGCACCATATGCAACGCATGCATGAACATGTGCCCTATGAATGCGATAATAAGAAAAGAGAATAAGATCGATTTCATATATGGGTATTGTATATCGTGCGGGTTGTGCGAAAAAGCATGTCCAGAAGGGGCGCTTAGATTGAAAAAAGTGCTCGATTTTGCCAAACTAAGCGATCTAAAAGAGATAACCTTAGCTGAGTCAGAGCTCGTTAAGTGCGAGGAATGTGGTAAAGCGTTTATAACAAGAGCAGCATTGAATCGCACATCGAATTTGATACGAGAGTCAGAGGGAAATGATGAATTCAGTACAGAGGAGCGGTTGGGGTTGCTCAAATATTGCGAAGATTGTAGGGCAGTGAGGGCGTTATTAAAGGTTTTGGAGAAAATAAAGTGACAGAAATTGAAGAATTTTTGAAATTGAGAGAAAATCTATATGCGTTTTTATATCGAATGTATGTAGAGGAGCCACCACGTGAGCTTGCTGAAGACCTAGTTAATAATAAGGTTCCGATTCCAGACCTGAAACCATTGAACGAGGACATGGCCGAGGGATTTGAGAAGTTGAGAAAGTTCATGAAAGCGAGCAAAGATGTGGATGTGGTTCATGAAAGGTTGACGGACGAGTACACCCGCCTCTTTCTCGGACCCGGCAGTCTTCCAGTTCTACCCTACGAATCCGTGTATATAGATGGAAAGATGATGGGGCCTTCTCTATTAAGGCTCAAAAAGGATTATAGGGACGCAGGAATAGCAAAGTCCAAAGAATATCCAGAACCAGAGGATCACATCGCATTCGAGCTAAAATTCATGCACCATCTATGCGAAGAAGCGCTAAAAAGGGGGGAGTGCATGGGGAAATACTGGGCACTACAAAAGGAGTTCATGGACGAGCATCTGATTAAATGGGTACCGGATTTCTGCGACGACCTGTACAAAAGTGAGCAGTCTGATTTCTACAAGAGTATTGCAAAGATCACGAAGGGCTTCATATTTATTGATAAAGATTGGATAGATGAATTTGAGGATGAACTTTAGTATTTTAATTTTAGTATTTTAATAAACGTAACTATTTAATAGTATTAGTTACATAAACCTATGAGTTTTGTTAAATCAGGAGGAAAATAATGGCGGCAAAATCAAAATCTATCCTCAGTGAACTCAAGATGAGCAGACGTACATTTGCCAAATTGACTGCACTTGGTGCGGCTGCAACTCTTGGAGGATATGCAACTTCTAAGAAGTTTACAGGTAAGCTATTCGAAAAAGCAGCAGCACAACCAACTCCAGAACTAATATCGTCAACAACGAAGCGAGTGAAAAGCATTTGCTCCTTCTGCTCTGTAGGTTGTGGGTATATAGGCGTCGTGGAGGAAGGCGTGTTCACCAAGATGGACGCTTGGGAAGACCACCCCATAAACCGTGGGGGTATGTGCTCCAAGGGTGCATCTATGGCAAACGTCACCAACTCACCGAGAAGACTAAAGTACCCAATGGAGAAAGTAGGGGGCAAGTGGAAGAGAATCTCATGGGATGAGGCGTTGAATAAGGTTGCAGACAAATTGAATAGCATTAGAAGCGCTTACGGACCAGATTCAGTCTTCTTTTGCGGTCTCGTGCATGGGTCCAACGAAGAGGCGTATATGTTCAGAAAGTTTGGGATGCTGTTCGGTACGAACAATATAGATCACCAGGCAAGGCTATGCCACTCCACTACAGTCCAGGGCCTGATAAACACATTCGGTCATGGTGCCATGACAGGCACTGTCATTGCGCTGCAACATGCCAAGTGTCACTTCTTCTTTGGCTCTAATGCGGCAGAGGCACACCCGGTGATGATGCAGAAAATCCTTGATTCAAAAGACAGGGGTGCAAAGATCGTCGTCGTAGACCCGAGATTCACTAGAACTGCGTCAAAGGCCGATCTATTCGTCAGATTCAGGCCTGGCTCAGATATTGCGTTCATATACGGTCTCATCAACGTCATCCTAGAGAACGGCTGGCAGGACCAAGAGTTTATCGATAACAGAACCTATGGGTTCGAGTATGTGAAGGAGGCTGTGAAGGGCTACACGCCAGAGGTCGTGGAAAGAATCACCGGGACTCCGGCAGACCAGCTCAGAGAAGTAGCGAGAATGATCTCCGAAAACAGACCAAGCAATATAATATGGTCAATGGGGGTTACCCAGCACACTGTAGGTAGCCAACTCGTTAGAGCGTGCGCCATCCTGCAATGCATACTCGGCAATCAAGGGCAATGGGGCGGCGGATGCATGCCAGCCAGAGGGCATGACAACGTGCAAGGCGTGACAGATATGTGCGTCCTATCTCACTACTTGCCAGGATACTATGGCGTAACAAGCGAGTCATCTTGGAAGTGGTATGCCCAGTGCTTCAGCGATACGCCCAGCACGAGTGGAAAGATAACCTTCGATGATCTGAAAGCAAGGTTCGCTACCTTTAAAGGCGAGAGCATGATGACTAAGGTAGGGTTCACCGTATCACGTTGGTATGAGGGCGTTCTGAAACCAGAAGCCGAAATCGATCAGCCACGCAATATCAAGGCAGCCGTCTTCTGGGGTGAAGCCACAAACTCAATTACAGAGATGAAAAAGGAAAAAGAAGCCATGGAGAGACTCGATACGATCGTTATAGTCGATCCTTTTCCAACCTGTTCATCTGCTATGCCAAACAGGTCAGATGGGATCATCTTGCTACCTGCCGCAACTCGCCCAGAGGGCAGTGGCAGCGTGACCACCACCGGAAGAGAATGGCAGTGGAGAGATCAAGTAATATCGCCACTATATGAGAGTCGAAACGACATGTGGATCTTCCAGCAACTAGCAAATAGATTGGGATTCGGAGAACACTACGATTACAAGAGCATAGAGGATGTGACAAGAGAGATCAACCTTGCTTGCAGACCAATAGGTCTCCAGGGACAGACGACCGAGAGGATGAAACTACAGAAGGAATACGATTATACCTTTGATCCATGGGACGGCAGAGCTAAAGGCGGACCATGCGACGGACAATACTGGGGACTTCCGTGGCCTTGCTGGACGACCGATCATCCAGGAACGCCAGTCCTATATTGTGACAAGGCTCCTGTGATGGAAGGAGGGCACGATTTCAGAGCAATGTGGACTTATCCATCCAACGAGCCTAATGCAGGCGAGAACATCGTGAGGGGCAACCTACCCCCAGCTAGTACTGGCGGTAGCATACACTGGACATATGCATATACGACTGATCCGACAGGAGAGGTTAACAGACAGGCACTTGCAGAGGGCAATCCCCCCACAGGCAGAGGAAGGGCCAGGCTAAGAGTGGCGGGGTGGACCGATGAAGTGCCCAAGCACAGAGAGCCCTTAGAGAGCCCAGACCCAGCCCTAGTAGCGATGTATCCGACCTACGAGGATAAGAGGCTGTACAGAGTTCTTACCGAATTCAAGACTGAACAGCAGAGATCGATTGCTGAAAAGCGTCACGAGAAGTATCCGTTCGTCTTGACAACAGGCAGACAGGTCGAGCATCACGGTGGAGGGGCTCAGACCAGAAATTCCGACTATCTTGCGGAGATTCAGCCAGAAATGTATGTCGAGATCAATCCGACTGTTGCAAACTACATAGGGGCCAAACACTGGGACTATGTCTGGGTTGAATCCGCTCGAGGAAGATGCAGGGTAAGGGCAAATGTGACCAAGAGAGTTGACGAAAGGACTTTATTCATGCCATATCACTGGGCAGGTGTCTTCGAAGGAGTAGATTACGGAGACAGATACCCAGAAGGCGCTAAAGAGCTTGCAATGGGAGACTCATGCAACATCATCACATCCCCAGGCTATGACGAGATGACGCAGATGCAAGAGACGAAAGTGGCATTATGTAATATCTATAAGGCATAGGAGGAATGAAAGATGACAACCTACAAAGTATTACCTACTGTAGAGCGATGCATAAAATGCGGGAGTTGTGAAGTAGCATGCAAGCAGCAGAACGACGTGCCAGTTGGTATACGTCGCATTAGAGGTATAATCCTCAATGAGGGAACACCCGAAGAGATGAACGTGCCATTGTCATGCATGCACTGCGCTGACCCGCCTTGTATCAAAGCGTGCCCCACAAGGGCGATATCCAAGCGAGAGGACGGTATCGTTATTAATGACAAGGACAAGTGCATTGGGTGCGGTTACTGTTCTTGGGCATGTCTATTCGCGGCTCCGCAATTCCTTGGAGGGCTGCCTTTCACTACCAGGGGCAAGATGGATAAATGCACGTTATGTGTGACACCCTTCGAGCAGAAGGATGGAAGTGGTAATAGGATTGAGAGAGAGCCCAATCCAAAATGTTCGGCTTTCTGTTCAACCAAAGGTCTACTCGTCGGAGATGCGGAAGAAATCAGTGCAATCTATCGAAAGAGAGCTGCAGCAAGGCTAAATCTAGAGACTATAGTATAGGCAGGACAAATATGAATATGGATAGGGGAGTTCATATCCTCTATCTATAACCTTTTTAATACAGGGAGGAAATGGGGTGAAAAAGGTCACGAGCAGAAAGATCACGGTCACCATAGGCTTACTTTTCATAATAGCACTGTTCAGTATAATCAGTGCAAATGCTGCTGATGTTGGCGAGGTATTAAGTAACGTAATGCGACCAGATTGGGAAGTAGAGGCACAAAGTTTGAATATAGCTAAAAACCTTTTCGCTCAGGCTTTACCAGTTGTAATAGTTCTTGGCTGCATATTGGGTCTTCTCCTAGGTAGGAGTGTAAGAAAAAAACCTATGGTTCCAGTCATTGCAAATGGAAAAGTAAAGCGGCATCCCGTTAGCATATTGTTCGAGCATTGGACCCACACGGTGGGGTGCATCATGTGCATCATAACCGCGATTTTTTTGTTACTTGGAACTAGGTTTGGGTGGCTAAAGACATTCTCACCGTTCTTGATGGCATACAAGCTGCACTTCATCGGTGCAGGCATCTTAGTCTTCGCCAGTCTTTTCTACATAGTGAATCACACACTCTCTGGTGACAGAGAGATCCTACCAACGATGAGCGATTTTAAGGACTCAATAGCAGAGACCATGGCTATTATGGGTGTTATTGGTGATGGAGCTTTCTTCGGAATTAGAGGGTTGTATTTGCCTGAGAAAATCAAGAGACCTCTGGCCAATTTGCTTGCAAAGATAGGTGTTAAGGAACCGCCACATGCAGGAAAATGGCTTCCTATCGAAAGGGTAGAAACTCCGGCTTGGGCCGTTCTCGTGGGCGCAATCATACTCACAGGAATCGTCAAGACACTCAGATATACAAGGGAACTATCACCCACCCTCGTCCATATTGCGACCAAACTTCATCTCATAGTGGCGATCCTGATACTGCTTCTACTGATCGTGCATATCCTCACTGCTGCTGTGATACCGCCATCATGGCCACTTTTCAAGTCCATGCTAACCACTAAGACATCTGAAGAGTATGTGAAAGAACATCACCCCAAGTGGTACAATAAACTGAGGAGAGAGTAGTTAACCTGCTCTCTATCTTATTTTTTTTTGAAATAGGCCTATATTTATGGGTCGTTTTTAAATCTTATCGAGGCAATAAATATAATAAATTATGAGATCAGCCATCATACTGGCCGGTGGCAAAAGCACTAGAATTAATACGAACAAATCCATGGCTCAGATCGGAAATAAGAAGATGATCGAGCATGTGCTTGATAATGTTTCTGGGATTGTGGATGAAGTGCTCGTTGTTGCTGGTAACATAGGTCAGAGAGAAAAAATTTCCACAGTGATCTGTGGGGCGAGGATAACCTATGATTCCGTCCTCGGTTATGGCCCAGTGGCAGGAATCTTGGCTGGACTGCAATGCGCAAAAGGCGAGTATGCCCTGGTAGTTGCCTGTGATATGCCCTTCATCAATCCAGCTGTCGTCGATTTTCTATTTTCTTTGGCAGAGGGATATGATGCAGTGGTGCCAATATGGCCAGATGGCAATATAGAGCCGTTGCATGCCATTTACAAGAGGAAGAGCACGATCAAAGCCTGTGAAGGCGCCATCCAGAAGGACGATCGCAGGATCATATCGCCGTTAAAAGCTTTGTCAAGGATTAGATATGTTTCCATAGAGGAGATAAAAGAGATCGACCCTGAGCTAAGGACATTCATCAACGTGAACACCATGGCAGATCTAGAGAGGATATCTTAAAAGTTGGCTGAATATAGACTATTTTTGTTGAAGGTTGTTTCGTTGTATTTAACAAAAGCGTATCATCTAAAGGTGAGCTTTCTCCAGAATATGATCCAGTTTATGGGCTTTATCATAGTATTCTTTTAGCAATCTACGTCCATTCTCGTTCAGCTCAGTACTGCCGCCATCTTTTCCACCACGTATTGAAACTACGATGCCCTCTCCCAAAGACTCCTTGATCTTTTGGATGAGACCCCACGCATGTCTGTATGACATTCCAAGTTTTTCTGCAGCCTTAAGGATTGAACGCTCTTCATCTATTGCCTCTAACAATCTTGCTCGACCCTCACCCAATACAGGCCAACCGTCCTTTTCAAGCCATACTTTCGCTTTTAATTCGGTCATTATTTGATTATATGGGTAGAAGTAGCCTTAAATGAAACGATACTTTCGTCTCCTTTCATGAGTACAAGATATTCTAAGGATCGTTTTGTAACCAGCGCAATGATGGGGAAGCCAAAATCAACACTCACTCGTGTAAGTGCCCCCAAAGGAAACATCTGGATTGATGGGCGTGATTTAACGCCTATTCCCCCAGAATTTTTCCATTTTCTATCTAAAATTCTATAAGAAACACATTTATGGGACTATCACTTATATAACCATCTAGTGGTAAAATATTACATATCGATAATGCAATAGAAACAAATATGGAAAATAGAGACAACTAGTAGGTTATTTATTATGAAAGGCAGGCATGAACTGAAATCAAAACTTCAGGGAGAATCCCTTGTCAGAAAAGGGCTGCTGAGACGATATGAAAACCGTGAACAAGTGAGGATTGCACCCAATCTCAATGTCGTCAAGATCGGGGGTCATGGTATCATTGATTATGGCGCGCCGGTAGTTATCCCTCTTGTAGAGGAGATAGGTGAACTCTCGAAGAATCATCAGCTTCTCGTTGTCACAGGTGGGGGTGTGCGTGTCCGTCACATCCTTGACATCGGTCTCGACCTTGGAATGCCAACTGGTGTGCTGGCAGAGCTTGCGGGCAAGATCAGTGAACAGAATGCGATAATGATGGCGGTCCTTCTCTCAAAGTACACTGCATCGAGAATTCATGTCCCTGATCTTTTAGAGATAACCACGCTACTTGCGATGGGCATCCTACCGGTCATACATGGAACTCCACCTTATGGACTGTACGAATATCCCCCAGAGATCGGGATGATTCCACCTCACCGGACAGATACAGGTACGTTCCTTATAGCAGAGGTGTTAGGAGCAAAGAATTGCATACTGTTGAAGAACGTTGACGGGCTTTATACCGAAGATCCTTTTAAAAATCCAGATGCAGAACTAATCGAGGAGATCACTGCACAGGAACTCATTGAGATGGATTTGGATGACCTCGTTCTTGAGCGAAAGGTTGTTGAACTTCTCAGGGATGCGAATAACATTCGTGAAGTGAAAATACTCAATGGCCATAAAAGTGGCATGCTTACAAAGGTACTTCTTGGGGAAAAGGCAGGCACCACCATCAGGTCTGGTTAATTCTTACAAAATTTGTAAAATTCGTCAGGGCTTATTCTATGAATCTACCGATTCAATTCTCTTCTGGAGTTCAATGAAGAGTTCGCTTCCAAGAAGTTCTTCTGTCTGTTCCCTATAATTGGTCGCCATTTTTTTGATTAATTTGATGGTACCTTTCAGAGTTGTCGATATTCCCACCCTTTCAACGCGGGTAATTAAACCATCCTTCTCCATCATGGCAAAATATGGGAGTATATAGTAGTGCGGCACTTCGAGGTAGTCTGCCATTTTTCTTGTGGTGGGCACTCTTATTGCAATTGAGCCATCGATAAAATGGATTGTAATACACTTGTCAACACTGAGCATGATCTTTACAGCTGCCTCAAAAATATCCTCTTCGCTTAGTGATTCCATCCAATTTCACTCTTTTCTAAAAAAAGAAGATGGGGTTTTTACCCCTATCATTCTTCTTTCTTGTTGCCTCGCTTATTTTCAGGTACGGTATGGAGATATACAATCTCGGCATCAATATCCTTTGCAATCTTTTCAAGCTCGGTCTTTCTGAAGTGAGTCCCCTCGATCTTCAGGTGTGTGCCATCATCTGTGTTATGAGTGACTGCAACAACCCTGAACTTCGGCTGCTTGACGCCACTTCCTACTTTTGTTCGCTCTCGAACATAGATTTTAGTCGGCATTTTTTCCACCTCTATCAATTGATATAACACTTGGTATATAAAAACTTTCTCCTTTCAAACGATAACTTCAAAAATTTTCATTATTCCCCTCTATCCTATATTTTTCATATTTGTTGAAAAATGATGTCCGATGATTAGATTCTGTAGGAAAAATTTGGAAATCTATCTCAGATTAAGTTATTTAGAAATTTTCAAAAGGTCAGTAAACCGTTCAAATCAGCAATCCATGAAACTCTTATCCACAAGCCAAGTGCACCGAAGTTGCTTTAAACTTTGCATAAACCTCATCACCAGCATTAAGTTGTAAATCTTCAGCTGCTTGCCTTGTAATGAGCGCCACAAGTGAATTTTCAGTCTTTACGCGTACCAACGGGCCAAGAGGGACAATCTTCGAGATTTTCACCTTCAAAACATTTCTCACACTGCTTTTACCAGTCTCTCTTGAAATCATGATATCTTCGGGCCTTATACAAACCAAAACACCTTCACCTGCTTTTAGGGTAGATATTACAGTTATATTTGATCCGAATATATTTACAACAGCCAGTCCCCCATCATTCGACTCCACGACGCTCGGTACAATGTTCTCTACACCGACAAATCTCGCAATCTCTCTATTTTTAGGCGAATAAAATATCTCGTGTGGCTGTCCGACTTGAACAATCTCTCCGCTCATCATCACCGCGATTCTGTCTGCGAGGCGTTGACCTTGAATCCTGTCGTGCGTAGCCATAATAATGGTGGTCCTATATTCTCGATTGATATGCACGATCAACTCTTCTATCTTTTCCGTGGCGATGGGATCTAGATTCGCAGTTGGCTCATCCAGCAACAACACCTCCGGCTCTGTTACGATTGCCCTTGCCAGTGCCACTCGCTGTGCCTCGCCACCAGAGAGCGTCGGTGCAATCCTCTTTGCGTAGTCAAATAGTCCAACTGTATCTAAGGCGTGTTTGACCTTTTCATCGATGCTATGTCGATCAATACCTCGGAATTTCAACCCATAGGTGACGTTTTCATACACGCCAGTTTTGAAGAGGGCAGGTTTTTGGAATAACATCGACATCTTTCTGCGTGTTTCTCTTCTTCTCTTCGAAGAAGCGTTGGCATCTATGCCGTTAAAAAGTATATCCCCCGATGTAGGCCTATCCAGAAGGTCTATCAGACGTAAAAGCGTCGTCTTACCAGAGCCGGTGGGTCCAATGATGGTGAATATCTCGCCTCTCTCTATCGTTAGGTTGACATCCTTTAAAATTTCTTTTTCACCGTATCTCTTGGATAATCGCTTTACTTCTATCATGATCTACCTCTGCTGAACTCGGTTCAGAATTATATTTATAACGAATGCTAGGGACATGAGAATAATGCCAAGGGCCAGTGAGAACTCGATATTACCCATCGAAGTTTCGAGTGCGATTGCGGTAGTCAGCACCCTTGTGTAGCCCCTTATATTTCCACCAATCATCATTGCAGCACCCACCTCGGATATTCCGCGGCTATATCCTGCGATAACAGCAGCTAAAATTGCATAACGTGCCTCTTTTATGGTTGCGAGTATGGCCTGAAATTCTGTTGCACCCAGGGAAACGATGGTATCTCTGATCGTTTTGTCAACTCCACTCAGGGCAGATATGGTTAATCCAGTCATGATGGGGGCTATTAATATGACCTGTCCGATAACCATACCTGTGGGTGTAAAGAAGAAACCAAGGAATCCGAGAGGACCCGCCCTCGAAAGTAATAAGAAGACCAGGAGCCCAACAACGACTGTTGGAAGTGCAAAAAGCGTTTGGATGATATTTATTAACCATCGCTTTCCCCGAAATTCATGAAAATGGATAAGACTCCCTGTTGGGATGAATATTAGAGATGTTATGAGTATAGAAGCTATTGAAATGCGTAACGTTAGGAGCGTTATATCTATAACCTCTGGATCGAGTGTGACAATGAGTTCGATTGCTTTTATTAAGCCGTTTATAATCTCGTTCATTTCAAAACCTCAATGAAAATTGCTGTGATGCCGCAAATTGCGGATAATACTCTTATTGTAATTTTTGGTTATTGCCTCCTTGGACATACTATATTCTGTTATGCCCCTTATACACATAAGGTTGCACTGCATTAATAAACACAATTCAATATTATACATTTTGGCAGATTTTCAAGGCTACATTATTTTTTTTTGAAAAAACCTAAAAAATAGGAGGGAGACATCTACTCCCTCTTTAGTTCTGCTTTTTCTTATGGGTTATTTTTCCTTCTCAATACCAGATATGCGACAGATAGGAATCCAACGATTGCGAATGCTGCCTCAAATCCAGGTACACCTGGTTCTGCTGTTGGTAGTGGTTGTTCTGCTGGGTGCGATGGTGTGGCAGCTGGAGCTGCTGGTACTGGCGTTGCTGTTGCTGGTAAGGGTGGTGCTGTTCTGGTAGGCATTGTATATGCAGGTGTTGTTGCAGGCGTTGGTGCTGGTGTAGGTGCTGGTGTAGGTTTCGGTGTTGGTGCAGGCGTTGGTGCTGGCGTTGTTACAGGATACGTTGCTGGCATCGAACACACCTCAGACGTCGGGCAGCCGAATAATTCTTTACACGCCCCACCTGAGAGCGGATAGAAGAGCGGGCTTCCATACTTATCAACACCGTATTCAGCAATGATCTTCTGGGCCTCTTCGGATATCAAGAAGTTAACGAAATTGTTCGCCATGGTGATGTTGGTGTATGGATGTGTTGCTGGATTTATTGCGATCACACTATAGACGTTAAGTAGGATGTCTCCCTTATCAATAATCGACACGAGTTTTATATCACCCTTAAATGCGAGGAATGTGCCAATATCTGCCAGTGTGTACGCAGATTTTTCATTCGCCATAAGCAGGGTGGGTCCCATGCCACTTCCAGCTTCAACATACCAATTTCCGGATTTTCTGATCACTTCGTAGTCAAAACCAGCACTTTTCCATATTGCCTGCTCCTTGGCATGTGTGCCCGAGTTATCGCCTCGTGAAACGAACTGGATTTTGGGGTCAGCTTTACCCTTTTCCATTATAGTTCTAAACGCATCCTCAGGCGTCATTCCCTTGACTCCTGCCGGATCGCTTTCAGGACCTACGATGACGAAATAGTTGTAGGCGAAGCATCTTCGATTTATCCCGTTTCCTTCTGCCACGAACTGATCTTCTCTCGCTCTGTCATGGATCGTTAATACGTCCACATCTCCCCGTTGTCCGAACTCTATTGCCTTTCCAGTTCCAGCATAAACCATGCGCAGGTCTGCATTGTATTTCTCTTCAAAGATGGGCTTCAATGCATCAAGCAGCCCGGTATCGTAGAGACTCGTAGTCGTTGCCAGCATCAACGTTTGCTTTGGTCCAGTTGATATTGGTGTTGGAGCTTGTGCTCCTGCCGGTATGCAAGGCACCACTATTGTACTTAGAAGTACTGCAATAACCACCCCTAATATCCTTAATTTTCTTTTTTCCATTTTTATCCCTTCGATATGAACTTTTTTACCATTCGATGTGATATGCAATGTTATACCACTCGATATAAAATAGTTTCGGTTTGGGTAGCGTTTGGGGAAGTAACTTTTTAGCTTTAAATTCTGACAAGCAAGACGATGATTGCAACTTCAACAATTACCGCATAAAGTTAGCCATCGGAATTATGATAAAAGCCCCCAGACATTTTAGAGCGTAGGCTTTTTAGAGCGCCCCCCGAAAAAAGAAATGGAGGAACAATAACGGCATTTAGAGCACTCTAAATTAACCTACTTTCTACAAATTTTATAATCTTTAAACATTCCAAGTTTCTAACATCGTTATGTTATAAAGAACATAATGATATAAAAAGCTATTGGTCTGAAAAAGTTTTGATTTACATACATCATCTTTTCAGGATTATCTTGAACTCTCTCGCACCCTCTGTGCCCTTCAAAGACGAAATCATGCCATTGATTATGTTCGCAATCATATCCCTGGTAAAACCACCTAAAGGAATGCTTTTTCCATCTGCCTCTAAGAAGACAGGTAGCTGCGAAAATGAGTGGCAATCCTCTAATGTCATTTCCTTTGCATATATGAACTCTGCCATTTTCCTGCAATCAAAGCCACATTTCTTGCAATCAAGACCTGGTAATTGCCTTTGGATTCTTTCTATGTCAATCTCTTGTTTGATGTATTGCAGGATTTCTTCCAGATTATCTTCATATTTAAAAATTGTGTTGGGCCTCTCCTCGATTTGTCCCACAGCAATTTTGGGTATGCTCTCGTTTTTATAACCCTCTACCAAAATCAAATCTGGTTTTGAAATCGTCTGGATCATTTGGAGGATTAGATTGAGTTGCATCCCATCGTTTACCATAAACACAGTCTCACTGGGAGAACTAGCGACCACAGTGCTTGCGCCCGCATTTCTGTATCTCCACGTATCCTTTTTTTCAGTATCAATCGAAAAACCCTCATGCGGAATGTGCTTTATCGTGGCAATGTCATATCCATCTGCAACCAATACTTTCAAAAGCTCTTCTATGAAGGTGGTTTTTCCTGATTTTGAATATCCATAAACGCCAAGTATCATCCGATCACCTTACATCAAATCAACAATATAACTTCGACTTCATCACCAGCCTCAATGAGATCTACATCAGCTGGTATGTCTACATAGCCATCTGCATCGGCCATGCTCGTTATAGCTCCGGATTCCTTGAATACAGGGTGGGCAACTTGCCCCTCCAACTTCACCGTTAAGAACTGGCTCCTTCCCAGCGATGAGACTACACGCCTCGATATTCTCGCTTTGATGGTTGTCAACCTCTTTGGAGGTAATCTCGCAATTTTTCTAACAGCTGGAAGCAGGAAGCGGTATCCATTACTCAAACAAGCCGTAGGATATCCGGGTATCCCGAAAACGAGCTTTTTGTCAACGATGCCACATAAAGTAGGTTTACCTGGTTTTATCTGGACGCCATGGAACAAAATAGTGCCAAGTTCTTGAATTACATCGTGGAGAATGTCCCTTTCACCTACGGAACTACCCCCTGAGAAGGCAATTAAATCGTATTCCAATGAGTTTTTCACCGCAGTTCGAATACTCTCGTTTGTATCTGGAACTATCTCAAACTTGATAGGTGCTCCACCGTTCTCTTCTACGATGGACGATAAAGTGTATGAATTTATGTCATAGACTTGACCTTCTTTTAGCTCGCTACCAAGGTCTGCGATCTCATCGCCTGTTGGGATAATCGCCACCCTTGGCTTTTCATAAACATTTATTTTTTGAATTCCAAGTGCTGCCAAAGCACCGATCTTGCTCGGACTTAACACTTCACCCTGCTTTAGTACGATGCTACCTGTCGCTATATCTTCGCCCATGGGAGAAACGTTCTCTTTGGGATATACGGGCTTAAACATCTTCACCTCCGCTCCCATTTGATCAGTGTTCTCAACCATCATTACCGCATCTGAACCCGAGGGCATTTTGCATCCTGTTGAAATTTGAATGCACTCGCCTTTGTGCATGATTTTATCGCTAACCTCCCCCGCATATATCTCGTCAATTTTTCTCAAAATCTTAGGCTCAAAGGCATCGGAACCATATGTATCCTCTGCCCTGACAGCATATCCATCCATGGCAGCTCTATCGAATGGGGGAACATCTATTTCTGCTATTACGTCCTCAGAAAGAACTCTGCCAAGAGATTTTTTGATAGAGATTGACTCAGTCCGATCAATTGGCTTCAAAGCCTTTTCCATGATTTTCAAGGCCTTTTCCAGCGGAATCAGCGATTTAAATGGCTTCATTTGTTCGTCTCCCATACCATGTGTCCGATTTCTGGCAGGATCAACTTTTTCATGCCTAGCTCGACAGCATCTACGGATCCGGGCATGCATATTACAATTTTACTTTTTATCGTTCCAGCTATAGCGCGGCTCATCATTGCTGCGCTTCCCATGTGATTATAACTTAGGAACCGGAATATGTCTCCAAAACCGTCCAATTTTTTATCAAGCAGTTCAGATATAGCTTCTATGGTGACATCTTTTTTCGAGATGCCCGTACCCCCATTGGTGATTATAACCTGTACATCAGAAGCGATCAAATCTTGCACTGCTTTTTGAATTGCCTTTAGGTCATCTTTTAGGACACGATATGCCACTATTTCATGACCACTCTTTACCAGCAACTCTTTGATAAGCTTGCCTGAATCATCGTTCTCCTCAGTTCTGGAATCGCTGAAAGTCAGAACTGCACATCGTACACTCTTCACATGACTTTTATGCTCCTCATGCGATAGCATCAGATATCCTCCTTTTCCAAGATCGATCTTTTGATCGTATCTACCACCTCTATCAAAACAGGGAAGGTATTCTCGCGGACATCGCCAGCCACCACGACTAACAGTACATCATCCCCGACGCCAAGCACTCCCTCATTTATGTGAACCTTGAGATCAACTATGCCTGGCTTTTTCTTTGTCTCATCTATAACTTTTTCCAGTGCTTTTCTGTCTGCTTTTACCCTTAACTTTGAGACATCTTTTCCGCCTCTTGAGAAGCCACGAACAATTCCATTATGACATAGAATCATCCCTGCTCTGTCTATTCTTGGGTTAGATCTCACCTCTTCTATCAAATCGTGAATGGTCTTCATATTCTATTCTCACCTCCAGAATGGCTCTCGTAGCAAGATCGCTTTTTTGAACGTTTCTATCAATTCCTCATCTGATGCGTTTTTTCGAATGAGCCCTATTATGTCAACTAGGTTATTGCTCCTGAGAAGGCAAGGCTTCAGTTTCCCGTCAGCCGTAACCCTTATTCTAGTACAATTACCACAAAAAGTGGTGTTATGCATAGGCTTGACGACCTCTACCTCACTAATATTATCATCGATTTTGATAAAATATTTATGGCGATGATGCAAACTCCTCTCCTTTATTTGAACAGATCTTTTCTCTAAATCGGCCACGATTGGATCAATATCATAGTGATATTTTTCATAGAATTCCCTGTCGAACATCTCAAGTTCGATTAGTTGCAGTAGAACCTTTTTTTCACTAGTAAAGCGAATCATATCTTCGATCTCATCATCGTTGATTCCCTTCATGACGACCATGTTTAATTTGATTGGTGTTAAACCATTGGCGATTGCAGCGTTCAGTCCGTCAACTGCTTTTGAGAAGTAATCCATGCCGGTGATAATTTTATACTTCTCAGAATTTAGCGTGTCAAAGCTGATGTTGACTCTACGCAGACCAGCACTCTTTAGATCTGTTGCGTATTTTTCCAACAAAATGCCATTGGTAGTCATCGATACACTCTTAATATGATTAGATGCACGCTGAACTATCTCGCAGATATCTCTCCTAACCAATGGTTCGCCGCCTGTTATCTTCAGTTTTTTAATCCCAATTTTCTTTCCAATGGCGACAATTCTCTCGATCTCAGATGGTGTCATCTCCTTTTTTGAGGGATTCTGCCCCTCTTTATGGCAGTAAAAGCAGTTTAGGTTGCATCTCTGCGTAACTGAGATGCGGATACCTTTGATCTCTCTTCCAAATCCATCCTGCATGGTGATATGCAATGGTATGTATAACGGTTAAACTTTTCTGTTAAACTTTAATGTTGCTCCACTCTGGTTCTAACTTTTGGTATCATATCCGGTGTCATTGCTAACCTAATGGTCCAGAGATCGCAAATATAGCTTTGATCTTTATTTATACTGTACTGACGTTGTAGTTGAAGCATGCAGGCAGCATGGCAAGTGAAGAGATTTTGAAAAGGAGATTGATGCTGGAAAGAGCGAAAAAATTCGAACTATTTGGAACGTGTAACTCGAGTGTTCATAAAAAAACGAAAGAATCGTATCTACCTAGCTAAATGACTTAGTGTTAATTAGGATAAGTCTGTCTTGTCGCTGAATCTTAAGGTGAGACCCTCCCCGTAAATTAAGTATTGAAGGGCTGGTTTGGAAATAATATCTATCGTCTTTATTGGAACAATCGATATACCGGAGAGGAAATACTATCGATGGACCAGCTTTATAGTAATATTTACCCTCCTTTTCCTCTGGTCCGTAAACTCTCCCGATTTCATCAATAAACACAAGATTAGTATACTCATATTTCAGATACTCCCCTAAATGCCCTGATCCTACATCTACTTTCAACCTGCCGATGGTTGTGCTTAGCCAAATTCTAAACATGAGGGAGTAACCGATAAAATCGCCATTTTCGCTGATCACAGGACCAGCGGCTGATATGCGATAGGAGTAATCTTCACCTAATGTGGGAGGAAGCCAAAACTCTACCATCTCGGACTGATTTTGAGCTCTATTTATTGCCTGAACGAATTCTAGCATAAGAGCTGGAGCATCCCTATAATATGTGTCAAAGAGCAGAGCAAGAGAGTCAATCTCAGGTCTGCCCCAGACCTCGAGTTCAGTAACATCAGATATGCCGATTACGATATTGGTCTTTATGTCAAGGTCGTATTTTTCGATTAGTTGTTTTATTGAAAGCACAGCAAACAAATCAAGTATTGGCGGTGTCTCTGCTTGTTCTAAACACATCTCCTTTCCCAGATTTTCACTGGGAATGGTGTCGAAAATACAAAGAACCTTTGGATCTGAATTAAGCAGCGATCCCTCTAAACGTCTCCAGGATATAACGGCATTGGGCACATCTTCAAATGGCTCGATATATTGTCTAGGAGTGTATACCAACTCGCCGTCAGGTGCTTCGACAAGAAATCGTGGAAGATCTTCAAGGAAGACTACGAGAACGTCCTGGGTGCTGACATCCTCCTCAATGCTCATGGTAGCACGTAATAAGGATTCCATAATTTGTCTGCCGATCCTATTCCTCTCCACCGATGATTTTTCATTCTCCCATTGAAAAAGTAATTCTTTTGCCTGACTTACGTTTTCATCTAAATCCCGTGCAGATCCATCTCCTATTGTATCCTGTGCCTCAGTAATCATTTGTTCGATGACACATCTATTGTATCCGAGTGTTAGGTCTAATCGGTCGTAACCGTATCCCTCGAAGGCATAGTAGGGTGGTTCAACAAAAACATCGGCCATATTTGTTAAGTTAAGCTCTCTAAGGTCCGAATATGTTATGAAACCATCCCCATCGTGATCTAGCAGGCCTGAGGAAGCGACATCTACCCAACAACCCTCAACGTATGCTTGTGCCCAAGCATGATTGATTTGCTTGGACCAAACCAATCTTGCTGGTATCCCCACTGATCTGCAAAGTGTAACAATTAACTTAGACTTCTCAACACACTCCCCCTCCTTGTTTTCGAGTGTATTCTTGAGCGTCGGACGTTGAGCTGGAGTGTATCCTATGGCATTTTTTTGCCACTCCTGAATTGCTTTCACAGCCTGAGTGTCATTACTGGACATGGTCGTGATTCCCTTTGCTAAGGGGATTATCTCACTTTCCAAGTATTCAACATCCACGTAGTGAGCGAAATCACTTCGCTGAGCATCTTCGATGCCTAGCCATAAAACAGCATAGATTAAGGGCTCTCCAGAGAGGTTGCTCATTCTGGGGTTTGATTTGTAGATGTTTAATACCATCCTGATATAATCTCTGTCTTCTACGAATGCAGAGGGTTTAAAAATCCGCTTCAATGCCCAATCGAGCTCTGGCAGATCCTTAAGTTCAAGTGTGAGTTCATCCTCCTCTATTGTTGGAATTGGCGTTGGCGTAGGAGTTGTAGTTGGTGTTTTAGTTGACGCCAGAGTAGGAATAGGTGTTGTAGCGGGACTCGAATCTAATTTTACGCATCCTAAAAAAGATACAACCAATAAGTTCGATACTAAAATAATAACGATAGTTTTCTTTATTAAACCCTCTCGAATACTAGACACCTAACTGCCCTCTCTATTTTTTTTATCGCTATCGAATTTCATTTGCTTTCAACAAAAGACCCCTCTAAAAACTATGGTTTGATTCAGTCAGTCTATTGCTCCAATTCATCGATATGAACTTATTTCTTATCTTTTCTTTATATACTTCCTTTGTGGAAGTTTTGATTTGATGCTAAACACTCAGATGCTAATATCAAATGTTTAAATTCCAATCGTCAATAATTTTCTCTTTAGACACGTGATTTCAATTTTTTGTTTTATTTTCTTATTATTGTGTTGGTTGAGAATGTAAGTGATTATAAGATTTTTGAAGCAAAATTGACTGAAAAGATAAAATAGTTTCAAGATATAATCCTAAATCATGATGGTGAGAAAATCTCCATCCCGATCACTCTAAAAAATGGTGACATGACATCATCGGTTATGTACCTGTAGAAATACATTTATCAACACCAACTTCCCGACATGAAGTAGTGGCATGATCTGGTATTGGCTAACACGGTATTGCTTTCATTAGTGACTTTAAATTGATTTGTTTAGCTTGTATAGCCATACTTTTTCAAAATTTCTGGCTCAGTTACTTTTTCAGTATATCCGCAGTCTTCATTTTCACAGACCCAAAATAGTACACCATAGACGTCTCGGAGGTACATGTAGGCACCACATGCTGGACACTGTTTAAGTTCTGTACCTACATCAAAAAATGTTTTAGTTGTCTGTGTCGGCTCGGATGCTGACGGTTTTGGTGTAGGTATAGGTGTAGGGGTGGGAGTTGGTGTGGGCTCTGGAGTTGATACACATCCTGAAAAACCCATGGTTGCTATAGCTCCTGCAAGTGCGAGAGACTTGAGGAACTTGCGCCTTCCCATCTTCATAGTTCCTATTTTATATTGTCCCACACAGGATATAAAACTTTTTCATACTCCATTAACCCAGCGTTTTCCGTCCTGTTGTCCTTACCTTGGTGTCACATTCAATTATATTATTCTAGCTATGCGAACGAGAACAAAATCAAAAAATAATCCATGTGAATATAAATTATGTGAATATAAATGAGTGTTTAAAAAGAAATTGATACTTTTAAAAATATCAGCGTACGTAGGTATCAACTCTTATTATCAGCCACCAAGCTGGCTATAATCGCTTGTCCTAGGGATACACCCCCATCTCCGGTTGGTATCTTGTCTTGTCTGATGAACGTGAAGTCATTCGCCTCCACTATTTCTTTCACTCTGATGGTTATATGTTCGTTATATGCAACACCTCCAACGAGGCCGATCGTTCCAATACCCCCTTTTTCAGCAGCATTTATGGCAAGTTCTGCTAGGCCGGTTGCAATGGCATCCTCTGCAGAAAATGCAAGATCAGACCTAGAATGGACCTCTAAGTTTTCGTAAATATCCAATACGATTTGAGTCGTATCGAGCACCGTTCTATTTTCAGACCCCAGCCGTTCTGTCTTGAATCTCAATGGTATTTCCACACACTTCCCCTTTCTAGCTATGCTTTCCAATTTCATTGCAGGCTCCCCCTCATAGCTCCTATGGTGTGTTATGCCTAGAAGCGAGGATATCGCATCCAGCACTCTGCCAGTGCTTGTTGTGGGTATTACATTGATGTTTCGCCTTAGTTGCTTGATGACAATTTCCCCCTCTTTGTAATGTTTAAATCGCAGTTTTATCTTCGCCAATTCACCATCGCTCAAGACTTTGCTCAGGATTCCAAGAACCATGCGTGAGGGATAATATGCAGCAGCGTCTCCGCCTGGCATTGGTTGGGTTTCCAAGTTCGCACATCGCCTGAAATTATCATAACTGACTTCCAGGATCTCTCCTCCCCAGATAGTCCCATCTGTTCCATAACCAGCACCATCAGCAGCGATTCCTATGATCTTTACATCTCTGGGAAGCATGGCATCAGCCATGAGTGAGACCAGATGTGCATGATGATGTTGCACCTTTATCGTTTTTTCTGCATTTTCCATGGCATAGTGAGTTGTATTAAAACTAGGGTGCAGGTCGCAACCCCATATAAGTGGATTTATTCCAGTCAATTGTTTTAGATGATCTACAACTTCATTGTGGTATCGCAGCGTCTCTATCTTTTTTGTATCTCCGATATACTGAGATACATATGCTTGATCACCCCCCAAGACGGTCACTGTGTTATTTATTTCAGGGCCGACACCCAGCGTATCTATCTCAAAGGTAAAAGGCATGGTTATCGGCTCTGGAACATACCCCCTCGACCTCCTAATGAAACTCATTTTATCTCCTATCAATCTAACAACGGAGTCATCGGCTCGATTTGCTATTCTTCTGTTGTGAAGCAAGTAGTAATCTACGATCCCATCCAATTTCTCAAAAGCCTCTACATTGCTCGTTATCATCGGTCTCCCTGGCAGGTTTGCACTGGTCATCACACATGTCGGCTCCTCGAGCGTTCTGAATAGCAGATGATGCAGGCCTGCATAGGGTAAAAAAACGGCGATGTTGTGTAGCCCAGGGGCGACATATTGGGAAAGATGATATTCATCGCTCTTTTCTAAAACTACTATCGGCTTTCTGTAGCTGGTTAGAAGCCCTTCTTCGATGGGATTTATCAAGGTGAAGTTCCTTGCAGTTTCCACATCTCTGGTCATGACTGCAAAAGGCTGCTCAGACCTCCCGAGATTTTTCCTTAGGCGTAGTAATGGCTCATCATCCGTGGCTTTTGCAGCTATGTGCACTCCACCGATTCCTTTTATTGCAAGGATACTTCCATCATCCAGAAGTTTTGCAGTTTTGATGATAGCTTCGTTACTATGGTTTTCTAGGACCAACTCTCTTCCATCATCATATAACATCATCCTCGGACCGCAATCACTGCAACATATTGATTGTGCATGATGCCTCCTATCCATGGGCGAGGTATATTCTTCATTGCATTTTTCACAAAGAGGAAAATCGACCATCGTCGTATTTTGCCTGTCATAGGGCAAACAAGAGACGGTGGTATATCTGGGGCCGCAGTCCATGCAAACGGTGAAAGGGTAATGATATCTACGGTCACTCTGATTGAACATCTCGCTAAGGCAATCATCGCAAATGTCGACATCCGGGGGAATTATTGAAGATTTGATGCTGCTACTTTTTTTGCTCTTTTTTATCATGAAATCCTCAAAACCCGTCTCAGGTGCCTTTTCAATGACCATCTTGTCGATTTTTGAAAGGGGGGGCCTCTCCGTGTTCAGGTCGTGAAGGAATTCGTCTATATTTTTATCGTCACCTTCGATCCAGATCTCAACGCCATTTCCGAAATTAAGTACATACCCTCTCAATCCATGTTCATGGGCGATTCTATATACAAAAGGGCGAAATCCTACACCTTGAACGATCCCATAAACGTGAATTTTTTTGCTCATATCTGTCAATCGTATTGTTTATTAACTAAATAAAATAAACACTTACTCAACTCAATTAATTGAGGTCATGCAATGTGCCTTGCAGTTCCAGGAAAAATTGTGAAGATTGATGTTATCCAAAAGGTCGCAATAGTTGATTTTGGTGGCCTCAAACAGGAAGTGAGGTTGGACCTTGTTGACATAAATGAGAACCATATAGGCCATTATGCATTAGTGCATGTCGGCTATGCCATCCAGATCCTATCTCCTGAACAGGGAGAGGAGACCCTCGGATTATTTCGTGAGTACGCTGATGCGGTGGAAAAGGATATCATGGCTGAGCAACTTGCATTTAGGAAAAAAGGTCTTGGGTAGGACAGGATAGTATAAGAATGCATGAGTACAGCGTTGCTATGGAACTCTATGAGGTTATATTGAGAACAGCTATGCAAAATAATGCTAAAAAAATAACTTCGGTAGATATGGATTTGGGCGAGCTAACTCATATAAATCCGGATCAGCTGGTCTTTTGCCTTGAAGTTCTGGCCAAGGGGAGCCTGATGGAGGATGCCAAGCTAAATATTGTGAACACCCCTTCTAAGGTAAAATGTGATTGTGGTTATGAAGGCGTTTTTGCTACTGATAGACCTCTCATGATATCTAATTTGACATTTAATCTGGCCTGTCCAGAATGTGGAAATCCTGTTCCAAATATAATTTCGGGCAAAGAGATAAACGTTAGAAACATCAAAATTGAATTGGATGATTATGTGTGAGATCGAAGTTGAAGTGGGGCATGATGTTTTAGAGGCAAACGAAGAACTCGCCTTGCGAAATCATCATTTATTAAATGGTTTTGGCATCATTGCTTTTAACATCATGGGCGCGATAGGCTCGGGAAAAACGACATTGATAGAATTGGCAATCGAGATGCTCGGCGGAAGATATCGCATAGGTGTGATTGCAGGGGACATCGTGGCAGACATTGACGCCAACCGTTTTAAGCGATACGATGTGCCTGTCATCGCTATGAACACCGGGAAAGAGTGCCATCTGGACGCTCTTTTAGTTAAAAATGCTTTGGATCAGTTGCCATTGGATGATTTGGATATTTTGTTAATAGAGAACGTTGGCAACTTGATCTGTCCCGCGGACTATTCGCTCGGAGAGTCCAAAAGGGTCGTTATAGTCAGCGTCAGCGAAGGCGACGACATAGTGGAAAAACATCCGATGATATTCAAGACTTGCGACTTAGCGATCGTGAACAAGGTGGACATCTCTGAGGCTGTAGGGGCGGATGCAGATAAGATGGTCTCTGATGCCCTCAGGATAAATCCATCCATCAAGGTCCTGAAAACGAGCAAGAAGGTTGGAGAAAGCATTGACGGTTGGATTGAGTTCATTGAGGCGAGTATGAATGTATATGAGTGAAGCGGATATTTCTGAAAAAACTATCACTCTTGCGCATGGTGCTGGTGGGGCACTCATGCAGGAGTTGATCTCCAGAGTACTCAAGAACATATCACCCCACAATGTTGGCAGCGTTGGCTTATCTGATCTTGATGACGGCTCAACCGTTTTCATAGGTGATAGGGAGGTTGTGCTTACCACAGACAGTTATGTCGTCAAACCGTTGTTCTTTCCAGGCGGCGATATCGGTAAAATTGCAGTTTGTGGAACCGTAAACGATCTGGCAGTCATGGGTGCCCGTCCCATTGCTTTAGCTAGTAGTATTATCGTAGAGGAAGGCTTCTCTATTGCAAAACTGGAACGGATCGTCCGGTCCATGGATGAAATTGCCAATGAGGCAGATGTAGCGATCATCACTGGCGACACCAAGGTCATGGAAAAGGGTGCATTGGACAATTTGGTACTCAACACATCTGGTATCGGGGTTGCCAATGAACCGATACGTGATTCCGGTCTAAATATTGGCGATAAGATTATCGTCACGGGAACGATCGGCGACCACGGCATATCACTCTTAGCGTTCAGAGAAGGATTTTCCTTTGAGACTGAGCTGGAGTCTGATGCAGCGCCATTGTGGGGTATGGTCAAGGCAGCATTGGATGTTGGAGGAGTCACTGCGATGAAAGATCCTACAAGGGGTGGGTTAGCTTCTGCTTTAAATGAGATGGCAAAGAAAAGCTGCGTTGGGATACTAATTAAGGAGGATCAAATTCCCTTTAGAGATGCAGTTCTGGCAGCATCGGAGATGCTTGGAATTGATCCTTTAGAGGTGGCGAATGAAGGTAAAGCTATAATCGGTGTGAAGCCCGATAATGCCGATCTCGTTCTAGAAGCGATCCAAAAGACAAAATATGGTCAAGAAGCGAGAATAATAGGGGAAGCCATTGAAGGGTACAAGAAAAAGGTAGTATTGGAAACAGGACTTGGCGGAAAGAGATACGTTGAAACGCCTCTGGGGGAACCAATTCCAAGGGTCTGCTAGGTGAGACTTCTGAGAACCGTTGTCTTATGCTGTGGGAATCCCTTGATGGGTGATGATGGGGTTGGGATTTACATTTTAGAGGAGCTTAAGAGTAAGGACCTGCCTGTAGAGCTGATAGATGTTGGTACTGGCGGTCTTGACATTCTCAGTTTTATGGAACATGTCGACAGGGTAATCATCATCGATGCCCTGAGCTCAGGAGGTGAGATTGGTAAGATACATAGGTTTACCTACAAAGACCTTCCAGATCCTGCTTCGATGCACTTCTCATTGCACGAGCTTGGCTTAGTTGACGTGCTAAAGATCGGAGAAAAAGTCATGTCGATGCCAGACGACCTCCTCCTCATAGGGGTTGAAATTGAGAGATCAAACCAACTCACCGTTGGGCTGACACCGAAAGTGAATGAAGCGGTGCCAAAAGTGGTGGAAATGGTATTGGACGAGCTATCTATCGAATAACCTCGGCAGAATGCTCTCTCTTACTTCCTCCGGAGAGGAATCCTTTAGCATCCTCACTGTCAGCTCTTCAATCATGACCTCAACAGCTATATTTAATGCCCTATCATCGACCAAGAGTATGCGGTGGCTGATAGTTTCTGTGGCCTTGGCAGTGAAGTAAAACGGCAATGTCAGTGTAGATGCGAGTTGGAGGCATTTATAGACGGATCGCGGAGATGCATGTATAAGTTTATCCTCCCCCATATATTCCTCTGCGAAAATTCTGATCGCTGACGTGATGGTGCTTATTTGCCCCTCTGAGAACTGGACTTTCGATGGCTTATAATCCTTGATTATGCCTGTATTTATCGAGTAGATCAGGGTTGCATGGTCCCTTATCTGGTCAGGGCTGATCTCTATTTCCTTGTGCCTGCCCAGTGTATGTTTTTCGATGGAATCGATAATATCTAAAAACCTTTGCTTCGTCATCTTATGAAGCCTGCAGAAGCACCTGTCTTCGATGGCGTTAAAGTTGGGATCTGAAACAGTGAGTTTGTACCCTTTCTTCTTTATCTTGACGTTATAGTTCGCATTAAAGAAGGAGGTAAAAACATAAGGTCCAATGGTTTCGTGAGCTGACTCGTACTTCAGGGGTTTTTGCTCCATCGCTAACTTCAGCCTCTCGACCATTCCTTTCTCATGAAAGAACCAGTCGTTGAACTCTGGAACGAGGAATACCATCTTTTCCCCTTCATAGTACTGCCCCATGTGAATAAACATGTAGGGAGTTATGCCACCACAGTATCTGTATCTTCCAGGAATACCATGGGGTTCCAGTCCAATTCTCTCGTTCCCCATAACGAAATCGATGCTCGAATATGTCTTCCCGGTTCCGACATCCCCGAAGTATGCTAGATGAAAGCCAGTAGTGGTCAACTTATCACCATTAGGCTTCAGCACCTCTACATCTGCAATCCCGAAAAGCTGAGCCCATGACAATAAAACATCTACGGATGCCATCCCTCCATATTCTTCAAAGTACTCACAGAGAGAATTAAGTTGTATAGACTTGGCGAAGTTCTTGACTTCTTGTTCCCTAGATATTAAGCCTTTTAAATAGTTCATTAGAGAGGCTTCCATATCTCTTGCAGTTTCTTTTTCTGTTAAGTCTTTTGCCTCTTCACTGCTTCTCCCTTTCCTTATCTGCTCTAGCACGCATTCAGCATTTGGTACGATGTATTTTATGAAATAATGCTTGCTGTTCTCAACAGGTAAGACGATGACCTTGTACGAATTCACCCTCTCCTCAACGGATGTCAAGAACCAGTAATCGTGCGAATGGAGAAGGCTGGCAATTGATTTTTTTATCAAGTCTTCATCAGAATAGGTTTTGTCTGTTTCTATTATAATTTCATCCTGAGATATCTTTTCAACGTCTATTATGATGTTCCACCCTATGGACATCCTAGCCCCTCTAACCAAGCGTCCCCACCAGTTACGCCCAAAATAAGACTCTCCCTGGTCATCCCAACAACTTCGCTTCGCCAGGTCCTCTACCGTGAAAACCCCTATACTGCCAAGCTCTTTTTCTTTTTTTGGTCCTATACCAGGTATTTTAACAAGTTCCAAGAATAAGCCCCTAAATCCATTTTTTTAAGTGCATGTTTGATTTATGAAAAGATAAGACTTGCTGTTTTTGTGAAAAAATTCATTTGATT
>JAQURP010000001.1:53605-76489 GCA_028715545.1 Methanocellales archaeon | reverse complement strand
CTTCTGAATTTATCTGGAAACCTCTTTCAAGAAGAAGGCGAACTACTTTTTCCTGTGCTGGAAAATGGCTAAACTTTTTTAGGATTTCTGCCCACATAATACAAACCCCACTTCTACATACTCTTTATTAGTTTGTTTTGTAGGGTGCTCCTAAAACCGTCCGAAATTCACCATATTTAGTTTTCTAGTTACTCTTCCTCAGTTTCGTTTTCAGAAGGTTTCTCTGGGGTGACTTTTATTAATTGTTCGACTTCCTCCTCAAATTGTGAAGGTTGAATTTTGATGAGCCATCCACTATTTTCTGGGTCACTATTAATTAAGTGGGGCTTACTTCTTAGATCACGATTGAGATCAATTATTGTTCCTGAAATAGGCATAAATAAACCACCAGCAAGAGCCCCTACATATCCGGCAAAAGAAGCCCCTTTGACAAGATAGGTTCCTATAGGTTTAATTGTTATGGTTTTTACGCCATGAACTTCTGCGCCCACAGGAGTAAAACCCATTCTCAGGTTTTTATCCTCCACTTTTAACCAGTAATACTCATCATCAGAATAGTAAAGCGCTTCTGAGACTTCATCTTCTTCTGGGATATCGTCTTTCTCTGCCTTCATTATCAAACACCTGACATTGATATGGGGATTGATGTACTTAAAATTTTTCAATTTTGGATTTTTGCTCCTAAAGTATCCATTCTGCTCCTAAAGTCAGACATTTTTGGCACTTTAGGAGCAAAGCTCCGAAAAAGGAAAAGTTTAAATATAGTTTATATGGATGTAATATTGATTGATACTCGCCTTAATGGGGCCCCGCAATGTCGCTCCAGTTCGGTGCAAACCGAACGGTGGTAAGTATCTGTCGTTCGGAGGGAGACATTGCTCAATGATGGATTAGATTGTAGGAACTATTCTCAGGCTTCAGTACACGACTCGATTTCTTTTCAATATGCTAAGTTGAACTATTCTATGCCGGATTCTGTTCAGTCTGTTATTATTGATTTGCTCGAGATGTATCCCTCCAAAAAAAGAAAGGAGGTGAAAACTTGGATAAAAAAAGTATGACGCAGCAAGCGGCATCACGTATTCAGTCCATTGCTGATAAAACTGGCAAAAACCAGGACTTTAAAGCAAGGGCTCAAAGTGCTGCTTCGAAAAACAAGAAATGATCGAATAAGGGCTTTGGGAGTTGTTTCCAAAGCCCACCATTTCATTTAATGGAGGGATTGAGAGCAATGAAAGGAGAGAATAATAATGAGAGAATAATAATATTACAGTTGAAAAAATCATTCTTGAGGGGCGGGATATGCTAAAAAACCTTTTATCTTCAGCTTTGAAATCGTGTCCTTGGGATTATATGATCCTGATTTTCATAGCCTGGGCAATACCAGCTTTTTATGGATATCGTATGAGGTAATGGAATGAAGAGAATAGACTGGAGAAAATTAACAGAACAATATCCTTGGAGATTTATGGGTTTCATGTTACTGATTTTTTCCATTCCAAAATTATACGACCTGACCAATATCTATTGGATTGGTAAAATTAGTTTAGAAGCACTGGCAATTACTGAACAATTTGAGTTCTTATCGGTCTCTATTGAGGTTGTGAACGAAACAATCCCTTTTGGTGTTTTAGCTTTGGTTGCTCAGAATTGGAAGAATCATGAGAAGGTTTTAAAAATCCTCAAAGCGGGGTTGGTTCTTCAACTTTGTTTTTCAGTAATATTCATGGTACTTATTCTAAGTTTCATGTCCCAATTCGTAATGACTATAGGTACACCTCCGGAGATAGTTGGAATAACAAAAATGTATCTTGGACTAAAAGCATTGGCTCTGCCGTTCGAAGCCGTGGCTTTCCTCTTGTTAATATGTATCAAATCAATGCGTCGTGGAAAGGAGGCATTGTATCTTGTTACACTGTCAGTAATCCTTAATATAATACTTGACCTGTTTTTAATTTCAGATCAGAGTTTCTCTTTGCATATGGGCATACGTGGTGTCGCATTGGGCTATGTCATATCAAAAATAATACTGGCAATTGTTGCTTTCGCGTATCTGGCATATATTCTGAGGATTAAAATCCCAACGTTTATTCGAAAAATCGAGTTTAGATCGTTGTTCAAGCCGATACTCAAGATTGGCCAATGGACTGGAGCAGACTCTTTGACAAGAAACTTGGGTTACATGGGGACATTGATGGTTCTCAATCTTATTGGGATCAATGAGTTCGGTGGTTATGGTCTTTCAATGTGGGTTATGTGGACATTGATTATCCCAGTGTTAGCTCTTGCTGAAGGGACAAATGTGGTGGTTGGTAATTTTTATGGAGAAAAAAGATACACAGATATGAGAATGGCCATATATATATCAATTTTTTTCTCATTTATAATTATGTTATCCATTGCTTTTATTGGTCTATTTGCATGGAGAGGAATATCTAATTTTTTCAATCCAAATCCAGTTATGGTCAACTATTCTGTTCAATCTTATATGTGGTTGATGATCCCATATATCTGCTTCGGCGTTGGTATTATAATCAAGAGTCTCTTCTTTGGGACTGGAGAAACAAAATATATTCTTTTTATCTCACTTGTTGCCAACCTATGTATAATAGCACCATTCGTAATTCTTGTCCGTACTGGATTTGTTGCTGCGACCTACACTAATGTGATGGCACAATTCTTCATAGTATTCGTCGAGGACTTGATAGTAACCATATACTTTGCGAACAGACTAACGAAGAGGATTACTGGCGTGAAATTAATATCTATTCGGAATGTAACCAATGCAATTAGGGGATACGATGAGAGTTGAGGCAAGCTTTGCACATAAAGTCCCTCTTGCACATAACGTATTGATTCTGCACAAAAAGTCTCAATTCTGCACATAAAGTCCCCAAAAATAGCCACTTTTTGTGCAAGGCTCAATTTTGGTTCTGTAGAATGTTTGGCTGTTAGTTCCGACAAAATTATCTAATGTAGGAAGCTAAAATCTGATGATGGAATTACTGTTATGATGCGCATCAAATCTTATCTGGCTACAAGTGATATGACTTAGATCTAGATTATTTAGTATATTTTACTACGTTTATTATTAGAATCCAGTAGCTTGATATCGTTAAAAAAGTTCATCAGTGAATATTTGACCTTGTCCACCCCCACATCCACGATTTCAGCCTGTTCCTCTGGTGGAAAGTCCCTGAATACAGAATATTTTCCCAGGATTTTAGGAGAATCGCTAGTATATCTGCCATCTAAAAGCACCCTTGCGCCGTAATCATCCGGAGACCTTACTACCCGGCCCATGGCATGCCGTACCTTCCTAATGGTTGGGATTTCAATCGCATATTCCCATCCTTTTCCATGACCGAACTCGTGGTCATATGCATATTGAATCGCTCGAACTTTGTCACCTAGGGCAGGATAACCTACACCTATTACGACAACTGTTCGTGCCCGACCATCTTTGTAGTCTATTCCTTCTGTCAATGTGCCCCAGAGGTATGTAAGCAAGACTGCTTTACCGCCTGATTCTCCGATCTCAAAGAACTTTTCCTTGATATCTATCGGAGAAACGCCAACTTCATCAAGAAACATTGGGACGTTTACGTCCAAAAGGGCATAATATCGCGCAGCTTCACCATAATTGGGAAAGAAAAGCAGTACATTCCCATCTGATTGCTCTATGACATCCTCCAACACACCTTTGATCACTCCCAAAATATATGGGTCATCCCGATTCTTCATAAACAATGGCAGAGTTGCCACTGCAATTGTGTGTCTACGTTCCTTGGAAAAAGGAGTGATATATGAAATCTCCGTCGTTTTCCGTTGAATGCCCAACGTCCTCTTTATGGTTTCAAATGGTCTTAGTGTAGCGGATATCAAAACCGCTGAATACAGTGAATCGAACAAGGGCTGAGTCACATTTTTAGGGATACACGTGTAAAGCTCAATCCCGCTAGTTATCTCGCCGTCTTCCCGTCGAACATTTATCAGCGGGTAATATCCTGGTTCGCTTGCCAGTTTCAAGTAATCCTTGAAGAACAATGAGACAGCCAGCACGTAGGACGTTTTTAATGTATCGGACAAACCCTCTTTATACTGATTGTGATACATCAATTCGAGTTCTTTACCTCGCACATATGCTTTTTCCACTAACTCAGTTATATCGGGCAGACGCTGAAGAATGCATTCGCTCAACAAATCCTCTGTGCCAGCAGGGTCTCTTATGCGAAGATCGTACCACTCTGTGCCAACCCGCTCTCTCTCACCAAAGCCAAATCTAGATTCATATGTCTCTCGTAGCGTATCCTTCAAGGTATTAAGAAATGTGTAAATCTCTTCCTCATCAACTCCAACGTCAATCACCTCATTTATCGCCTTATCGATAAATTGCTCAGTCATCTTTAGCGAAGCATGCGATCTAGCTGCAGATTCGATATTATGTGCTTCATCAAATATGACTATGATGTCGCTTAGCTCACGTCCAAGCCATGCCAAAAGCTTCGACAGAATATCAGGGTTTAACAGATGGTGGTAATTGCAGATGACCAAATCCGTATCACGCATACTTCTTTTTAACAATTCATATCCACACATTCCATCCACAACTGCATGCTCATGGACTTCTTCAGGCGTTCTCACATCCGATGAAAGCCAGTGAAAGAAATCTGTGACATCATCTCGGAGAATATTAGCGAGATATTCACAGGAACGCTTTTTAAGGGGCTTCATACGCCCTGCATCTGCTTGGAATCGCTCTAGCTCGATCATTTCATAGGTGTTTTCTCTCAGCAGATTGCACTCCTCATAATCCTTTTTGAGGGGGCACATGTGTAATTTGCCTTTTAGCACGATAGCATGGATGTTTGCCACATTTTTGATCTCCTTTGCTTCATCTATGAACTGAAGCATTTGCTGATGGACGTTGGTGGCTATTAGAACTACCTTATCCTGGTTTTTTGCAACATGCAAGGAGGGGGCAAGGGAGCTAAGCGTTTTTCCAGTTCCGCATGCACCTTCAAACAAGACGATCTCTCTACGTAGAAGGGCCCGATAAATCTCATCCATCGCTTTTTTCTGGTTTGGATAAAAAGATTTTTTTGGAAAGTATCTCAAATACCCTTCATTCATCAAATTCTAGAGCTTTTTCATTGTACATAAATTAACGTTGACCACAAATACTTGCCACAAATATTTAACATAATCTTACCTATCTTTTATGTGATGAGTGCAATGTACAAAACGCCAACGAAGAAAATAGAACTCCTAATTCCCGCTGGCAGTATGGCTAATCTGAAAGCAGCGGTTTCTAGAGGAGCTGACGCTGTTTATCTTGGAATGCAGAAGTTCACTGCAAGACAATTTGCAACTAATTTTAATGAGGAATACCTCAAGGAAGCCATCAGGATATGTAAGTCAAATAATGTGAAGGTTGATTTGACTATGAACACCCTTGTTAAGAATGCTGAAATCAAAGATTTTTTTAGACAATTATCTTTTGCTTATTCTTCTGGGATTGATGCGGTAATAATACAGGAGATTTCTTTTATTGAGTTTATTAAGAAAAATTTTCCGGATTTAAAAGTACATATATCTACGCAAGCAGGAGTAATGAACTCTTACCATGTCAATTTGGTGTCCAATGCAGATAGAATAAACCTTGCCAGAGAATTGAGTAAAGAAGAAATAAACGAAATAAGAAAGAATTACCATGGTGAACTAGAGATTTTTTGCCATGGTGCTTTGTGTGTTTCAGTTTCTGGAAGCTGTATTTTTTCAAGTTTGCTTGGTGGAAGAAGCGGTAATCGGGGAAAATGCGCACAACCTTGCAGAAAAAAATACAATGGAGAATACTACCTTTCTACAAAGGAGCTTTGTTTAATTAAAAAAATCCCAGAAATTATCGATCTTGGTATAGATTCAATAAAAGTTGAAGGTAGGATGAGGACCCCTTACTATGTTGCGACTGTAACTGAAACTTACCGAAAAGCGATTGATGATTTTTATGATGGCAATTTTAACATTACTTCTGAAATGATGAATAATTTAGAGGGCGCTTTTTACAGGGGGTTTACAGAAGGCAAATTCAACTCTTTTGATGTTTTTAACAGAGAAAAAGCAACCGGAGAGAGCAATATTTTGAATAAGGAAACTTACGAAGTTAAAATAAAAGATGTTAAAATTGATAGAGAAAAGATCAAGGTTTTATTTCCTGATTTTAAAAGATATATAGAAGGGGGTGCCCCTAAAAAGTTGATGGCTAGGGTTTATAGTTATCAAGATGCGATTTCTGCTGCCAATAATGGGGCAGACATTGTTTATTATGATTTGTTTGCAGAAGATTTCTCCCAAGTGAAAAAAGAGATTAAATGTAAATTGTTTGGGGTAACTCCAAGAATAATGCTTGATAAAGATGTAGGTTTTATAAAGAAGAAAATCAATGAATTGAAACCGGACGGAATCTTAGCTGGAAATCTAGGCAGTTTGGATTTGGGATTAAAGATTCCGATTCATCTTGATTATAATGTCAATTGTTTTAATGATTATGATTTGGAATATTTTTCTTTAAAAAATTCACTACCGACAATATCTCCTGAATTATCCTTGGGGGAAATGGCTGCTTTTAAGAACAGGAACTTTATAGCTTTTGTGCATGGGAAGATAAGATTGATGACTCTTAGACATGAACTTTCAGAGGGAATTATAAAAGATGAAAAGGGAGGAAAATTTATCGTAAATGATATTTTTAATGGCAGTGAAATAATAAATGAGAAAGAATTGGGATTGTTAGGTAAGAGTTCACAATTAGTAAATTGTGGGATAAATAATTTCTTTATTGATACTGACAAGAAGGTAAGTGAAATAATAAGGTTTTATAGGAGGATTTTAGATGGAAAAAAAGTTGACGATTCTAAATTGAAAAGGAATTATATTTTGGGTTGGAGTTTTAGGGGAGTTAATTGAGCTATTTATCGGCGTTCACTGCATTTCCTGCTTTCAACTTAGGATGTTTACATACAGTTATTTTATCCTAACAGCGATAAACTTTATGATTTCTTTTCAATAGGCATAAATAAAATAGATTAATGTTAAAAACAAATTTGACCACAAATATTTAACATCTACTTCATCATCTCTTGTATGATGGAAATTAGCGCTTGGCTGGTCGATGTTGATTACATAACCAAGGATGGTAAGGCAATAATCCGGCTTTGGTGCAAGGACGATGAAGGACGAAGTGTGATCATCTTTGATCATGGATTTGAGCCCTATTTTTATGTGGTTGGTAATGCCAGCACCAGCATAGATGAGATGATGAACATCAACGTAGAAAGGTATGATGAAGTCATTCGACCAAAAAAGATTGAAAGCGTTGAGAGAAAAGATTTCGGCAAGAACGTGCGGGCCTTCAAAATAATAGTAAAGCATCCTCAACACGTGCCAATTCTGCGCGATGGATTCAGAGACCTTAATCTAGATGTGCGAGAGGCTGATGTATTATTTGCAGTGAGATATATCATCGACAATGATTTATATCCATTAGATGGAATCATAGCAAAAGGAGAGAGCGTTGGTGTTGGATATGCTGATGTGGGACTTGAGGCAAGGGAAGTTATAGCTCAAAAGAGGAGAGGAAATCCAGATCTCAAGATCATGGCATTCGACTGCGAGATGACTAACCCAAGTGGGATGCCAAATGCCGAGAAAGATCCCATAATCATCATAAGTGTGGCTACAAATAGCGGCGATTTGAAAATACTGAGTTCAGAGGATGAAGCTTCTGTTCTTAAAGAATTTATCGATTTTATACATACATACGATCCAGATATCATATGTGGTTACAACTCAGATAATTTTGACTGGCCATATATCTATCAAAGAGCCAAGATCAACGAGATATCACTTAAATTGGGAAAAGATGGGGGCGCTCTACAAGTCCAAGGTGGTGTGATAAAAAGGGTCACTATGCCGGGGCGCCTGAACATCGACCTATATCAGGCTGTCAGGCGAGATATAGATGATGTTAAGGTTAAAACACTAGAGAACATCGCCGAATATTTGGGTGTGATGAAGAAATCTGAAAGAGTGGACCTGTCCCCTTCCGAGATCTATCGATACTGGCAAGATCTCACGAAACGTGCTGAGCTTTATGAGTATGCAAATGCAGACGTCGTCAGCACACTTGGGATAGCAGAGAAAATATTACCATTGCAATATGTGTTCGCACGGATGATCAGACAACCCTTAGATGAAGTATCAAAAATGGGGCGTGGTCGTCAAGTTGAATCATTTTTGAGTGCAGAAGCTTTCAAAATCGGAGACCTGGTACCGTCAAAAGGTGGAGTCGGCGAGACCTATGTGGGCGGCTTCGTGCTGGAGCCGAAGAAAGGTCTACACGAAAATGTGGTCTGTTTGGATTTTTCAGCAATGTATCCCTCGATAATGATCTCATTCAATATCTCTCCTGATACGGTTGTGCAAAGTGGGGATTATTATGAGGCTCCCGAAGTTGGGCACAGATTTCGAAAGGAGCCAGATGGCTTCTTCAAGCGAATTCTTAAGGACCTCGTGGGAAGGAGAAGTGAGCTGAAACGTGCACTGGGAGAACTAGAGAAGGGCTCACCAGAATATCAACTGATCGACATTCACCAACAAGCGATCAAGATACTAACAAATGCATTTTATGGTTATACGGGTTGGTCTGCTGCGCGATGGTATCGAAAGGAGTGTGCAGAAGCCACCACTGCTTGGGGAAGATATTTCATCAAGGAATCGGCGAAAAAGGCAGAAGAGTTGGGCTTAGAGGTTATCTATGGGGATACGGACAGCCTGTTCGTCAAAGCAAAAGGAGAAAACATACTGGAGATGGCAGAGAGGTTTGCCCGAGCCGTATCTAACGATTTGCCATTGGAGCTTGATATCCAAAACCTCTACAAGGTGATCTTCTTTACGGGAAAGAAGAAGCGTTATGCTGGACTGACTTCTGAAGGCGATATCATAGTCAAGGGGCTTGAAATTAGGCGGGGGGATTGGTGTGATTTGGCAAAAGAAATACAAGAGAAAGTGGTCCAGATAGTTCTCCAAGAGAGGGATCCAAATAAAGCAGTACGATTGGTCCAAGATACGGTTCAGTTGCTAAAGGACGGAAAAATACCACTGGAAAAACTCATAATCTACAAAACACTAACGAAGAAAATGGACTCCTATGAATCCCAACAGGCCCATGTAAGAGCGGCAAGGAGGATCAAAAAGCCAGTAGAAGCTGGCATGAAGATAGCATATGTTATCATTCGTGGATCGGGAAGTATTGGGGACAGAGCCTATCCAGTCGATATGTTTAGGGGTCATAAAAATGGATACCTTATTGGAGACGATAAAGGGTATGATATAGACTCAGATTACTACGTGGAGAATCAGATCATCCCGGCAACTTCCAGAATCCTCTCTTATTTTGGATACTCTAATGCTGAACTGAAAGGTCAGCCAAAACAGGCAACGTTCGATATCTTTTAGGAGGGAGTTAATGTACTTGCTAATTCGCTGTAAATGTGGGAGATTCCTCTATGCTAACAAAAACCAAAAGACTCGTTCATGTCCTTGTGGGAACATATTGAAAATAAATAAAATGCAGGTATATACACGTGTTAGGACTGAGCAGGAAGCGGGAGAAGCAGTGCGAATTTTACAAGAAAAAGAGTGGGGATTACCTGGATTCAGGCGATATTACACATGAATGAAATCATTAGAAAGCCAAATAAATTTAGGGTAAAGCCTAACATGGAGAACTATGAAGAGACGTACAAAAAGTTTGAGTGGAATAATTTTTACGATGAAATAGAATGGTTTGAAGGAGAAAAACTCAACGCCGCCTACAATGCGATAGATAGACAAACCAAGACATGGAGGAAGGACAAAGTTGCATTGTATTGCGAGGGGAGCAATGGGACGAGTGGAGAGTACAGCTTTTTAGACTTACAAAATCTTTCAAATAAATTTGCCAATGTTCTGAAGGAATATGGTACCCAAAGAGGAGATAGGGTTTTCATATTCTTGCCGAGAATTCTAGAGCTTTACGTAAGTTTTCTTGGCATAATAAAAACAGGCGCCATTGCTAGCAATCTGTTTTCAGCATTTGGTACAAATGCTTTAGAGGATAGGCTAAGAGATAGCGGCGCAAGGATATTAGTCACAAATTCTGAACTTAAAAAAAGGGTGGACGAAATTAAAGACAAGCTTCCAGAATTGAAACACGTGATGATCGTAGATGATGAAGGCACGGACGAAGAAATAGACTATATGGGTGAGATGAAAAAGGCGTCCAGAGATTTTGAAATAGAGCAAATGCATCCAGGAGATCCTTTGTTCATGCTCTACACATCTGGTACCACTGGAAAGCCAAAGGGAATAGTTCATACACACTACGCAATACTTCAAGAGCATCTTACCATGAAATGGGTTCTAGATATACAAGAGGATGATATATACTGGTGCACGGCCGACCCGGGATGGGTAACGGGAATAGCATACGGCATTCTTGGACCATGGTCCAATGGAACTTCATCTGTCGTTTATGAAGGCAAATTCTCTCCGGAAAAATGGTACTCTTTAATAGAGAAACGCCGGGTTACGGTATGGTATACAGCCCCCACAGCCATAAGGATGCTGATGCATGCTGGAGAAGAGGTCGCAAAAAATTACGATCTAGAAAGTCTTAGATATTTATGCTCAGTAGGAGAGCCCTTGAATCCAGAGGCAATACATTGGGCTCTTAAGGTATTTGGACTGCCATTTCATGATAACTGGTGGCAGACCGAAACCGGAGGCATACTTATAGCAAATTATCCAACTATGTCCATAAAACCAGGCTCGATGGGAAAGCCATTTCCTGGAATCAGAGCCAGCATAATAGATGATGATGGCAACGAAAGACCAGTAGGGAAGGAAGGTAACCTAGCTATAAAACCTCCTTGGCCATCGATGATGAAAGCTGTCTGGAGAGATGCAGAAAAGTATAGAAGCTATTTCAAGAAGGGGTGGTACATTACCGGTGATATGGCTCGAATGGATGATGAAGGTTACTTCTGGTTTATAGGTAGGGCAGATGATATCATTAAAACTGCTGGTGAGAGAATCGGACCATTCGAGGTAGAAAGCGTATTAGTCGAACATCCTGCAATTGTGGAAGCAGGAGTGATAGGCAAGCCAGATCTCGTAAGAGGGGAGATCATAAAAGCCTTCGTTTCCCTAAAAAAAGGATATCAACCGTCCACAGAACTTGAGGACGATATCAAACAATTCATCAAGAAAAGGCTGGCAGGCCACGCATATCCGCGAGAGATCGAGTTCAGAGAGAGCTTACCAAAAACGCAGAGTGGCAAGATAATGCGCCGTCTTCTCAAAGCACAGGACCTAGGACTTCCGATAGGCGATACATCGACATTGGAAGAGAGATGATGATGCAAGTGTTATGGATTATCATGAGATAAGGTGTTTCTGAATTTTTCACAACATTGTAATCTTTTAATAGGTATTTATTGATATAATGTTATGGAGGTGCAGCAATGAGGGATAAAGTCATCATTTTAATGGGCTCGAATAAAGACCTGGACATCTCTAGATCAATCGGAAAGACATTAGATAATCTCGAAGTCAAGTATGAGTTTAGAGTGGCCTCTGCCCACAAAACCCCAAGAAAGGTCTTAGATATATTGGATGAGTACGACAAGCTAGAAAGAGTAGTGTATATCACTGTTGCTGGAAGGTCTAATGCACTTAGCGGTCTCGTGGATGCAAATACAACCAAGCCAGTCATAGCATGTCCCCCTTACTCTGAAAAATTTGGTGGAGCTGATATATATTCTTCTTTAAGAGTACCAAGTGGCATAGGCTCACTGGTTAACATAGAGCCAGAGGGGGCAGCCATAGCAGCTGCAAAAATACTTGCCATAGATAATAAAGGCTTAACAGAGAGGATACAAGAATATCAAATGAAAAAGATTGGGGAGATTAACGCTGCAGATGATACTCTCAAAGATGATTTAAACCGGGTGTAATGGATGGGCAGCGTAAAAGACCTAGAAGTAATAATAAAGCCCACGAAGGACAAGATGGGCCTAGGAAGATTTCATTTTTCAGATAAATATTCGGTCTTTGATTGGGGAGAGATGCCGGACCTTATAGAAAATAAAGGATCTGTCCTCTGTATGATGGGTGCCTACTTTTTTGAGAGATTAGAAGAAAAAGGGATAAGGACACACTACCGGGGAGTAATACAGGCTGGAAAACTTGTTCAGATAGATGAATTGAAAGTCCCCACTAGCACCATGGAAATAAGCCTTGTGAGGGTATTTCATCCAAAGGCCCACAGATTAGATGGAAAACTTACATACGATTATGATGTGTTTTCACCAAATCTTGCTAATTTCTTGATTCCCTTAGAGATCATATACAGAAATGGATTGCCAAAAGGATCATCTGTTTTTGAGAGACTGAATGCGGGGCTTAAACCTGAGGATTTGGGATTGAACCACCCTCCTCAACCGGGAGATAGGCTTAAGAAGCCAATTTTTGATGTAAGCACAAAACTGGAGGAGAGAGATAGATATGTCACTTGGGTAGAAGCACAAGAACTTGCTGGACTGAGTGACGGAGAGGTTAGAGAGGTAAAAAATATACTGTTACATATCGACGAACTCATCACAGAAACAGCCTCAAAAGCAGGATTAGAGAACGAGGATGGTAAAGTTGAGTTTGGATTTGATCCCCATAGAAAGCCGATGGTTGTAGATGTTGTTGGAACTTTAGACGAATGTAGGTTCACTTATGAAGGCATACATGTGAGCAAAGAGATCGCGAGGCAATATTACCGAGAAACAAATTGGTACAAGGATGTGGAGAAGGCAAAGAAAGAGGCAAGCATTAAAGGGATAAAGGAATGGAAAGTTCTATGTGAGTCAAAGCCCCCAAGACTGGATCCCAATCTGAGAAAAGTGATAAGCGAGATTTATATGGCATCAGCAAATGAGTTTACAGAATTTCACTTATTTGAAGTTCCAAGGCTTGCTGAAATTCTCGATAGTCTTGCATAGATTCCTTTTACCCCCGGTCCCTATAAAAAAAGCCATTTTAACCACTGCTAGCCCAGTAAACAAGATTATCCGCCATAGTACTCTTGGAGGGATTTGATGGTTAGGTCTTTTATTCCCCCTATTTTTTCCATGGCCTCCACTGATGCTTGTGCACCAGCGATGGTCGTTATATACGGAATGTTGAGTTCCACCGCATTCCTTCTTATCACATAACCGTCTCTCTTCGCCTCTTTTTTCCTGCTTGGCGTATTAATCACCAATGATATCTTTCTACTCTTCATGTAGTCCACGACGTTTGGTCGGCCTTCACTGACCTTGAGAATTTCTTTGGCCCTAACGCCCTCCAACCTCAACGCTTCCGCAGTTCCATTTGTAGCAAATATGTCGAATCCCATTTGTTGAAGCTTTTTGGCAACTGGAACTATGAGATTTTTGTCTTCTTCTTTTACAGATAAAAAAACGTCTCCTTTCGCCGGTAATTGCATGTTTGCACCCAACTGTGCTTTATAGAAAGCCCTTCCAAAATCCACATCAATCCCCATGGACTCTCCCGTGGACTTCATCTCGGGCCCTAATACTGGGTCTACCCCAGGCAATTTTATGAAAGGAAATACCACCTCTTTCACTGCAAAGTGCCCTATAGGCGGGAGCCCTACATAGGTTTTTGGGAGCGATTGGCCCAGCATAACTTTAGCAGCAAGTTTGGCCAAAGGCATGCCAATAGCCTTGGAAATGAATGGAATCGTCCTGCTTGCTCTTGGGTTCACCTCAAGAACATATACCTTATCTTTTACTGCATATTGGATATTCATCAGACCTTTCACACCAATCTCTCTCGCCAGACTGGTGGTATATTCTTTCACAATTTGGATCGTCTCATCGCTCAGAGACTGTGGAGGCACTACACATGCGCTATCACCGGAGTGAACTCCTGCATGCTCTATATGCTCCATTATTCCCCCTATCAACACATTCTCTCCGTCAGAAACAGCATCCACATCCAGCTCAATCGCAGGTTGTAGAAACTTATCTATGAGTACAGGGTGTTTCGGTGACACACGCACAGCTTCTGCCATATATATGTCAAGCTCTTTTTGATCGTAGACGACCTCCATGGCCCTCCCCCCTAGGACGTAGGAAGGGCGCACAAGTACTGGGTAATTTATACGAGAAGCTATTTTTCTGGCTTCCTCGAGAGACATAGCAGTTCCAGATTCTGCTTGAGGAATGTTAATACGATCCAAAAGTCGTCTAAATTTATCCCTATCCTCTGCCAAGTCTATGCTCTTATACGATGTTCCAAGGATTTTCACTCCTGCCATCGAAAGTTGTTCAGCGAGATTGATCGGTGTTTGGCCCCCAAACTGGACCATTACCTCACAGGGGTCTTCTCTCTCTATGACGTTCATCACATCCTCAAAGGTGAGGGGTTCAAAATATAATTTATCTGATATATCGAAATCTGTCGATACCGTCTCTGGATTGTTGTTTATCACAATGGCCTCTACGCCTTCTTCTTTTAGCGCAAATACCGCGTGGACCGTGCAATAATCAAACTCTATTCCCTGCCCTATTCTGATCGGCCCGCCCCCCAGTATGATGACCTTCTTTTTATCCGAGGAAACGACTTCGTCCTCCTCCTCATAGGATGAATAGTAATAAGGCGTACGGGCTTCAAACTCTGCTGCGCAAGTGTCAACCATCTTGTAGACTGCTTTGATGCCTTTCTCCTTCCTGAGTTCTCTTATGGTAATCTCATCAGAGCTGAAAATATGCGCAAGTTGCAAATCAGAAAAACCAAGCTTCTTCGCTTCTTTGATCACCATAACTACGTCGGGGCTGTCCAACGAAAGATTTCTGAGTTCTCTCTCCATAGAGACGATGTTTCGAATCTTGTACAAAAACCATCGATCGATCTTGGTTAGATCATATATCTCATCTATGCCCATCCCCATGGCAATGGCGTCTCTGATATGAAAGATTCTCATATCCGTGGGCTTTCTCAACTTCGTGCGAAGGTCCTCTGCATCTGTTATCGGCTCAGATTCTCCATCTGCCCCTAGCCCATATCTCCCGATATCAAGAGACCTTATTGCCTTTTGCAGGGCTTCCTCGAACATGCGCCCGATTGCCATCACTTCGCCGGTCGCCTTCATCTGCGTCCCAATGATCTTGTTTGCCTCTCTGAATTTATCAAAAGGCCATCTTGGAATCTTGCAAACGATATAATCTATCGTAGGTTCAAACGAAGCAGGCGTTTTGCCTGTCACTCTGTTTAGTATCTCATCAAGATTTAAACCAAGCGCAATCTTTGTGGCGACCCTTGCTATCGGATATCCTGTTGCTTTTGATGCAAGAGCAGAACTCCTGCTTAACCTTGGATTCACCTCTATGACAAAATAGTCGAACTTATCCGGGCGTACTGCAAACTGAATGTTGCAGCCTCCCTCAACCTTTAAAGCCCTTACTATCCTTATAGCAGCGTTTCTCAATACCTGGTATTCGTGGTCAGTCAATGTCAGCGCTGGAGCAACCACTATGCTATCGCCTGTATGGATTCCCATCGGATCAACGTTTTCCATGCTGCAGATCGTAATGCAATTGTCTGCTGAATCCCTGACCATTTCGAACTCGATCTCTTTCCACCCTATCACGCATTGATCAAGATTTACCTCGTTATTCATACTGAGGTCAAGACCCCTCATCGTAATCTGCTCAAGCTCCACCATATTGTAAGCGATTCCGGTTCCTGTGCCCCCAAGACAATAACCTGGTCGAATGATTATAGGAAAACCAATCTCTTCTGCACCTTTCTTTGCCTCCTCCAGAGAAGAGGCTTTTATCGATTTCGGGATGGGCTCACTAATGTTCTTCATGAGATCGAAAAATAGCTCCCTTTCTTCCGCCCTCATGATCGACTCTACAGAGGTCCCTATCACCCTACAGCCAGTCTCTTTTAGTACTCCCGTTTTATACAATTGAACTGCAAGATTTAGGCCTGTCTGCCCCCCCTGTGTTGGAAGTAGGCTATCTGGCCTTTCTTTCCGTATTATCTCGGTAACTATTTCCAGAGTGAGCGGCTCGATGTACACTTTGTCAGCAACGCCCACATCTGTCTGAAAGGTTGCAGGATTCGAGTTTACCAGAACGATCTCTACGCCCTCTTCTCTCAGCGAACGACATGCTTGCGATCCAGAGTAGTCAAACTCTGCAGCTTGACCTATTATGATCGGTCCAGAGCCTATCACCAGGACTTTTTTTATATTCTCTTTCCTAGGCATACGCCTCCATGAGCCTCACAAATTTATCGAAAAGATACTTGTTGTCAAAACCCACTTCCGGATGATATTGCACCCCCATTATCGGCAATTCTGCATGTGAAATTCCTTCCACAGTACCATCATTTGCATTTACCTGGGTCAACTCAAGCTTACCCTCAAGCGAAGAAGCGTCAATGACGTATCCATGGTTCTGAGAGGTAATATATATCCTACCAGACTCAAGGTCTCTGACAGGCTGGTTCCCCCTATGCCCAAAACCCATCTTGACGATCTTTGCTCCAGATGCAAGGGCAACGATCTGACATCCAATACCTATACCAAAGATAGGTATCTCATTCAGGACCTCCCGAGTGGTCCCTATAACATGGCTAAGAATAGAAGGGTCTCCTGGACCACCTGAAATTATCAATGCATCTGGGTCATCTTCCATAATTTCCATCTTATCAGAAGAGGGGGGTTTCAACCTGACGTTTATTCTCCTTTGATTCAGCTCCTTCAACAGGCTTTTCCTGGTACCACAATCCAAAATTGAAATGGTATGTTTACCCCTAGCATCAAAATATTTTGATCTATGAACTGAAACCTGAGAGACTAGATCTGTCTTGCTAGGATCGCATGCTCTCTCGATGAGCTCACTTATGTTTGGCTCATCTTTGTAGACAGACAGAACTGCTGACATCGTATTATCCTTTATTATCTTTCTAGTTAGCCGCCTGGTGTCAATCCCCTCTATTCCAGGGGTTCCACTTTCCTCAAACCATTTTGCAACGGTCTTATCGGATTGCCAATGGCTTGGCTCCTTACAGGCATCTTTTACTATCACGCCCGATGCTTGGATGATATCCGATTCAAAATCAGGCGGTACAGCATAATTCCCAATAGAAGGGAAGGTAAAAACAACTATCAACCCTTTGTTTGAGGGATCGGTCAGGATTTCAGTATATCCTGTCATACTCGTGTTGAATACGACCTCACCAACCACTTCCCCAACGCAGCCGAATCCTTTTCCCCTGATGACCGTTCCGTCCTCGATAACCAGTAATGCCCCTAACATGTCAGGCATTATAGAGAGTTCTGATTATTAATGTTTGTCGTAGGATAAAAATCCTTAAAAATTGACCTAAATTGTAACACTAATCATAATATTCCTTAAAATTCAATGTCTTTGAGTTTAATACTTGAAATTCTAAAAAAAAAAATCTTCACAAAAATCATACATAGATTCCTAAGATAGTTTCACCCATAGATAATAACCTAGCCAAATATTATACACCAATCAAAATACCCATCCAAATAATTTTTTGGAGATTACAAATTTCCAACGTAAAAAAAAATATTACAAAAATAATAACTGACCAGAGGTTTCCTGTAGCTATTCATGCAATACCGGAGAGACTGCCCACAAGTATGAATGCCTTACCTGCAATAACTCCTAAAATAGTTCCGATAGAATGTGATATAGATCATTCGAATCTAACCTCGAGAAGTAATCTGCTTAGCCCTTTCAGTGCAGGTAATCAATCATCGGTTGGGTGACCAAGGGCACCAAGTCTCCGATCATGTGAGGCATCAGGTTATCCATAACTTGAGGCATCAAAGAAGGCATCAAATCGATCATATTCTCTGGCATGGATATACTATCCTCAATGCATTTGATCATCGTTGGTAGGACCTTAGGCATCATCTTGGGCAGCAACCTGGGAAATAGTATTGGGAATATCGGCTTCATCAGCGTGAGAGCTCCAGGGATCTTGCCCATGAATCGCATCATCGGCCCCATTCCATAGGGCAGGGAGTCGATCATCTCCGGCCACATAGTACCCATAAGATCGGCGAATCCCTGAGGAGTCATCAATCCGATCATAGCTTCGAAGACGCCCCATTGCCTATGGACTTCCGGATTGGGATCAGGGAAATCATAGCCCAGCGCTGATGCGCTGAATCTTGCAAGATCGACCACCTCAATCGGAATATCCTTCTTCTTTGCGCTAACCCTGAACTGAACCTCACAGCAGGGACAAAGTGCAAGCACCTTCTCAGCACCGACCTCTAAAGCTTCTTCAAGACGCGTTTTGCCGATTTCTGCAGCCACCGGTGGTTCGCTAATCAGAGTTAACACAGAGCCACAACAATGGGCTTCCTCCCGATTGAAAGGCATTTCCACAAGATTGACATTTGGAATGGCCTTGATCATCTCACGAGGCGGTTCGTAGACACCCGATACTCGACCGATGTGACAAGAGTCGTGCCATGTGACGGTTGTAGGCAATGATCTGTTTTCTGGGAATTTAAACTCGCCAGATTTGATTTTCTCGGACATCACTTCACTATAATGTCTGGTTTTGATGTTATATTCGATTCCCAGCTTTTTGGCCCACTCCGGATAGACGCTACGCCACATCATGTCGCAGGCAGGACAGGAGGTGAAAACCGTATCCGCTCCAGTTTCCTTCACCGCCTGGATATTCTTTTTCATAGTATCCATAAAGGCGTCCCATTTACCGCATACGAGGAAAGGAGTTGCACAGCAGTTTTCTTTGGTACCCAGATAGGTAAAGTCGATACCAGCTTCATCCAGCAGCCTCACGGTAGCCATAGCGATGTCTTTTGCAACGTAGCTGGCGGTGCACCCTACAAAATAAACCGCTTGTGATTTGTGGTCCGGACCGTGCTTTTCCCAGAGATCTGATGGGAACCAATCAACTCGGTTCTTTCGGAGGCCTGCCCAGATATTGCCTTGGGAGTAATTGGCTGCGACCATCATCTCGAAAGGTGGGAATGTCATCCTCTTATCCTCGTGGACCAGTTTGCCTCGCAGTTTCAGCCAAGATGGTTCTATGGGCAACGACTCTGAACAGCGCAAGTTGCATAATTCACAGGTGGTACATGCGAGGATGGTGTCAACCATTTGCTGATTCCACTGTTCGCGTCCCTCCATATATTCCCGAAGCCAGTACCATTTACCTCGAGGGCTTTGGCTCTCCCAACCTCGACCATAAAACTGGTCGCACTGCTCCACACAGTAGCCGCATTGAGAGCAACTGTAAGCGTACCAGGCAACTTCTGCAGGAATACCTCGCACCGGCTTGGTCGGTCTTTCACCGATTTTGGTGGTAACGTAATTACCAAGGGGTCTCATGAGTGGCTCGAACCTGTTAGCCAAGCTCACCATCGAGGCAATAACGCCACCACTGGTGACTTTGCCAGGATTTAGGATACCATGAGGGTCTGCTTCCTTTTTGAATTCCTTGATCCGAGCTAGGCGATCTTTGCCCAGTATGGTTTCCGCTTTGCTTGAGAAATATATCCCTGTAGAGTAGGCTCGCCCCCCATACTTCTCTGCGATCTTCATAATGCTGAGAGATAGGCCGAAAACGAGATTATAGGTGAACTTGCGCTGATCGCTGGGTATGAATCCAAGGATGATGACTTCAGGCTTACCATTTCTACCTTCACGGACTATGACACCCTCTTTAACGGTGGGCTGATCGACTTTGGATTCTATTTCGGACATTACTTCGCCAAGTGCTTCTAGTGGCACTACCACTTCTGCCGGTACCAGGCTGGGACCAAGCCGTTTGACAACCATCAGGTTGAAACGCTCCTTCCACTCATGTTCGGCGATACGAGCGCTCAGAAGCTTCGCATGACACAGCTTCAGAAGTTCGGTAAGTTTACCCATCAGTTTATCCTGATCATTCTTGCGGAAAGCCAGCGTGACTATATATGATGTCGGCAGAAGTACACGCTCCTCTGTAGGATGTCCTTGATGCTCCCGTAAGGGTGCCTCGTTCTTCATTTCCGACATGAGCGGATTGATGAAGCTTAGAGACCAAATGGGAAAGTCCTCATCAATAAACGACTGGATTAGCAGCTGTAAGTCATTGACATCATAACATCCAATGGCGATTACTTCCATTTCTTCGAGTGGCATTACTCGAATGGTGAGTTCGCTGATTAGTCCAGTCGTACCCTCGGCATCAGATATAAGTTCGATATCTGGACCACTAAATTCTTTTACCGTGCCATCGGAAAGGACAACCTTTGCACTCACTACGTTCTGGTAAAACTGACCCCACTCAAAAGACCCTAATCCTGTGCCACCTTGTGCCAGCCAGCCGCCGACCGTAGATCCTGGGTAGCTGGATGGATAGAGCCTGAGGGCCAGGCCCCCTTTCTGAAGCGCTCGATCGAGTTTCTCCCACACGATACCTGCCTGCACTGTGGCAGTGAGGTTTTTCGCATCTATGTCAATTACCCCGTTCATGCGGAAGAAGTCGACAACCACTCCTTTTTTGACCGGCAGAACGCCGCCGTATCCCGAAGTTGCCTTCGCCCGCGGCGTGAGCGGGACCTTTTGTACGTTAGCCCATCGAATAAGGTCAACCAGTTCCTCAGTCGATTCCGGCTGCACAACCGCATCTGGTATCGTACTGCCAATAAATGGTTTGATGAGGTTAGGTATGGTTGCGATGTCATGCCCATAGAGCTTCCTTTCTATTTGATTGAAAGTCACCCTATCGCCAAACTTCTCTTCCAAGAAGTTTTTTTGTTGGTTATTTATCTTACCCATCTTAATCCTCCTTATTAAAAATAGAAAAATCGGTGTTTTATTACCTCGATTGTTGCCAATATAATTACCCTTCAACGCTGTATTCGGTATCCCAACCCCAGATATATCCGATACTTTCGTCCCTGTGCAGGATTCCGATATTCTTTATTTACAATGTGATTGCAAATTTTATTGTCTCGGCATCTATTTTACATATGCCCATACCTTGTGGACCACTTGGACAAAAAGCAGAATAGAGTATATTTGCCTCTGAAATCGGAGATATGTAGAAAAATCTTGAATCTTATGACTGGCACCTGAAAACAGGCGTCGGAATGAGCACTAATTGACCTAATCTTTATTTTTCCACAGTCCGTGCAAAGTGCAGCATTCTCTGGCTGTTATTTTATCGGCCTTGATAGCAAAGGTCGCTTCTGGGAGATCTTCGGATGTCAAGAAATGACGGTATGCTTTTCCATCAGCAATTATCTCTATCCATCCTATATGATGGCTTTTTTCCATAGGATGTGGCACTGAGCCGACTTTAACTTTAACTCCGTCTTTTGTTCTTTCTATTACCGGAACGTGCTTTTCCTTCCCAACATCTTCTGTCTTTTCTTCAAGCAGTTCCATCGGTTGCCCGCAACACACCAGTTGTCCTACCCCTGCATACAATACTTCTACAATGTTGCCACAAACATTGCACCTATAGACCTGCAATCTTTTGGTCATTTTAAGCCCTCCCTTTTTATTTTATAACTCTATTTTTCTTCCACGATCCTCGATAGCTCCGTGAAGATCATCGGCTGCCAGATTGGAAAAAAATGCATCTTCTTTGGTTGAAAAGAGCTGGATTCACCGAATACATGCTTGCACACGTATCCCGTTGGCGAAGCATCAAAGGTAGATAGACCAGAAATACACTGATATATTAGGGATATACTGATATATTAAGGTGGTTGTTTGTCACCCCCATATCACCAATTATTCTAAAGATTTAAATCCTTTGTCTGTTATTTTATATTTTTCTCCCTCTTCTTTCAAGTATCCTACTTCCATCAGGTCTCTTAATCCACTTCTCACCCTGAAAAGGGGGAGGATAAGCGTGCTCGCTATCTCCTCCGGTGTGCTAGGGTCTTTTGCTGCCCCTAGAAGCTTCTTTCCTAACTCGGTAGGTTTACCATCCGGGCTAATGCATGCCATTGTATCACTAATCCAACTTCTTTTTACAGAAGTACCAGTCCCTACAATCGAATCCCTGCTTTAGTCTTTCTTCTGCAGCCTCCTGAGTAGGTGGCGGTGGAACTATGACAGGCTCACCTGGCTTCCAGTTGGCTGGAGTTGCCACATGATGTTTATCTGTTGTTTGCAGTGCATCTATGATTCTCAATATCTCGTCCATGTTTCTGCCTGTTGTCAGTGGATAGTATATCATCGCTCTAAGGATTCCGTCCGGATCGATCACAAAGACACATCTTGACGTTTCTGTCTTGCTTTCTCCTGGCATGATCATGCCATAAAGGCTTGCAACCTCTTTATTTAGGTCTGCAATCACAGGAAAAGGTATCTTTATACCGAACTTCTCCTCAATGTTTCTGACCCAAGATATGTGAGAATAAACGCTATCTATGCTCAATCCCATAAGCTGGACATTGCGTACCTGTAACTCATCAAAGATCTCTGCGAATCCTATGAATTCTGTCGTGCATACGGGCGTGAAGTCGGCTGGATGCGAAAACAGTATGAGCCAACTTCCCCTAAAATCCGAGAGCTTCAACTTACCCTGTGTTGTTACTGCTTCAAACTCCGGCGCTTTCTCACCCAATCTAGGTAACCTAATAATTCCTTCCACCTGTTCTTCCCCCATACTATTACCTCCTTGTAGTCCTATTAATTCATAAAATAAAATCTTATTATTTATTATAGTACAGCAGTCATAATGGCAACTATTATTATTATT
>JAQURP010000001.1:50202-53505 GCA_028715545.1 Methanocellales archaeon | reverse complement strand
TATTATTATTATTTAAGATATTTATTATTCATTTAGTTAGACCTTTATCCTTCACTTTCCCCTCATAATCTTTAATAGCTTCGTGAAGCGCATCGGATGCCAGGTTGGAGCAATGCATCTTCTTTGGGGGCAGACCTTCAAGCTCATCGGCCACGTCATTGCGGGTTATTTTCAGGGCTTCATCGACATGCATCCCCTTAGCCATCTCAGTAACCATGCTGCTTGTTGCAATGGCAGAACCGCAACCGAAGGTTCTGAACTTAATATCTGTGATGATATCGTCTTTCACTTTAATAAAAATCTCCATCAGGTCTCCGCAGACCGGGTTTCCCACTTTCCCATAACCATCTGGGGCTTCTATAACGCCCACATTTCTAGGATTTGTGAAATGATCCAATACCTTTTTACTATAACCAATCTGTGCCATACAAACTGCCTCCAATATCCTCTTTATTTTATAGGGGTGAAAGTTCTCTCAACCTTTCAACCGTCTCCTTTACAGCCTTTGAGATCATGGGTATTTCTCCAATATTATTTGATCGTCCAAGGGTTAAGACCATTGATCCGTGGGCCTCTTCGTGTTTCAAACCAATCGCCAATAAGACGTGCGATGGCTCCAACGTTTTGGAGCTGCACGCTGACCCAGTTGATACCTGTATATTGTATTTCATATCCATATTCAATAGGATGCTTTCGCCTTCTATACGACTGAACCTGAAACTGGCATGATTAGGGAGTCTCTGGCTGGGATGACCCGTAAGATACGCTTCCTCGATCTTTAGTATCTCCTCGACAAGTTTATCCCTTATTTCCCTGACCCTCTCACTTTCCTGTTTCATTTCATTCTTCATTATTTTTGCCGCTTCCCCCATTCCCAGAATTGCGAATAGGTTCTCTGTCCCAGACCTAAGCCCCCTCTCTTGCCCACCACCAAGAAGAATTGGTTGAAGCTTTACACCTGGTTTTATATACAATGCACCTGCACCCTGAGGCCCGTACATATCGTTCGATGACAGTGTCAAAAGATCTATCCCATCCTTTTGTACATCGATGGGTATACGACCCGCAGCGGCAGTTGCATCCACATGCAAATATAAACATTTTTCATGGACTGCCTCACTTATCTCTCTAATAGGCTCTATGGTCCCTATCTCATTATTTGCGTACATTATCGACGTCAAAGTGGTATCTTTGGTCAAAATAGCGTTGATTCTTTCGATATCAACGATCCCAGTTGAATCAACTGATATGATCCCCAACTCAAAACCACTTTTTAGAAGTTCTTTCATGGAGTTAAGGACTGATATGTGTTCTATGGCACCCATAGCAACCTTTTTACCTTTCCCTATGTTCCTGAGAGCTGTCCCCTTAATAGCTAGGTTGTTAGATTCGGTCGCTCCACTGGTAAAGATGATACAATCCTCATTCTCTGCATTTATGAGTCTTGCAACTTTTTCTCTGGCATCTTCGATAGCTCTCTGCGCCCCCAATCCCATTGAATGGAGGGATGATGGGTTTCCAAAGCCACTTTTAAGAAAAGGTCCGACAAAATCCAATATCCTTGGATCAACGGGCATCGATGATGCGTGATCCAAATATATCTTTCTCATGGACTGACCCTAAAACCACATTGTTGCACTAGCATCCAGTGCCAGGTCATTCAGTGTTCCTGCGCCCACTATTTTTATTCCCTTTATCAATTCAACTTTTTCCCAACCAAACATCTGTTTGGATGCTTCACAAGCATAGATTTCAATTCCCATCTCCAGGGTCTTATTTATCATGTCCAATACACTTGGAAAACTTCCAAGCTTTATCTTTTCAGCTACACCCAGGAGCACGATTCTCAGGCCTTGACCTAAATAATACACTTTTGAGTCGATGTCCATCATCTTCGCAGTTTGGGCCAAAACCAAAGGAGCATACTGCCTTTCTGGAATATCACTTGTTTGCACATACAAAATAGAGTCGCCCATTTTAAACCACCTATCTTTCCTTATATCCCATTGAATAAAATATCTTACTAATCTAATTTAACTCATTTCATCCTTTTTATATAGAATGTCAATATTGCCCCCTCTTTTTCAAATTTCAGAATATCGTGTCCGGTCCTTTTGGCCCAACGCTTAATATCCTCTTCAGCTGCAGGATCATCAGCATCCACCCTCAGCACCTGTCCTATGTCAATGTCTTCTATTGCTTCCTTTGTCATGGAGATGGGCATAGGGCAGTAGAAACCGACACAATCTAGCTCTTTATCTGGCACAAGATCGGAATACATCCTTGAATCCCCCACACCCATTTTTCCTTTTCAGGAGTATGGCGATCAACATATCTATCCATACCTACCAGACCATAACATAATCATAATTTTGTTCTCATGCTTCTACGCATCAAAAATGTTTTTTGAGATGTACTTAAAAGCTGAAAGACTTGCAATAGCTCCTTGCCCAGCAGCAACAATTATCTGTTTTTCAGGAACATCGGTAACATCCCCTGCGGCAAATAATCCAGGAATATCAGTTTCACACCGCTGGTTCACAATGATCTCATCTTTTTCGTTAGTATTAACACCACATCCAGGACCTTTGACAGGCATTGAGCCAATCTCGATGAAAACACCTTGCGCATCTAAGATTCTTTCTACAGATTTGTTAACCTGTATTTTGATTTTATTGACAAATTTATCGCCCAAAATCTCTTTTGTTTTGGCGTTGTTAAGGATTTCAACTTTATCTGATTTTTTTATCTTTTCTATCATTATCTCATCACCTACCATATCATCACTGATATTAATCAGATAAATTTTGTTTGCAATGGACATTAACTGAATAGCCGCATCCATGGCAGAATTACCATCACCAATCACTGCAACATCTTTTCCAGCAAATAGAGGTGCATCACATGTTGCGCAATATGTAACCCCTCGGTTCCTGAATTTTATTTCGCCTGGCACACCAAGTAATCTTGGCTTTCTTCCTGTAGCAACTATTGCAGTTAAACACTCATATTCTCCTGTATCCGTCTCCACCTTGAAATGATTGTCTAATTTTCTGACGCACAGTACTTCAGTATTTTCTTTTATTTCGACATCAAAACTTTTTAGGTGTTCTTCGAACTTTTTTACCAACTCAAGACCTGAGATAAACTGATAGCCAATGTAGTTTTCGACGGCGCTAGAAAGTGACGCATATCCTCCAATATTTTTTGTTATCACAAGTGTCTTCATCTTTTTTCTTGCAGCATACACTGCAGAGGTTATACCTGCTGGGCCTGCCCCTATGATTATTAGGTCATACATTA
>JAQURP010000001.1:0-50102 GCA_028715545.1 Methanocellales archaeon | reverse complement strand
CTAGAAAGTGACGCATATCCTCCAATATTTTTTGTTATCACAAGTGTCTTCATCTTTTTTCTTGCAGCATACACTGCAGAGGTTATACCTGCTGGGCCTGCCCCTATGATTATTAGGTCATACATTACCTAGCTCCTTTTCTATTGCTCCTTTATCAAAACCCACAATGATTTTTCCGTTGATTTCAATTTGAGGGACCCCCATTTGTCCGGATTTTTGTATCATCTCTTCTGCAGCTTTGCGATCCACTGAAACGTCTACGTCTTCAAAGTCAACACCTTTTTCTTTCAGAAAATTTTTTGCCAGCCGACAGTAGGGGCATGTGGGTGTTGAGTACACCTTAATTTTTGCCATTTTTCACCTCCTGGTATTTTTTTTCACTGTGTAGCACAGATGGGTAAACTATTTGACAGCTGTAAACTGTTTGACAGCTCTGGAACCCATACCCATATGGAAAATTCCACATTAACATAATTGTAACACATACATTCACTATTGGTTCTCAAGTGAAATGTCGTGCCAATTATCTGTGCCAATTATCTTATACAGAAATAACTTCTTTTACCTCTGGTACTTCTCGTTTTATTGCCTTCTCTATACCCATTTTTAGTGTCATCTGACTCATCATACATCCGCTACAGGCACCCCTTAGCTTTACCTTTACCACCCCATCGGATGTGATCTCTACTAATTCCACATCGCCACCATCAGCTTGCAGCGATGGCCTCATCTTATTTAAAACAGATTGCACTTTCTTTTCCATCATGTTTCCTCCCCCATTTAAAGATTTTTTGAAATTTCTTCATTTTACTAACTTTTCGAACTGGTCTTTAGATACCCCACAAAGAGGGCAAACCCAATCATCTGGCAGCTCCTCAAAGGGTGTTCCAGGCTTAATCCCAGAATCAGGATCGCCAATTTTCGGATCATACACATATCCACAAACTGTACATATATATTTATCCATCTTCTCAAACTCCTTTTATTACTGCTGCACACTCAGGTAAGGTGTCATCCTTTTCTGGATCATACAAACTTTAGTATTCACAGGCCCATCTCTTGGTGCTTTTTGGAGATAGTATCAGCCAATTTATTTAGAGACTCAAAATCTTTCATCCTTGGAAAACCCCTACAGTAGACTGGATCCAGTATCTCAACATTCAAGCTGGAAATAATCTCGGCAAGTTGTTCTACTGCCTTACCACCCCAACTATAGGAGCCGATGATAGAAACAAATTTCAATTTTGGTTTAAGAATCTTTACCAGATAGGCAGCATGAAAAGCAAGTGGATGTGCACCGGCCAATGTGGTAGGTACACCCATGACAACAGTAGCAGCATCTACCAATGCCATTGCCAACTTTCCGATATCAGTATTTGACAGTTTAAACTGTTTCACAGTTACACCTCTTTCAGTCAGGGCCCCTACGAAATAATCCACCATCTCCTTTGTGCTACCATGCATGGATACATAGGGCAATACAACCATGTTCTCAGGCAGATCAAGGACCCAATGTCTGTATGCCTCGAGGATAAACTTCGGATTTGCATATATGGGACCGTGGCTGGGTGCAATAAGGTCTATTTTCAAGTCCTTTATTTTCTCCAAATTCTTCTGGAGGGTCGTCCTAAAGGGCATCATAATTTCCGCATAATATCTCTTGGCTGCTTCATAGACCGTTGCCTCATCAGTTACATACAAATCAGATTTTGCCAGATGAGAGCCGAACAGGTCGCAGGGAAACAAGATTCTGTCTTCTCTTAGGTAGGTCAACATGGTCTCAGGCCAGTGCACCCATGGTGCATAGATGAACTCCAGTGTTTTGTCCCCCAACGATAGTGTGGCTCCATCATCCACTGCTATGAACTTTTTCTCAGGTATTAAAAGCAAATCCATAAGTAGGGCTTTACACTTTGGGTTGGTGACAACCTTGGCATTGGGATAAGCGTCGATTATCTGTGGTAAAAACCCGGAATGGTCCTGCTCGGCGTGATTGGCAATGACATAGTCTATGTCTTTAATGTCAAGTTGAGTGAGATTCTTTATCAAAACATCTCCCATGGTTGGATCTACCGTGTCTATCAAAGCCGTTTTCTCGCTACCTTTCACTAAATAGGCGTTGTAGCTGGTTCCATCAGGGAGCGGTATGAGTTCATCGAACAACCTTCTATCCCAATCAACAGCCCCAATCGAGTAAATGTTTGGTTTCATCTCTCTAGGTTTCATGAGGATCAACTCAACATTTCTTTCAAATCGGCTTCTGGATTGCCTATCAGCCTTAGGTCATAGTTATCTTTGAGCACTTTCAGAATTTCATCGTTCACCCAGGCAGGAAGTATGGGTCCGAGATATATGCCTTTTATACCCAATGACAGAAGTGTCCAGAGAATGGCAACTGCCTTTTGTTCCATCCAACTCAAGACTAATGTGAGCGGAAGCTCGTTTATCCCTACGCCAAAGACCTCAGCAAGAGCAGAGGCTATGTCGATGGCAACTATCGCATCGTTACACTGACCCAGGTCAATCAGTCTCGGGATACCACCTATGTCCCCAAGCTGTAAATCGTTGATTCTGAACTTACCGCAGGCCAGCGTTAGGACAACGGTATCCCGCGGCAGCCGCTGCACAAAATCCCGATAGTACTGTGCCTTACTATGAGGTGAGTCGCAGCCCCCCACAAGGAAGAAATGGCGGATCTTGCCAGTCTCCACCAGCTTTTTTATCTTGTCTTTCAAGGACAGAACTACAGACTTGGAGAATCCGGTAGTTAACACAACGTCTCCGGGTTTCTCATCAAGCTCAGGCAGCGATTCAGCTTTTTCTATCACGGGGGTGTAATCGTATCCAGCAATGTGTTTTACACCCGGTAGCCGAGTGGGCCCGGTCGTAAACATTCGGTCTTTGTAATCTTCCTTGGGGATCAGGACGCAATTGGACGTTCCAAGGATTGCTACGGGGTATTTTGAAAATAATTGCTTCTGGTCAAACCATGCCCCTCCTAAATTCCCTGCCAAGTGCTCATACTTTTTCAATCCCGGATAGCCATGAGCGGGTAAGAGCTCCGAGTGAGTGTAGACATTTAGGCCCATTCCTTCGGTTTGCTTGAGCAAAGCCTCAAGTGCTTTCAATCCATGACCTGTAACAATAATTCCCTGACCTTTTTTCGTTCCTGTCTGCACTTCAGTAGGTTCAGGCTCCCCATAGGCTTTAATATGGGCTTCCTTCAAAAGCCTCATCGTTTTCAGATTCATTTTTCCTGCTTCAACAGCCAGTTGGACAAAGTTTGCAGCATCAAAGTTGACGTTGGTGAATGTGGAGTAAAAGGCTCTCTCTAAAAATGCATCGACCTCCTGATCAACGAATCCAAGCTCTCTCGCATGATAAAGATAGGCTGACATTCCCTTAGCTGTGAGCAGCAGGTTATCCTGTAGCCGAGCCACTGTGGCTTCTTTTCCGCATACGCCTTTAATGGTACAGCCAGTCCCCTTTGCAGTTTGGGAGCATTGATAACAAAACATTTTCAAGTCTTCCATTTTTAGGACCTCCCCCTTTAAATCGTTTATTTTACTAAATAATAAACCAATCGCCAATAGAGATTAATCAGACATCTATGCCGTCCAAACTCTTGGAATAACCTCCCACTAGAGTTTATAGGTGATTCTCTCTAGGGAAGTAGTTAAAATCTGAGCATCTAAAGTTATGAAAACATAAGGTTCTTTATATATTCATTAAGACTCTTTGTGTCTGCCTTATCCTCCTCTTCTATAGTTGTGATGTTGAATTCCTTTTGCAATTCCAACATCCGCCTAACTACGCGCATGAAAGTGTTTGAAAGATATTGAAAGTTAGATTCTGTAATCATCTCTTTTACCTTTTTTTTCTGTTTTTGGTGGGAAAAGCTTGATCGTTTAGTATACATTTCCTTCATTGTATCATATATGCTCATCCTGGATTCTCTATCTTTTCCTATTATGAATGCAATTTTCTCACTTAACCTCTTTCCAAGATAGTTAATGTCATCATTCCCTAGTAGCAAACCCTCCAGTGCAGTCATCACTAGAATGAACTTAATTTCAATAGGTGTAACTGTTGTCATTAGTCCATACAAATTCAATGAATTTGCTATCCTGTGATCAATATCGCTTTTCTGATCTTCATCTTTTAGAAATATCGAATTCAATAATTCTATCTCGCTGTCTACGGATTCCAAATATAGAATAGTGTTTATGATCACATGACTAGAGCTGGGTAATTTCGTCTCAGGATCGAAGTAGAAGAAATCCTTGTGATTTAGCGTTATAACCTCTCTATTATGCTTGTAAGCGATTCTCAAGATGTTCAAATCATCGTTCACTTTTTTATATGCTTCCTCGCTGAGCCGATAATGACCCACGCCATCTAACCTTCTACATATCCAATGTCTGCTTATGTGTTTCTTTTTATAGTCTTCAAGGTTCAATTGACTCTCTTCTTCTCCTCTCTGCTCATATTCATGAGTATAATGCAAATCCACGTGTTCTTTCATCTCTTCTGGAAGATTTTCGAACAATGTTATCTTTGAGTTGCCTATTCTATACCCCTCTGGAAAATTTTCTAGTCCATACAATGGGACATAACAGACCGTATTCCCTCTGCTACTAATGATTTTGTTGACATAGTTTGCAACATCTTTATCATTTATGTCAGATACATCCTTGGCGAGTCTCATAACCATGAACATGAATGAGTCTTCAATATCTCTACTTGAATATTTCACCTTGATTTCGTCACTTTCCATAAAGATGTCAGATATCTTCTTTATCGATTTTCTCAGCGGACTGTCAAGAAGAGCCAGACTTCTATCTGTTCTCTTATCCAACACTAGGTCTAAATAATCCCTAACTGCTTCACAAATCCTTTTGACCATATTTTTTGGTACCATTCCCTCTGTTCTCCTCAAAAGAATCCATAATCGAACATGATTATTTAACTCTTCGCTACTAACATGTTTCCACAATGCTCAAAGCGTGTTATTATGAAAAATTAAACTCTAAACGGTAGCTACTTTTGGATGAGAATAATTATATAAGGGATCCCCCCCTCCTATGAGCAAATAGGTACATTGGAATGATGCGAAAATACTTTGATTCTTTGCAGATACCCCCCATATGTAAAATAGCTATTTCGGATATGGTATTGATGTGTACTGCATTCATACCCGTTTTGTTATACCCAGCATATGATCTTTTGCTCGTCTTCTGGGGACCGATATTTGAGGAATCCCTTAAGTTTTTGTCCTTGATTTCCCTCATGGCTCTTTTTAGATTGAAAGGATGTCTTGATAGCACATGGAAATGTGAATTTCTAGTGTTGATTCTTCTCACTATTTTAGTTGGCATCAGTTTTTCATTTTTTGAGCACCAGTTTAGATATCCACAAGAGCACCTCTACGACAGCTGTTTTCGTTTCTTTGCCCACCCCGCCTACACACTTTTGGGTATCACAATGGCTCTACGTTTATGGGAAGGTGGTTGGAAGCCCACTCGTGGTTTTTTGGGAGGTCTCGGTTCAGCTGCCGTATTACATAGTCTCTTTAATTCCTTGGGGCATTTTGGTTTAACAGCTAACTATCAGCTTTTTGCTTCTTGGATATGCTTGGGGGTCATATTCCTTCTCTTACGCCCTATGAGACATTGGACACACATACCAGATGGTTGGAAGCAAGCATCTACCATTCCATTCAAAGTTAAGAGTGAAAAGCCTAAATAACGAGATTATTATGCCATTATAATAACCTCTTCATATTAAGAGCCCCACGAATCCAACACCCTCCAAATGCCCCATGATCCTTAATATCCAACTTAACAAACAGTAGACATTATAAACCAATAGCGATAACTGAAAACAACTTTTGAGGCGATGAAATAGAATTGATCGCACTGATGATTATCAGCAGTGCAACATTTCTGAGATTACGGCTGCACTTGATAAGGGCTTTACCATTACTTGGTCCTGCTATGTGCTTGATACCCAAAGATTGATATTGCGTTAAAGTGAAATAAGGAGATGTGCAAATGACAAGAGGGGCTTCGTTTAAGGACATAAGATTCTTCGATACGACGCTTAGAGATGGGGAACAAACACCAGGTGTTTCACTGACTGCAGAAGAAAAGTTGCGGATCGCTTGTAAGCTTGATTCCATAGGGGTGCACGTGATAGAGGCAGGTTCTGCAATCACATCTGAGGGCGAGCGAGCATCTATCAAAACAATCGCCAATGAAGGTTTAAGTGCAGAGATATGCAGTTTTGCTAGGGTGCTTGAAAAAGATATAGACCTGGCATTAGGTTGTGATGTGGATTCGGTCCACTTGGTAGTACCGGTCTCAGACCTCCATATCGAGAGAAAACTAAAGAAGGATCGAGAAGCTGTAAAACAGATGGCAGTTAGCGTTACGGAGTACGCAAAAGACCATGGTTTGATCGTTGAGTTGAGCGGAGAGGATGCGTCCCGGGCAGATATAGATTATCTGATTTCTGTGTACAAGGCAGGGATTGAGGCTGGTGCTGACCGCCTATGCTTCTGCGATACCGTGGGAGTGCTGCTGCCTGAGCGGACGGAAGACATATTTAGGAGGCTTGTCAAATTGAATGCACCGATAAGCGTGCATTGTCATAATGATTTTGGATTAGCAACTGCCAACTCAATCGCCGCACTTAGAGTGGGTGCGAAACAAGTGCATGTTACCGCCAATGGACTAGGTGAAAGGGCAGGCAATGCCGCCTTAGAAGAGGTTGTGATGACGCTAGAGGCATTGTACAACTATGATACGGGCATAGATACCACAAATCTGTATACGACGTCTCGCCTAGTGAGTAGACTAACTGGTGTACTGGTCGCCCCCAACAAAGCGATCATAGGGGATTATGCCTTCACCCATGAGTCAGGCATCCACACTCATGGGATACTGGCCTCTCCAGATACATACGAGCCGATATCTCCGGAAATTGTTGGCAGAACTAGAAAGATCGTGCTTGGAAAACATGCAGGAAAAAGCTCTGTCAGTATAGCTCTGAAGGAATTTGGATTGGAAGCTAGCGATGAACAGTTAGATGAAATCGTTCGCAGGATAAAAGATTTGGGCGATAAGGGGAAGAAAACGACAGATGCAGACCTACAGACCATAGCAGAAGCCGTATTAGGCGTATATCGAGAAGCAAAGGTGAAATTGGACGAACTGACCGTCGTGTCTGGAAACAAAGTTACTCCTACTGCCTCAGTTAAACTAAAAGTAGGCGACCAGTACCTAATCGAATCCGGTATCGGTATCGGACCTGTAGATGCTGCCCTTCATGCATTACGAAGGGCTATAGCGGACATAGCAGATATTGAGTTGGATGAGTATCGCGTAGAAGCCATTACGGGCGGCACAGATGCCTTGGTAGAAGTGTGGGTCAAGCTGAGCAAGGATGGAAAGACCGTTACAGCCAGAGGTGCGAGAGAAGATATCATAATGGCATCCGTAGAGGCCATGTTAGAGGGAATCAATCGATTGATGTGATAAAAATGGCGAAGAAAGTTTCAGGGGCAGAAGCATTTATTGAATGCCTATATAAAGAAAACGTAGAAGTTATTTTTGGAATTCCAGGAGGTTCACTCCTGCCAATACACGACGAGTTATATGACTCGAGCATAAGACACATTCTCGTCAGACATGAACAATGTGCTGCCCATATGGCGGATGGGTATGCAAGGGCAACCGGGCGAACAGGCGTGTGCATGGCAACCTCTGGACCAGGTGCGACGAATCTTGTTACCGGCATCGCTAACGCCTACATGGATTCCGTCCCGATGGTGGCGTTCACCGGTCAGGTGCCCACCAGCATGATAGGTAATGATGCATTTCAAGAGGCGGATATTACAGGCATCACGCTCCCCATTACGAAGATAAATTACCTTATAAAAGACGCTAATGATCTGCCTAGGACTATAAAAGAGGCGTTCTACATAGCCTCCACAGGACGGCCTGGTCCTGTGCTTGTGGACATACCGAAAGATGTCCAGACTGCGGAGATCGAGTTTGAATATCCCAAGACCTTCGAGTTAAGAGGATATAAGCCAACGATTGAGGGGCATCCACTACAGATTAAACGAGCCATCAAAGCGATAATGGATGCAGAGCGCCCGATCGTCTATGCAGGGGGTGGGGTCATAATTTCTAATGCATCCGAAGAGTTACGAGCATTAGCCGAGTTGGCTCTTGCCCCGGTTACAACTACCTTGCTGGGCAAAGGAGCGTTTCCGGAGAGCCACCCACTATCATTAGGAATGGTTGGCATGCATGGCACGAAATATGCGAACTATGCAATGACGGAAACCGATTTGATCATAGCAGTCGGGGCAAGATTCGATGACAGAGTGACTGGCAAGCTAGATGCCTTTGCCCCAAACGCAAAAGTCATTCACATAGATATCGATCCAGCTGAGATCAGCAAGAGCGTTTCAGTCAGCATACCGATCGTTGGGGATGCAAAAAGCGTCCTTAAGGAGCTGATCAAAGGGTTGATAGGGGCATCCAGAACTGAATGGCTCAAGAAGATCGAGGAATGGAAAAAGGAGTTCCCCTTGAGATATGATCGCAGTGGTAAAACGCTTAAGCCGCAATTTATCATCGAGCAGATCCATGAGGTTTGTCCAGATGCCATTATCACAACAGAAGTTGGGCAATGCCAGATGTGGGCAGCACAATATTTCAAGTATACTAAACCACGAAGTTTCATATCATCTGGCGGTCTGGGCACGATGGGTTACGGTTTTCCAGCCGCCATAGGTGCCAAGGTGGGATGTCCCGACAAAACCGTCATCGACATCGCAGGGGATGGAAGCTTCCAGATGACCTGTCAAGAGCTTGCGACTGCAGTACTAAACGATATTCCAGTCACGGTGGCAATTCTAAACAATGGGTTTTTGGGGATGGTGCGCCAGTGGCAGGAGTTGTTCTATGATAAGAGATATGCTGCTACATACCTAGGTACAAGCCCGGATTTCACAAAGTTGGCAGAGGCATATGGCGCTCTCGGCATAGAGGTGGTAAAACCAAGCGAGGTAAAATCAGCAATAGAGGAGGCAGTAACATCTGATAAACCCGCTGTCATCGATTTCAAGATCGATCCCGAGGAGAACGTGCTTCCGATGGTGCCGGCAGGCGCCGCTATAAACGAAATTATAGACTATGAGGGATGAAAAAATGAAGCATACTCTTTCAGTCTTGGTGGAGAACAAACCAGGTGTTTTAGCGAGAGTTGCAGGCCTTTTCTCTAGAAGAGGTTTTAACATAGATAGTTTAGCTGTTGGAGTGACCGAAAATCCAGAGATCTCACGAATGACGATAGTTTTAGAGGGTGATAATAGGGTCTTGGAACAAGTGACAAAGCAATTAAACAAACTCATAGATACCATCAAGGTATCTGACCTAACAGCAGAGGAATCCGTGGAAAGAGAGCTTGTGATGATCAAGGTGGTGGCCGAACCTAAGATGCGTTCCGAGATTATGCAAATCGCCGATATATTTCGGGCGAGGATAGTAGATGTCTCCCCGAAAACAATGATTATTGAGGCTACAGGCGATGAAACAAAGATCAATGCCATGGAATCTTTGCTAAAGCAGTTTGGAATCAAAGAATTGGCACGAACCGGAAAGGTCGCATTGACTAGAGGTCTGAAGAGCGTGCAGGAGTGGAAATAAAATGAGAATATTCTATGATAAAGATGCAGATCTAAGCATACTAAAAAACAGGACAATTGCAGTAATTGGATATGGAAATCAAGGATGCGCTCAGGCAAAAAATCTAAAGGAATCCGGCTTGGAAGTCGTAGTAGGACTCAGAAAAGGGAAATCGTGGGATAGGGCAAAAAATGATGGCTTTAGAGTCTCGTCGATAAAAGAGGCATCCGTAGAGGCAGACATCATTCAGGTCTTGCTGCCAGATGAGGCACAGCCTGAGATATACAGGAACGAGATACTGCCTGGTTTAAAAGAAGATAATGCACTTGGATTTTCCCATGGATTTAACATTCGTTTCAATCAGATCGTTCCACCAGAGGACATAGATGTATTCATGGTTGCGCCAAAAAGCCCAGGATCTTTGGTCAGGAGAATGTATATGGATGGAAACGGTGTGCCTGGCTTGCTTGCGATCCATCAAGATTTTACTGGAGATGCAAAGCAAGTAGGATTGGCCTATGCAAAAGGAATCGGATGCACCAGGGCAGGAGTCATCGAGACGACATTTAAGGAAGAGACAGAGACCGATCTGTTTGGCGAGCAAGTAGACTTGTGCGGAGGCGTAACAGAAATGATAAAGGCGACATTTGAGATCTTGGTTGATGCCGGCTATCAGCCAGAGGTAGCATATTTTGAGTCGCTACACGAGCTGAAACTGATCGTCGATTTGATCCATGAGGGTGGATTATGTCATATGTGGGATGCTGTTTCTGACACGGCAGAATATGGGGGCCTTACCAGGGGAAAAAGGGTCATCAACGTCCAGTCCAAAGAAGCCATGCTACAAATCCTGAAAGAGATACAGGATGGAACGTTCGCAGAGGAATGGATCAAAGAGAACAAGTCAAATCGACCGATATTCAATGCCTTGAAGGCCCAAGAGGCAGAGCACCAGATAGAGAGGGTTGGCAAAAAGCTCAGAGCCATGATGCCGTGGCTGAGGAAATAATCATTTTATTAAAAAAAAATCCGAGAATAATAATCGGAGCCTCCATGCTCTTTGAATCGATCTAAACCCATTCAAAGGAGGTTGTAATATAGAGGCGCTAATATGGGGAGAGAACAGATAATAGCATTCGCACTATTAACTGTAGTTTGCTTCATAATGGGGTGGGCCATCGGCTACTTTGTTGTAGAAGATAATCCAAATCCCTGTGAGATCACCGAAATGACGTATTATTATTCTGAGTATTATGGGCGTTCTGAATGCCAAAGGGTTAAAGAAGACGGGACTATTTTAAAACTAAAAGATTGGGGCATCACTGTGGTCGAAATCGAAATAAAGACAGAAGCAGACCTTAGGAGATACAATCTCCAGAGAGTGCCCACATTTGAAATAGAAGGAGAGCTGTACCCGGGCTATATGACATTTGAACAGCTAAAGTCACTGTTGAAGTGTTATTGAAGTCTTATTGCTGAATTATTTATAAACGATGGTTGATTCCTAAATGAGATGAACGAAGAATAAGACAATAATAAATAAGTATCTTTCATTTAGTGTAGGAAGTACTAAGGGATTAAAAGGAAATACAAAATAGTGAAGAATTAAAATTTTATCGGCATGATCGTATTAGGAATTATGTCTGAGTTTTTTTAGGATACTTCTTTCAGCAACTTCAGTTAGTAACCTTACAGAAGCTAAATCGTAAAAAAAAGTAATAATAGAAGGTTTTTATATAAGTTTCACTCATGATAAAATGTTCACTTATAAGGGCAAAAGGGGGGTGAACAAATGAATGGCAAAAAAATAAAAACAAAATTAATGGTATTAGTAATTTGCTTTTTCTTTTTAACATCTATAAGTGGAGTTAGCCTTGCAGCTACAGTTATAGATACAAATATAGGTGAAAAAACACTAGAAATATTTGAGATAAAAGAGCTTAATCATGCTCCTGCCGTGTCAGAGTATGTACCTGATGAAATCCTAGTCAAGTTCAAGTCTGACACTGGAAACGTTTTGGTAAGCAGGACTAATTCTGAATATGGGGCTTCAGTGAAGTCCACCCTGCTCTCAGGTACTAGGATACTAAGGGTTCCCTCGGATAAAACAGTCGATGAGATGGTCAAAATATATGAGAGTCTGCCAGAAGTAGAATATGCAGAGCCAAACTATATGGTCCATGCTTTAATGATTCCCAATGACACCCTTTATCCTTATCAATGGCATCTCGACAATCACATGTATGGCGGGATTCATATGGAATCTGCCTGGGACGTATCCAACGGTTCTGGGGTTGTAGTGGCTGTGCTAGATACTGGTGTTGCTCAGGCACCGGACTTGGCTGGCACCACTTTTGTACAAGGTTATGATTTTGTCAATGGTGATACAAATCCAAATGATGATCATGGGCATGGCACCCATGTCGCTGGCACCATCGCTCAAACAACCAACAATGAGTATGGCGTTGCCGGAGTGGCATTCGGTTGCTCAATAATGCCAATAAAGGTGCTTAATGCAACAGGCAGCGGGTATAATTCATGGTTGGCGGACGGTATCCGTTATGCAGTCGATCATGGTGCTGATGTTATCAGCATGAGCCTGGGCGGATCAAACCCTTCTTCAACGATAGAAGATGCTGTCGCCTATGCCTACAATCATGGAGTGACCGTCATCGCCGCTGCCGGTAATGAATATGAAGAAGGAAATGCACCGAATTATCCTGCTGCATACGATGATTATGTCATCGCGGTTGGTGCCACCAGATATGATGAAACCCGCTCATATTACTCGAATACTGGCAGTTACCTGGATTTAGTCGCTCCTGGCGGTGACATGACAGTGGACCAAAACAACGATTACTATGGTGATGGGGTTCTCCAGCAAACTCTTGGGGGGTCTCCACCCAGTTTCGGTTTTTATTTCATGCAGGGCACTTCAATGGCAACGCCCCACGTAGCCGGAGTGGCAGCACTTGTGATCGCTAAGGGCATAACCGGTCCAGATAATGTCAGTGCTCTACTGAAGAGCTCGGCAGAAGATAAAGGCGCCCCCGGCTGGGATGAAGAGTATGGCTGGGGACTGGTCAATGCAGCGACAGCGTTAAGAGTGGTACAGATGACTATCCCAGCGGCTGTTGACAATTATGACCTGGACTGGGTCACGGGTGGAACTGCAGAATGGTTTGGAGAGACATGGACCTATTATTACGGCGGAGATGCTGCAGAGAGCGGGGATCTTACCGATTATCCCTATGGTCAGACTAGCTGGATGCAGACCTCTGTTACAGGCCCTGGTAATCTTTCATTCTACTGGAAGGTGTCTTCAGAAGCCGGCCATGATTTCCTGAGATTTTACATAGATGATGTGGAGCAGAATAACATATCAGGCAACACATCCTGGGCACAGAAAACATATTCAATAAGCTCGGGTACACACACACTGAAGTGGCAGTATTCTAAGGACACCTCTAACAGCGTAGGAGAAGATTGTGGATGGGTCGACAAGCTTGAATATGGTGCGGTGGTCGAAGGAAATCCAGACATTTGGGTTGATCCGACCAGCTTCAATGTGACTCTATCCACAAATACGGCCCAGACTTATACGCTGATGATCGGAAATAATGGAAATGCAACCCTTACATATAACATAAGCGATGCCAATGCTACAACGAGTTCGCTCGCAAAAGAGCTTGACATACTCGTACTTGGAAAGAGTAGTTCTACATCTGATAATGAAGTCACAAGGATAAACGCACTTGGGGGAAATGTTGTTCTCGTAGAGGATTCTGCAATTGCCGATTTGACATCATCTGATTTAGAGGTTTGCACATGGACTGCCAAAACCACAATGCCTTCGGCGCGGTTTGGGGCCGCGGCAGGAGTGATTGACGGGGTCCTCTATGTTGCCGGCGGTCATGACGGAACGACAGGAGCGACTTCTACGCTTCAGGCATATAATCCAACAACGAATACCTGGAGCACTCTGGCATCCATGCCCCAGGGTCGGTATTCAGGAGATGGTGCTGGCGCAATCAATGGCAAGCTTTACGTAACAGGAGGATGGAACTGGCCTGCCAGCGGGCTTCCACAGTCCCAATTATTTGTTTATGACCCCGTGGCTAATTCATGGAGTACTAACGCCTCCCTGCCCATACTTAGCGGTAACGGAGCTACCGGCGTAATCGGCGGCAAGCTCTATGTTACAACCCCATGCGATGGTTACAGTGGCTATAGAAAATTCCTGCATGTTTATGACCCGGCCACCAATACCTGGAGCCAACTCGCTTCGTCACCCAATGCCCATGCCGACCCGGCTTTCGGAGTCATTAATAATAAACTCTATGTGGCGGGTGGAACCGGTGATAGCGGCGTCCACGCTAACTTGGATGTTTATGACCCGGCTACGAACACATGGACTACCAAGGCCCCCATGCCAACATCACTGACAGGGTTAGCAGGTGGAGTTATTAACGATAAGTTCTACGCTATAGGGGGAAGCAGTGCCGGCGTCTACTATAATACGGTGTATGTCTACGACCCATCCACTGACACATGGACTACTAAAACCTCAATGCCGACAGCCCGCTCAGGTGCAGTAGCCGGAGCCATTAACGGTGTAATCTATGTTGCGGGAGGTACTAATAGTACGGGTACTCTGGCAACTGTCGAAGCGTTTACACCGGGGGACACATGGCTCACCGAAACTCCGACATCTGGCTCAGTGGCATCAGGCAGTTACAACAACATAACAGTGAGCATAAACACGACCGGCCTTAGTACAGGGATTTACAGTGCAAATATTACCATAAGCAGTAACGATCCTGACGAGGGTACAACCATTGTACCTGTGAGTTTGACGGTTTCTGCAGAAGAAGGAACTGGTGGTCTTGAGACAACTGCCCTGAATTCAGGGCTGACCCCCACTGCACTCGCGAATAATTTGATGGGTGGAGGCGTTACAGTCTCAAACGTTACCTATTCAGGTGTCAATGTCTCTGCTGGAACATTTAGCAATGGCACTGAAATCATCGGCTTTTACAGTGGCATCATACTGAGCAGCGGGAATATCAGTAACGTGATAGGTCCCAATATAAATGATGGCACGTCAGAGGACAATGACATGCCAGGGGATGCAGGCCTAGATACTCTGATTCCAGGATATTACACTTATGACGCCTCAGTGCTGGAATTCGACTTCGTACCAGATACCGACGTAGTAACCTTCGAATACGTATTTGGCTCAGAGGAGTACAACGAGTGGGTACATAGCACATACAATGATGTTTTCGGATTCTTCATCAACGGAGTCAACCACGCTTTGATTCCAGGTACGAGCACCCCTGTTTCCATCAACAACGTCAACGGGGGCTATCCCTACGGCACCAACGTCAACAATTCCGCCTACTACCGCAATAACGACTTAGATGATGGCGGCGGCTCGATCAATACCGAATTAGACGGCTTGACAATAGTCCTGAGCGTAACGGCTAATGTTAATGCCGGCGAGACGAACCATATCAAGTTAGCCATCGCTGACGCAGGGGATTATGTTCTTGACTCGGATGTTTTCATCAAGGCAGGGAGTTTCATTGCACCCAATCTAACCCTATCACCCATAACAGCCTTCAACCCTGTGGACATCAATCACACTCTGACAGCTACACTCATTGAGAATGGAAGCGGGGCAGCCGGCAGGACGATCATCTTCAACGTAACCGATGGCCCCAATGCAGGACTTACAGGCACCAACATGACGAATTCTAATGGTCAGGCCACATGGAGCTACACCAGTTCAGTCAATGGCACAGATACCATCGTTGCTACCAGCACAAGCGAGACCTCAAATAACGCCTATGTGACCTGGGAGAGCTTTATCGAAGCTTTTTATACAGGTACAGGCACAACCCCCAGCAAACCAGGAACTCACAACGGCACGATCATTATGTCGTCCCATGTCAACGTCTCTTATATGTACACATACCCATGTGCAGGAACAGGCGGACACGCAGAATCCGTTAAGATATGGAATTCGACATGGAATACAACTGCAACCTGGAACGGTTACACCGGGGATTATCATAACATAACCTTTGACCAATCTTTCATATTAAGAGCGGGTCAGACCTACAATTACACCATCAGAACAGGCTCCTATCCGCAGATCATACATGCAACCAGTAAGGCAGTGACAGGTGGAACGATTACCTGCACACAGTTCACCGATGTAAACGGTCGCACTTACAACGACTGGATTCCTGCCATTAGGTTAGAGTAAAGATACAAACATAAAAAAACAAATAGAAAGAGTAGAGTTGCCAAAGATGCTCTATTCTTTTCTTCCTTTATTTTTTATGCTATGCGAATTTTTTAGGTAGATTTAGATTAAAAGTGTAATAAGTGTAATAATACTAAAAACATTTTACACAATATGATAGAGATATAAAAGTGTAATAAGTTTAATAAGTGTGAGATTACAAAAAACATTTTACACTATTTACTTGGATTTTATTTCCTAACTTGAAAACAATTTGAAGTTTGAAATTAAAATCATGCTAGGGGATTTTGAATCGAATTTACTGGTAAATTTCTGGAAGGATGCTTTAGGTATTTGCATTATCTAAAGTATATCCTTCCAATATTATAACGTTCTGGGCATATCTGAATTTTCCAAAATAGGAAAGTGGGCGAAGTTCCAAGCCGAGAGGAGAGTCTCATATTTGCTGTTATATGTTCTGAGCTAAGCAATAGCGGAATGAAAGTGCAACGTGGATATTTTTATTAAAATTGCTTATTTTTATTAAAATTGCTTATTTTTATTAAAATTGCTTAAATTAAACAATATTATTATCAGTTAACTATATAACAAATAGTAGACAGATTTCAATTCAGTTAAAATCAAAGGGAGGAAAAAAATTATGCCAAATCCTGGACAAGAACTATCAAGTATAGATTTTGAATCGATGATAGGTGGTCCTCTGGTAGCGGTCGTCAACGCACAGGCTCAGGCCGCGATGTCAACTGTAAATTTCATCAAAGAGGTCGGATTCAAGAAGCCAAGCACTCAAGAGAACGCAGGAGGCGATACCAGTACGGAAGAGCCGATATACGTCACGTTTAAATATCCGAAGGAGTTGGCCCCCTACCAACCCGCCATCCCCGCTGATCCATCCGCTACACCGCCAGTTGCTGGATCACCTGCTGTACCAGCCGTCTTTGAAACGCAGGAACTTAAGGTACCAATACTGACCATACTGCCGGTTCCATTCATCCGCATCGATGAGACGACGATAGACTTCAACGCTAAGATAAACTCGGTCGAATACCGCAAAACCGATACAAATCTTAAGGTCGATTCATCGCTAGAGGCAAAGGCCGGGTGGTTATGGGGTTCGGCTAAGTTGAATGTGTCGACTTCTTTCCAACGTACGTCACAGCAGGGCAATACGGTTAATCGGACATACTCCTTAGCCATTCACGTAAAGGCCGTTCAAGACGAGATGCCTGCTGGAATGGAGAAGATGCTTAGTATCCTAGAAGGCTCGATAACGTCTACGCCCGCAGCATCAGCATAGTATTTAGGGATAGGTGACGAAGTGAAGGAACCTATGTGGACTCAAGACAGTTAGAGAGTAGAGCACATGCCCCACCTTGGTGATTATATTGGGCATCTCTTGTCTGAGATTACAATCGCAAGGATGCAGGCTGACATAGAAGCTGTGAGAGTGGCCGAGCTGTATGCTAGCCACCCTCTTCTACAAAATATGCCTGTACCTCATTTCCGTTTACCAGATGTTGAAGTGGATGTTCCTGTTGTGATTAAACAGTTGGAAGAGCCACAAGTCGATGAAACACCCCGGGGTGTGCCGACTCTCCAAAAAATGCGAGAAGCGTTTGATAAGTCTCTGAAAAAGCGCTTCATTAAAGAGGGCATCCATTTGAAGCCTGAGCACGAAAAAAAACTCAAAGCTGCGCTTGACGAAAAGATGGTTGCCCTTACTCAGCCGATAGAGGTCTCGATTGATACTGATCGTATTGCTAATGAGCTGTCTAATACGGCTTTTCGGACGTTAACTGATTCAAGCCTCCCTAAAAGGTCGATAGATCCAGAACTACAGCCGAAGTTGGAGGAGAAGCTCAAAGAAGAATTACGGGTTGAATTTCTCAAGCTACGTACGCCCCCCACGCGTCTGCAAGTACTTACTACAACTGCTGAAATTCGTGAAGCAGGGCCAAGCGAAGTCATAACGCGATTTCACCTAAAAATCTCCGAGGAGGCTTTTGAATGGACTACTATCGAATCGGAGGGACAGAAGAAGAACCGTCTAGTTATGGAGTAGTTCCAGTATGCTGCGCATCGTGAATCTCGAAGAAATCGACGTCATGCTTCTGCGCATCTCCAGTTTAATTGATCAACAGGAGCGGGGAGATACTAACTTCGCTGAGAATGTAAAAGAGTGGCTCTCAAAGCTTGAGAAGATACTCGAAAGCAACCGTATGCCAGTGGCCGGAAATGTTGCAACTTTGCGAGGATTACTCATTTCCGCTGAACGAGGTGATCTTCCCTCGGGTGTCAAATTTTACGGTCGACCCACTAGGCGTAAAATTCGAGAGGCAACCACAGCCTATGTGATTCAGCAGACTTGTGATCTTGTCTCGAACGTCATTCAAAGGGACCATAAGCGATTTGCTGAAGCAGAATGTATAACCAGGCAACTGGTTGCACTGGCAACTGCGAAGGGATTAATACAAGAGCTACCTAGTGGAAAAGACAATACCGATTTGTTAAAAGCTCTATGGCGAACTCTGTCCAACGACCCAGAACTATCGTCAGGAACGGTAAATGTAGAGGGACTTATCGGACTGTACGATGCACTCATCATGCTGGAGCGTACAATAGCTAAAGATGTCCCACATAGGTAAGTAATATAATACTACAACACCGATGGAATTGTTTCTTTCAAACACGTGGAGGGCAGAAGATGCTTTGGATATCATTGTAATTGTCGGTGCTAGACCGATGCAGCAGATAAGAACCATGCGGGGGAGGGGATTTAGACAGAATAAAAAGTCCACTGAATTTAATTAAAGGATTTGATGAATAAAATATGAGTTCAGATATAATGTCAATATAGGTAGATATGCTAACTTGAGTTCAGATATAAGTAGTTATTGGAAAATTGGATCGGGCGCTTTTGAAAAATGGACATAAAAGAACGTTTAGAAGCATTAAGATCTTTGGGGAATGTCCCAGAGTCAGTACTGCAGACAAACATATATGGTCTTAGTAAGCTAGAGAGTGGCTGGCATATAGACAATTTGGATTCGATTTTTGAATCTATAGATAACATAGATGGTAAAGATGAAAATTATTTGAAACTTTCAAAAGCGATAATCGACTCGCTTCAATTGGCTGTTTTTGAAATAGATGATGAATTAGATCATCTAGAAAAACAATCAATCAATGAGATTCTGTCAAGTGAAACAATGAAAATTGTAAATCCTGCGCGTTTTTATGATAGAATTTTAGAGGAAGCCGAAAAACAACCACAAATACTCAATAGAATTATTAAATCTGGCAGGTCTTACGCAAGAGAAATAGGAATTTTGGCATATACTCCTGCCCAATATGTAAAAAATTCTGAGGCATATAATGAATCCAGAGAAAAAAACATAGAAATTAAAAAATTAACAGATACTCAGATACTCAGGGGTTCTCATTTGAAAGTTTATTTTTATTCAACTATATATTTAGTTGACCCAAATCCTAATGAAAAGGAATTAGAAAACTTGGCTCATTTAATTGAATGTACGAGAGGCATTGGGGATCTTATTAAAGATTTGCATGATCTTGAGAATGATATTAAGATGGGTATCTACAACCCAGTACATCTAATCATAAATAAATACAAGTCATCACTTGAACTAGAAAAAATTATTAAAGAGGATGTTCAAAGCGTTGGTAGATTGTTATTTGAATATATAAACTCAACTAAAATTAATGATTCAAAATATTTAATATCAGCAAATGGTATAAAAAATAGAGCTGCAAATAAATTAGAATCTTTAGAAGAAAAACTATACGAATTTATATTAAGAGTCTAATGTGCTGGATGTGTCCTATAATCGTAAGATCAGATAGTTGGAGTCTTATCTTGCAGAATCTCTCAAAAGAATTTATTAGTCCCTTAGTATTAATACCCGTATTAATACCAAAATCTCTATTTTTGAAATAAAATACATGCGGGGGAGGGGATTCGAACCCCCGAACTCCTACGAGACAGGACCCTGAATCCTGCGCCTACAATCCTCCTTTTTGGTCAAGCTTCTCACTTGCAAAAAGGTCGTTTGACCAGACTTGGCAACCCCCGCATATTTGATTAAAACTGAGCCAATCTTAATTGCTTCCTTATACATTCCTCACCTGGAATCTCAATAGGATATCTCCCGGTTATACATCCCAAGCAAAGGTTTTCTTTAGAAATTCCGATAGATTTCACTAGCCCGTCTATGCTCACATATCCGAGTGAGTCCACCCCCATCATCAGTGCAATACCATCTACGCTCTTGTGAGCAGCTATCAATTCCGCCCTGGTTGCCATATCGATGCCAAAATAGCATGGAGAAATGACCGGTGGACACCCAATCCTCATATGTATTTCTTTTGCTCCTGCACTGCGTATTATATCGACAATTCTCTTCGATGTGGTGCCCCGGACGATGCTATCATCAATCAGCGCCACCCTTTTACCCTCGACATTTGCCCGTATAGCATTTAACTTCAGGCGAACTGCGATATCTCTCATTTCCTGAGCAGGCATGATGAAAGTTCTGCCAATATACCTGTTCTTCATCAGTCCCTCGATGTACCCTATGCCTGATCTTATCGAGTAACCTATGGCAAATGTGACTCCGGAATCTGGCACAGGACATACTAGGTCTGCATTTACGTCGTGCTCTTCCACTAGTATTTCCCCTATTCGTCGCCTGACATCATATACCAGCAGACCATCTACAATTGAATCTGGCCTAGCAAAATAGGTGAACTCAAAAAAACAATGCGCAGTGTTCTGGGACCGACATATGCGGCGACTCTCAATTTGACCGTCCTTTAGGATTACAAGTTCACCTGGACAAACATCTCTGAGTAGAGTGCCACCCACAGTATCTATGGCTGCACTCTCAGATGCGATTATATATCCGTCGTCCATCTTACCTATGCACAGTGGTTTTATACCTAATGGATCTCGAACAGCTACCACCATGCCATCAAAGAGAAGCGTTAGCGAGTAGGATCCGATAATTCGTTGCATTAAGCGCCTAATAGCCTCTACAAAGTCAGATACGAGGAGCTCTTTGACGAGTAAATGTGCTATTACCTCTGTATCGGAGTCCGTTATGAAAATTCGCCCTTCCGCCTCCAACTCAGCCCTCAACTTCCTATAATTGACCAAGTGACCATTATGCGCAATGGCTATGGCCCCATTCTTGTAACCGATGAGCAATGGTTGGCTGTTTTCAATTTTAGAGGCGCCTTCGGTGGAGTATCTGACATGTCCGATCCCCATATTCCCCCTAAGCTCCTTCAATCGCACTTTGTTAAAAACATCTGATACTAAGCCCATTCCCCGGTCTATGTAAATTTTATCATCATAAGTTGCGATACCTGTGGATTCCTGCCCCCTATGTTGAAGGGCATATAATGCATAATAGGTGATCAACGCCGCTTGGTCAGTCCCTCTGTTCTTGAGTGAGACGCCCACGACGCCGCATTTCTCCTTCAAAAAATTCACCCATTTTTAACCGATTTTTTCATCCAACTATACTTTCGTATTCTGCTCGTCCTTCCAAATCCGCATGAAGCACATTCCCTATCATTGAAATGATAAGATACACTGCCACATCGTCGACACTTGATATGTGTCTTTTTATTTCTTCTACCCATTGATGGAGTTCCCTTTGTCATCTTTGATCCCTCTTATGGCGAGATGTAGACGACGTTATCGCCTCTTACTACGATTGTACCTATTTTTCTGGTAACTTCGCCGTCCTTTAGTTCCTCTGCCTTTCCCAATACCAAGTTCATATGAACGTCATAGCCTTGGAGTTCTCCTCTGAACTCCCTTCCACCCCTCAGTCGTATTATAATGGGTGCGTTTAGCGATTTGTTTAGAATATCCAATGGTCTATCTTCCATATAGAAGCTCCTCCAATACGATATAACCACCATTTATTTGAGGTTACGTCCAAAGTCCCACTTAAGCACCACTTTATTGTAACCTTTGTATATATAATATATGTAGGTAGATAGGCATATTGCGCACGTACCCTAATAACATTACACAAAAATAAAGCTACTGATGAGTGCAATTAGAATTTACGATAAAAGAGTGGGCGAAAAGTGGAATATTACAAAATTTCTTAGGGGTCTGACATCTGACAAAAGGGTCTGAAAAAATATCCCAAGAGCCAATAATTCTGCTGAACAACCGATGAACTGCTCTTTCAAACGTTTAACCCAAATGGATCACCCCCTCAGTCACAAGATAAACAAGGGGAATTTATATTTATATATATTCAACTCATTCTCATCTACTTCTAATTACTTTTCATAAGTTTCTATGGCTCCCCACGCGTATACCATGCAGTATGAAAAACTTCTGATAGACAAATAGATACAAATCAGATATTTAAACGCCTATGAGTTACAAGAATCAATAAATCATACCAACCTGTTTATCGGATGATTCTCACTGGGAATTATCTCGAAATCTTCAGCTGCTTCAGCAACCATTATATCTGTCATCGCAGCCATCGGGAATGCGTATGGTGCACTCTCAATGGGCCCATACAATACAAAATCGCCAGCAACTAGTATCTGTAGTCCTATGGAACCAATGTCACATGCCTTATAGATCATGACATCTTTTTTCTTTTTGTTTTTTAGCCAGTCCCAAGCCAATGGAGCGTTATGAATTCCTGATCCAACCGGAAGACCCCATTTTGCCTTTGCAACCAAGGTCATCTTAAGTGCGATTCCTGCCCCATTTCCGATGGGTGTAATAGAGGGATCGATAAGTATTTTTGATATCCCACAATCCGCTGCGGTTTGGATCAACCCCTTTTCCGCAACGCTTGCACCATTTTCTAGAAGGGCTATTCGACCCTCCAATGAAGAGTCCATTGCATTAAAGCCCATGACAATCGATGAATCAACATCTGAATCCTTCAGCATATTTTTTTCATCATCTGTAATACCCATGTTGATGGAATTGTTAATAGCCCGATCGGCAAGACCTATTTCCGTAACATATCGGACACCTTCCATCCTAACACTCGAATCAATTGAATCGATCAAAAATGGTGCTTCTGTGATTTCACTGACAAAGTCGATATATTTTTTTACACTAATTTTGCTAGAAGCAAAAACATGAACCATGCATGGATTTCCTGTCTCATCGGCGCTTGTGGACTGCATATTTATCAGTGACTCGGCCTCCTTCTCATTAAAGGTGCCCTTCTCCTCGTCATCAACGATCTTGTGATTCGGATAGAATATTGTACCGGCCAGTACGGCGGGAATTTCTCCCGGTTGGCCACCGATTTTTACCCCAGCGATATCAACTATTTCTTGCTCTTTTCGGAACCTGAACATATCTCTATGACCCCGCTAGAAGAATCCAAGAACACATTCTCCGATATCATGATGTCCTTGGTCATACTTATGGGTATGGTCTTTCTCTGGCGCTTACCCTTTACCGTTTGGATAAAAAATGGTGGCTCTGGATATATCTCACCCATACTACCATATTTTTCTGCGATCTGCAATATGGTTTCAAGATTCGTTTCACCAATCAAATCAATGATCTGGACTTGCTTCTGAAAACGCTCTATAGCACCGGCTGAAATGTTCTCAATAAAAGGGATCGCTCCCTCTGAACCGATTATTTTGCCATTATCTTCAATGCCATTAGCATGGATTGCCTTTAGTGTGTGACCGCTTAGATGCCCCCTAGACTCATTCCCACAGAGCAATATGAAACGTATGTTTGGATTTGAAATCGTATTCGTTATGGTCTTTTCGATCCCGAGATTTTCGGTCTTGCAAGAGCCTATGATTGCAACCTTTTTTATCTCCTCGGGTTTAAGATTAAAATGGCTTGCTAGCGTGACTATGCCTACCCTAGATTCTTTGTCCCCAATTTGGTAGTCCCCCCTTATAACAGGCCATTCATCCATGATTCAATCTCCTGATTCCAGCATCCTCAGATCGAGGGCTGGGGCATAGGTAGCTGTGATATCGAGCTGAGTTTTGACTTTTGAGTACCCTTTTCGATAACTGAAGAGGAAAGTTGATGCTCATCAAACTATCTTACTCAAACTCTTATCAGGGTCATTTAACATCATAGTTCACTAAGTTGACAAAGGTTAATTTACTTATTGCCCATGTACTTTATGATGATTGCATGGACTGAAAAATATCGACCAGAAACATTGAGCGATATAATCGGAAACGATAAAGCAGTTACTGAGCTGAAAAAATGGGCAGAGAATTGGGGCATCGATAAAAAGACTGCAATTCTATACGGACCTCCTGGAATCGGAAAAACATCGGCAGCATATGCGCTTGCAAACGATATGGCTTGGGAAACCATCGAGCTAAACGCAAGTGAACAACGAACTGCAGCCATCATTCAAAAGATTGCAGGCTCTGCTGCACAAACTGGTACTTTTTTGGGGGGTGCATCTGGCCGAAGGCTGATAATCTTGGATGAAGCAGATAATATTTACGGGGATGTTGATCAGGGGGGTGTTAAAGCCATAACGGAATTGATTAAAAAGACCCATCAGCCAATAGTTTTGATAGCAAATGAGTACTATGATATGTCAAAAACGCTCAGGGGATTGTGTAAGCCAATTCAATTCAGAGGCGTTCAAAGTCGATCCATTATACCCCTTTTACTCAGGATTTGTCATGACGAGGGGATTGACTGTGACGACGAGGCGATAGAACTCATCGGGACCAGGGCTGGTGATGTCAGGTCCGCCATCAATGACCTACAGGCAATTGCACAAGGACGCAAAAAAATCCATATTGAGGACGTTGTGACCGGGATCAGAGACACGAAAGAATCGATCTTTAATGTCATGAAAGAGATATTTAAGGGAAGTGACCCAAAGAGGGCGTTGTACGCATCATACGCCTTGGATGAAAACCCAGAGGACTTTATCCATTGGATAGATGAAAACCTCCCCCAAGAGTACAAAGGCGAGGAACTCGCTAAGGGTTTTGAGTTTCTATCGCGGTCAGATGTTTTTCTTGGAAGAGTCAGGAGAAGACAGAATTACGGTCTTTGGAAGTACGCCGGAGAGATGATGACCTGCGGTGTTCAAGCTGCTAGGTCAAAGAAACATCATGGGTATGTCTCATATAAATCCCCCACAATATGGAGAAAAATGGGGCAATCGAAATCAGTTAGAGCTGTAAGGGATTCCATTGCAACCAAAATCGGAAAACACTGCCATGTATCGCAGCGATACGCTAGGTCTGAGTTGATCCCATTTCTGAAGATGATATTCAAGAAAAAAGAATCTGCGATTGGAATCTCTGCAATGATGGACCTGAACCAAAACGAAATTGCCTTCTTACTTGGCACCAACTCCAATATCCAAAGTATACACGATGCGGCCCAGAAACGCATCATGCAGGCAACAGAGCATAGTGTCGAGACCTTTTGGGGATTCTAAGGTAAAGTAAAGAATTAAGGTAACAAATAGAGGGCTATTCGGGCTTTTGAGAAAGGGTAAAAGAATATATATTTTATTGAAAGAGTAGTAGTAATTACATTAATATTCTAAGTTTCTTACTTTATATTCAAAGACGTAACACATCAAAACTTAAAATGAATTAATCGATTTTGGAGTGGGAATTGTTTTTATATGATGTTTCATAACTCCAATTAAACACACTTTTTATTCATTTAATCATCCATCTACATTTTGTATCCAATCTTGCGGATTAAAAATTATTTTTTTGCTGAGATATTGCCTTCCAGTTGCATCTGTAAAAAAAACCTTTTAATTTCATCTTATCTTCAAACCCTTCTGAAATTAATTTTCTAGCAACACGACTAATTTCATCAATAATAGTACAACTTTCTCCATCTTCTAGTTTTTTTGGAAGTTGATCAGGAGAATTCGTAAGTATGTACATGATCTTATTTTTTGGAAGCTTAATCCCACAAGAGTTAACGGTAATAGGTCGTTTGCCGATGTTTGCACATGAGACTGATAATACATTTCGAGTATCGGTATCCCCAAGTATCGACCCATCACCACGTATCAACCTAGGAGCTAGTTCAACTTTTAACTTCGGACGATTTTCACGGATTTTAATTATCGCGAGAATCGTTGAAAGGAAAGCACCCCAAACCGCAATAAAAATGGTAATAACATAAACTGTGTCTAAAGCCATTGAATCAATCCTAAACTCTACTTCAAAACAATCATTTCCTTACAGGACGTTAAACTTTGTTAAAGATTATTACTGCGCAAAACAAAATTCCAAATAACCGGTTTTAAGATGGGTGCGCTCTAGACAACGAGATTTCTTAATTTAAGTGTAATTTAATTACTAATAAAAACGAGGACATGCGCCTACATTATAAGAATATTAAGTAAGCGCATATAGATGAGAAAGATTTATAACTTTTAATAATGATGAAATAATGATATGAAAATATGCATCACTGGAAAAGGAGGCGTCGGAAAGACGACTTTTGCCGGAACCTTAGCCAGAATGCTTGCCAGAGATGGCTTTGATGTGATAGCCATAGACGCAGACCCTGCCCATAATCTCCACTCAACCCTGGGGATAAAGAAAGAGAAAGTTATGGAATTAGTACCCCTAGCAGAAATGGGGGACCTAATCGAGGAAAGGACTGGTGCGTCTACGGATGTTTATGGAGCGGTATTCAAATTAAACCCGAAGGTTTCCGACTTGCCCCAGAAGTTATGGATAGATGCACCAGACGGTGTAAAGTTCATTTTAATGGGAACCGTCAAAAAAGGAGGTTCTGGCTGTACATGTCCAGCCAACGTGATGTTAAAAACCTTTCTAAAACAAGTGCTCTCGGGAAAACATGACGTAATAGTGGACATGGAGGCAGGCATTGAGCATTTAGGGAGAGGTACTGCAAAATATGCGGATGCATTGATAGCTGTGACTGAAGCGACGCCCAACTCAATAGAGATTGCTAAAAAAATAATGAATCTGGCAAGTGATATCGGGTTGGAAAAAACTTACGTGATCGGAAATAAGGTTGCTAATGATGAAGAAGAAAAGTTTATAAACAAGAATTTTGATAACATCTTGGGCATCATCCCCTTCGATTATAAAGTCAGGGAGGCTGAAATGAGCGGGGAGGCTTTGATTAATTTCCCGACGTCGAAAGCCTTCGAATCTATCTTGAAAATTAAAAATAGACTTGTAAAGGAGAGATTTTGTGAAAAAAGTAAGATTCAAGGTCGATGAACTGGAAAGTGACATCTTTAAGATAGCGGGTCTGGAGGCCACCGTTGGAGAATTTTATGAAGAATGGGAAGAGGCCATAGGACCCACCCCCATGCCTGACATCTCAACTTTTAGAGAGTGGGATCGTATACTTTTGAATAGGTATAAGCCATTTTACTTGCCATTCTGCGACCTGTGTTGCTTGTGCACCATGGGGAAGTGCGATCTGAGCAAGGGAAAAAGAGGGGCCTGCGGGCTAGACATGGCAGCACAGCAATCGCGAATAGTCCTACTTGCATGTGCCATAGGGGCTGCAACCCATGCAGGCCATGGTAGGCATATGGTAAAGGAGTTGGTAAGCAAATTAGGCAAAGATCATCCTCTCGACATTGGGTCATCCGTACTTATTGAGGCACCGCACTCCCGTTTGATTACTGGCATAAAGCCCAAGACATTAGGCGACCTCGAGGATATTCTCGATTACGCGGAAACAGAGATAAGCCAATTGCTTTCCTGCTGCCATACTGGACAAGAGGGCGATAACTTGGATTTCGAGTCAAAGGCATTTCATGCAGGTATGATCGACCACCTCGCTCTGGAAGTCTCTGATTTGGCACAGATATCTGCTTTAAATTTTCCAAAGGCAGATCCAGAGGCACCGCTAGTGGACATAGGAATAGGAAGCATTGACACGTCTAAGCCTGTCATTTTGGTAATAGGACACAACGTACCTCCAGCAGCCGCGATATTTGACTACATGGAGGACAGTGGACTTGAGGACAACATAGAACTCACCGGCATATGCTGCACTGCACTTGATTTAACCAGATATACAAAAAAAGCAAAGATAGCCGGACCCCTATCTCATCAACTGAGGTTCGTCAGATCCGGCATAGCAGACGTGATAGTGGTGGATGAGCAATGCATTCGAACAGACATACTTGAAGAGGCCAAAAAGGTCAATGCACCTCTAATTTCAACGAATTACAAGAATTTCCAAGGGCTACCAAACCGTACAGATGATCCCACAGATGAAATAGTAAGAGACCTGGTGGGGGGTAGGAGTCCAGGTGTAGTAATACTAGATTCGGATAAGGCAGGAGAGGTGGCTACAAGGGTTGCAATGGGCGTATTCCCTAAGCGGAAAAAGTCAGGGATTATCCCGGAAGAGTCTGAAATAATTGAGTACGCGAAGAAATGTACAAAATGCCTGAGCTGTCAACGGGTTTGTCCAAATTATGTACCCCTTCCAGAAGCCATGGAAGCGGCAGCCAAAGGAAACCTTCAGCCGCTCTCGGACCTATACGAGTCTTGCATAGGGTGCGGGCGTTGTGAGGCTGAGGGAGTGTGCCCCAACGATCTGAAGCTCCACACCATCATAATAGGGGCATCCAAGTCAAAGATGAAGGATGAAAAGTTCAAGATTCGATCAGGTAGAGGGGCTATACAAGATTCAGAAATCCGGGCAGTGGGTGCCTCAATCGTCATGGGTGAAATACCAGGTGTGATTGGAATCGTCGGCTGCTCTAATTACCCAGGCAGTTGGAAGGATAATGCTTTCATAATTGAAGAATTCCTAAAACGCCGCTTTATCGTAACTACTTCCGGCTGCGCCGCTATGAACCTAGGGATGTACAAAAACGAAGAGGGTCTCAGCCTCTATGAGGCTTATCCTGGCGTTTTTGATGGCGGTAGCCTTGTGAACTGTGGCTCATGTGTTTCCAACGCACACATATCTGGGGCCGCTATCAAGATAGCAAGCATTTTCGCCAGACGGAAGCTGAACTCGAATTATGAAGAAATTGCCGATTATATATACAATCGAGTGGGTGCTGTGGGCATATCCTGGGGAGCTATGTCTCAAAAAGCCGCTGCCATAGCTAGTGGATTCTGGAGGCTTGGCATACCTGTCATCGTAGGACCGCACGGCTCCAAATATAGACGGGCATTATTGGGAAGGAAGGACAAGGATGAGGACTGGTATAGTATCGACGCCCGTACAGGTAAAAGTGTTTATACAGGCCCAGCACCAGAACACCTCTTCATTGCAGTGGAGACGAAGGAGGAGGCTATGACACTAATACCCAAACTGAGCATGAGGCCTAACGATACGACTAAGGGGCGATCGATAAAGATCAACCATTACATAGATCTACATAAACGCTTTTATGGAATAGTGCCCGACGACATTCCATTATTTGTACGTACCACGGCAGACATCCCCATAACCATGAAGGATGAAATATTGAAAATCTTAAAGGAAAAAGACTGGAAAGAGAGCGAGGTCCCTACTCCCGATCCAACGCTATTATCGAGACTTGTAAGAAAGAAGGAGGGATAGCAATGGCAGCTGAACCTTGGCAGAGATATGAAATTCCAGGACCTATAAAAGCTGCAGTGATCAAAAATCCTGAGATGGTTTCTATCCTGTTGAAGAAGGCGAAAAAACCAGTTTTGATCGTAGGACATGAGGCAGCTGAGATCGATTTAGGGGGTAAAACGCCGATCGATCACATCATTCGCATTGCAAGAGCCACCAATATTCCTGTAGTTACGACTGCCCATACGATGGCAGAGTTTCTGAAGAGAGACTTTAAGCCTGCTGCTTCGATGACTTCCATGGATATTGGCAATCGGCTCACAGACCCGGAGTGGAGCGTTTCTGGTGAAGACGCGCCCCATGACCTGGCACTGATTCTAGGAATGACCTATTATGTGGGGTTTGTGATTGAGGCAGGGCTCAAGTCCTTTGCTTTCAACCATCTGAAGACAGTGTCCCTGGATAGATATTATCAGCCACACTGTAACTGGTCCTTCCCAAATCTTTCAATCGAGGAGTGGGATAGATATTTAACCATAATTGCACAGGAGATTGAGAAGAAATGAGCACATCAGGTATGTTTGCAGACCTCCCTGTTGATGTAGGGTTAGCCCATGAAGGGGAAAGAATTCGAAAACCCCAGATGCATATAGAGTTCGGGGGGCCGAATGTAAAAGAAAAATTCGAACTCTTGAGGGTTAAAGGCCCGGAAGAAGTAGAGGACGGAAAAATCACCATAGTTGGCCCAGATGTCCAAGGCTTGGAAGAAGGGGGTTCTTTTCCCTTTGGCATCTACATTGAGGTTTCAGGTGAGAAGCTTGAAGTGGAGATGGAGGGTGTTATGGAGCGACGTATACACGATTTCTGCAATTACATCGAAGGTTTCATGCACCTAAACCAAAGAGATAGCATCTGGTTGCGTTTGGATAAAAAAGCAGTTAAAAAAGGATTAAACTTAGAGGTAACCGGAAAAGCTCTCCAGAGATTGTTCAAAAGCGAGATGGCGATAATCGAAAAGATACAAATCACGTTTATCACTGACCCCAAAAAAGTGAAGAAAAAGTTTCAAGAAGCACTTGAGATATACGAAGGAAGAGATGCAAGGGCAAGAGGTATGACAGATAATGATGTCGATGTTTTTTACGGTTGCACCCTTTGCCAATCCTTTGCACCATCCCATATCTGCGTAATCTCTGCCCAAAGATACGCTAATTGCGGAGCAATAAGCTGGTTTGACGGAAGAGCGGCTTCGAAGGTGGATCCAAAAGGTCCGGTATTCGAAATACCAAAAGAAAAATGCCTAGATGAATGGAAAGGCGAATATGAGGGCATAAATAAAATTGTTTCCGAAAAGTCGCTTGGAGAGATCAACAGAGTGCAGCTGTATACAGCATTCGGATATCCTCATACATCGTGTGGCTGCTTTGAAATTACAACATTTTACGTTCCAGAATGCGATGGACTGGGAGTTGTCCACAGGGATTTCAGAGGACAGACACCGAGCGGATTAACGTTTGGAGCGATCGCAGATTCCACAGGAGGTGGAAGGCAGGTTGAAGGTTTTCATGGAATATCATTTGAATACATGAGGTCGCCAAAGTTCTTACAAGTAGATGGAGGATGGAATCGGATAATTTGGCTTCCAACCGAAGTGAAAGAGAAGCTGAAAGAGTACATACCAGCAGAGTTGTACGACAAGATCGCGACAGAAGCTGACGCAACAGATGTCACAGCTCTAAAAGAATTTTTGAGGGAAAAAAGGCATCCAGTAGTTGAAAGGTGGGTTGAGACGCCTCCGGAGGCCATAGAGGCTCCGACGCTTGAGGTCATGCCAAGTACCCCTTCAGGAGGAATAACGATAATCCTGAAAAATGCAAAGATCCATGCTGAGAAAGTGATCATCAAAAGAGCGAAATAATGAACTAACATGGGAAAGATAATTGCAGTTTCTGGGAAGGGGGGAGTCGGGAAAACAATACTTGCTTCGTTGCTAATCAGAAAATTGGTTATGACCGGCCATAGAAGCATCTTAGCAATAGATGCAGATCCCGATTCAAATTTGCCTGAGGCTCTAGGCGTATCAGTCGAGAGGAGTTTAGGGGATATCAGAGAAGAATTAATAGCAAAGCAATCTGAATTTCCTCCTGATTACTCCAAGATGGCATGGTTGGATGCCAAAGTGCTAGAAATAATCGCTGAGATGCCCAGCTTTGATGTGATCGTTATGGGAAAACCAGAGGGCCCCGGATGTTATTGTGCGGTAAACCACATGCTCAGAAGTATTATAGACTCCCTTCCCAGACGTTATGACTACACAGTCATCGATGCTGAAGCAGGATTGGAGCATTTAAGCAGAAGGACCACACAGGGCGTGGATGACATGATCGTGGTGACTGACATGTCACTACATGGCTTCAAGACTGCAGAGAGGATTAAAAACCTATCCAAAGAGCTGGGAATAGATTTTAAACATTTGTATCTCGTGGTGAATAGAGTTGATCCTTCACATGAAAAATCGATATCAGAAAAAGCCAAATCCACTGGATTGGAGTTCGCAGGCGTGATACCAGAAGAGAAGGACATAACAGAATATAACCTGGTGGGCAAATCCCTGCTGGATTTACCAGAAAGCTCCCCAGCAGTAAGGGCTGTAGGCGAGATAGCAAAGAAAATAAGACTCCTATAATGTAATGTAATGTAAGGTGGAAAATGACAAACGCGCTTGACCTAACAGAACTAATAAAGATGTTGGAGAAGGTAGAAGAAATAGAACTTGAGAACATAGACATGATCGCTGGTGAAGTTGGGTTCATACTTCCGACGATCTCAGCTATTAAAAGGGCATCTGTTAAAAAAGCGGAATATCTAGATCTGGATTTTGAAATCCCTTTGGCAAATTTCCCTAGCGAGGTCCTTGAAGTGGAGTTGGGTGCAACAAAAGCCAATGGAGGAACCAGAGAGAACGTTATAAAGGTTGGCGGAGAGAGAACGATGCCATTCTATAATTTTGAGGCACTCAACCCAAACGAGCCTGTGATCGCCTTTGATGTCTTCGACACGAAGATACATCTGGCAGGACCAGTCAGGAAGCACTTTGAGGATGTATTAGAAGACCCAGCAGAATGGGCGAAGAGATGCGTTGATAAATATGGTGCGGACATGGTCACCATACATTTGATAAGCACCGATCCCGCTATAAAAGATACCTCCGCTCGAGAAGCTGCTAAGACTGTAGAAGATGTCCTTCAAGCGGTGAAGGTTCCAATAATGATCGGCGGCTCCGGCAATCCGGACAAAGACCCTGAAGTTTTAGAAAAGGCAGCAGAAGCAGCGGCAGGGGAGCGGTGCGTAATCAACTCCGCAAGCATGAGCCTGGATTACAAGAGGATTGCAAAAGCATGCTTGGATTACGGTCATGTCGTGTTGTCTTGGACTTCCCTGGATATCAATGATCAAAAAACATTGAACAAATATTTGATCGATTTGGGTATAAAAAGAGAGGACATAATCATGGATCCAACCACCGCAGCTCTGGGTTATGGGTTGGAATATTCATTCAGCATCATGGAGAGGATTAGGTTGGCAGCCCTCAAAGGAGACAAAGACTTACAAATGCCCATAGCCTCTGGGACGACCAATGCCTGGGGTGCCAGAGAGGCGTGGATGGAAAACCCAGAATGGGGAGATCGTGAAAAAAGGGGCCCTTTATGGGAGGCTGTTACTGCACTGACGTTATGTCTTGCTGGGAGCGATCTGTTTATGATGATGAACCCCACTGCCATGCAATTATTTAGGGATGTCATAAAATGTTTATGTGGCTTCAAAGAGACTGGTTCACTGGACATCAAAGACTGGATAGGCATGAGGTAAGATAAGAATGGCCAAGAAAATAGGACCGCTGGACATCTACAACTACTTGCCGAAAACAAACTGCGGAGAGTGCGGCGAAAAAACTTGCATGGCTTTTGCTTCGCAACTCATAGAAAGAGCTGTCAAGCTTGAGGACTGCCCTACGCTGAAGCAACCAAATTTTGCTGGAAGGTACTATAGCCTGAAAGAAATGCTTGCTCCGAGCGTTAAAGAGGTGATCGTCGGCTTTGGAGATAAGGCGGTCAAGATTGGTGGGGAGGAGATCATCTTTCGACATGAACTTACATATTTCAACAAGACCGCCATTGCCTTGGATGTTCATGATGAGATGAATGATGATGAGTTATTAGAAAGAGTCAGATATGTTAACGATTTTTGTTTCAAGCGAATAGGCGAAGAACTGACATTGGATCTGGTTGCCATTCGATCAACATCAAACGACCCAGATAGATTTGCCCAATGCGTATCAAAGGTATTAGATGAGGTGAAAAAACCGCTGATACTGTGCTCATGGAATCCTTCTGTGCTGGAAGCAGGCTTAAAGATCGTAGGACATGAGAGGCCGCTAATCTATGCAGCGACCAAGGATACGTGGGAATGGGTCGGAAGGCTGGCTGTGAAATACAACTGTCCTGTGGTAGCTTTTGCTGATGATAATATGGCAGAACTAAAGTCGGTGGTAAAAGCCCTGGTATCCATGGGAGTAGAGGATATAGTCCTCGACCCGGGATCACATGTGGAGGGTAAATACCTTGCGAACACATTTGGTAATTTTGTGGCATCTAGGAGGACAGCCATTTGGAACAAGGATATCGGATATCCTTTATTGGGAGTGCCAGCCACCGTCTGGCTGAGTGGGGGGGATGCTTCCAAAGAGGTTATGATCGCTGCGATCATGATAGATAAATATGCTGACCTCATAATTCTCCATACGCCAGAAATATGGGCTTTGCTCCCGATCATCACTTTGAGACAAAACATCTACACTGATCCGAGAAAGCCGGTTGCAGTCGAAGCAGGTCTAAGGAGATTTGGCAACCCAGATGAGAACTCGCCTGTCCTTATGACCACGAACTTTGCTCTGACCTACTACACTGTCGCATCAGACCTGGAGTCGGCAGGTGTCGATTGCTATCTTTTGGTGATCGATACGGAGGGATTGGGCGTTGAAGCCTCGGTCGCAGGTGGGAAATTGGATGCGTTCAAGGCAAATGAAGCCATCAAAAACAGTGGAATTGAAGAAGAGGTTAAACACAGAAAGATCATAATACCTGGATTTTCTGCCCGAATCAGTGGTGACCTGGAGATTCAGAGCGGTTGGGAGGTTTTGGTCGGTCCCAGGGATTCCTCAAGCATAGAAGATTTCATCGAAAAGAAGTGGAGTGGATTAGCCTAGCAACGTTTGGAAAATAATCCAGGTTTGAATGCGGGAAGAACATGGCATCCATGAACTCGTCTTGGAAATCCTTTCGCCCAGATAATTCCACGTATTCCACTTTTTTAGACAGGAGTTCTGCCTTTAATCTCTCATTTTTTGATATTAATGCCATCTTAGATCCTACTCCAGCCGCGTTACCAATGTCTTTCACCAGGTCTAGAGATATATCTGGGATCAGCCCAATCACTTGTGCATTTTCCTTTGGCAGTGATGTGCCAAAAGCCCCAGCAAGAAGTATTTCTTTGATATCAGAAGTTTTTATTCCTAAATCTTTCATCAATATATTGGTACCAGCATAGATAGCGCCTTTGGCCAGTTGAAGCTCTCTGATGTCGCCTTGTGTCACAGTAATGCTTCTAGCCAAGAGGAACGCAGCCTCACCCCCCTCGTGAACCAACCTGTCACCATACAAGGCGTGTATCTCCGAGTCATCTGAAATCTTTCCACTGTTACTAATTATACGGTTCTTCAACATCTCAGCTATGGCATCCACAAGCCCAGAGCCAGTTATGCCTCTCGCCATAGCATTATCGATCGTTTTTCCGTATACAACGCCATCCGAAATGACAACCCTATGTATTGCTCCCGGAGCAGCTCTCATTCCATGCCGGATTTTTGCCCCTTCAAACGCCGGACCAGCTGCAGCAGAGCAGGCAATGATCTTTTCCTTTGATCCTAGAGCTATCTCTACATTAGTACCGATATCTATCGCCAACCGAATGTCGTCTCCCTCATCCAGCTGAGATGCCAACAATACGCCAATGGTGTCGGCACCAACGAAACCTGCTATGGTTGGCAAAACATGTATATTCGCTTTTTCGTTGACCTTTACTCCCAATTCACTTGCTTTTATGTTAACTGGATCTTTGAGAACGGAAACATACGGTGAGAGGGCTAAGTTCGTGGGGGTTATGTTTAGAAACAGATGGAGCATGCAAGTGTTCCCAACAATACTTACCTCATAGATGTTTTCTATGCAAACGCTGACTTCATCGATTATCTCGTTGACAGCTTGCATGATCTTATCATTTAGCTCCCTCAGACCCTCATCGGTCTTGGCAAAATCTATCCTTGATACCACATCCTCCCCATATACCACCTGGGGATTCATTCTTGATGCAACAGCCATCTCCTTGCCCGTATTTAGGTCAACCAGGTAACCAACAACGGTCGTCGTCCCTATGTCGAAGCTAATACCATATTTTTTGTCAGTCGTATCTCCCTCTTCTACCCCAACCAGATCATTGCCAATTAATATGACCGTGACCTTGAAATCGGAATTCCGGAGTTTGATTGGAAGTTGCCGTATGAAGTCAAGACTGACATTCCCTAAAACGATGCCCTTCCTTTCTAGAGCGCATGTTATCCTGCTCAAATCCGATTTTTGATCGCTCAAGGATGGCTTGGCTAGTTTCAGATATACCTTACGCACGTTAGGGTTGAGAGGTATTTTTTTCTCCATCCCTCCAACGAGTATTTTTTGCTCCAGAAGCCTTGTACCTGCTGGAACTTCTATGACTGCATCGCTGATTATTTTGGTCTGACAAGCCAACACGAGACCGCCTTTGGAATCTCCTCCCAGAGAATCGCCCTTGATCAGCCTGACCTTACATTTGCCACATATTCCCTTGCCACCACATACCGTCTCCAAAGGAATGCCTGCGATTACAGCGGCTTCCATGATGGTCGTTCCCTTATCCACCCGAACTCTCTTCCCATCTGGCTGAAAAACTATTTCCATCCTTAAATAAGATGAGTACGTCTGTTTTAAAGCTAACTGTCCTTCTTAGAAAAAGTCATTAACAATCAAGTGAATAAAGGTAAATAAATGCTAGATGAGATGTCCAAATCCATTGTAGATGGCAACATGCCAGAGGTGAAAAGGTTAACGGAAGAGTTTTTGGAGCAGGGGATTAAACCCGAGGTAATCGTCAACAAGGGACTAATACCAGGAATGGATATCGTTGGGATAAGGTTTAAAAAGAAAGATATCTCGGTTCCCGAAGTCCTTATGTCTGCAAGGGCTATGCATGCCTCGCTAGAAATACTGAAACCATTGCTTTCCAGAAGCGACATGAAACCCTTGGGTGTAATAGCAATAGGTACAGTGAAGGGGGACATACATGATATTGGCAAGAATCTCGTTGCGATGATGCTGGAGGGTGCTGGTTTTCATGTTATTGATGTAGGCATAGATGTTCCGTCTGAGAGGTTCGTTGAGATCGTTAGGACAAAAAAACCAGACATATTAGGGTTGTCTGCATTGCTCAACGCCACCCTGTCTTCGATGAAGGAGGTTATCAAGGCGTTAGAAAGTGCGCGGTTGAGGGAGGATGTGAAGGTAATGGTTGGTGGCGCGCCCGTCACACAGGAATTTGCAGACGAGATAGGTGCGGATGCATATGCAGGGGATGCCAGAGAAGCGGTAGTGAAGGCAAAGGAGATTTTAGGAATTAAATAACTCATGGTGGGGTGGGTACGGTCTTTCCTTTATGTCTGTGCGCACGCACATAACTACGGACTCAGATGAAAAACAGATATCAAGAGACCTGCTAAAGAAGGTGAAGATTGCAAAATATCGGTAATGAACCTGAAGGGCTTGGAAGGTGAGTCATACCAACTATTATACATCGATCCATCCATATAGATAGAATAAATAAAAATTTATTAAATTTTTCCTTTTACGACGAATCTGTTATGGCATGATGGACACTGATATTCTCCAACCTTGCTAACCGTTAATTGTCTTTGGCAAGAGGGGCATGAGACTATTTTCTTTTTTGGGACTTCGGTTAGAATTCTGCCCCCGGGATACCATATCGGCAGGTCCATGCATTCATAGGGATTTGTCTGCCATGGATGCTCCCCCAGATACTCTGCCCTGCTCAGGGTGGGATGCTCCCCCCCACAGGCGGGGCACTTGACCAGAAGATAGTGTGACCAAAACCAATAATTTTCTTCTATTCTTTGGTGTTCAGCGCAACTCCTGCAAACATATTTGTCGTGTTTAGGGCACCAAGCTATATTTTCATCGAACTGGGGGCTCCCGCAGACATCGCAAATCCACACCTCATCATCGTCCCAAGCATGCCAACCGCACCTTCCTGATGATGTCCCATGCCTTGCATCTCTGATGGGATAGCTTTTGTCAAGCATGTGAATCATATCACAGGTCAGGCACTTTTTCATTTTTCACCTTGGCTTCTCCAGCAAACTGGTCTTATCCAGAATTTGTCCTGTGCCGGCATGGGGTCTTCGCGAGACCATGTCGCCGCTCTTCTCGACCTCCCTCGCCATGTCAGCAAGCAATGCCGCAGCTCTCATAACCTCGTGGGCAGCAGCACCCATCATAATATACCTGGGAGGTTCCTTTATGACGAAACACGTTTGAACGTTCATCTCTGCAACGAGTTCAGCCATCTTGTATGCAGCTATTGCCTTTGCCTTGGCATAGGGATTTGAAAACCTTGCTCGATCAACCACCGTCTCCGCATCTGCGATGATATGCGGCAACTTTACGTTTCCCTGTTGAATACCCTCGATTGCTGCACCCAGTTCTTCCTGGATCAAGCGTACTGCACCACATGTCGTTAACACCTTCAAAACATCTGAATTAAAGAGCGCCATCTCAGTCGGATCGAGGAATTCTCGCCTTGCACCAATGAGGGGATCACCTCTTAGAAGGATGTATCCAAAGCCTTTTTCTGCCAGCTCATCCGTAATCTTCTTCGCAGGCGCATCAGAGATGATGATGCAGGGTTTATCACCAACGGATTCTCTTGCCTTGGTCGGCCCTGGAAGTGAGGCGTTTGGGCTGACCACAACCACCAGATCAGGGTCCCATTCCATCAAGGTCGCTATAGCTGTGGCTTCAACTGTTCCCATCTTTGCCCCTGAGCCTGCTGTGCGAACATCTATGTCCCTATCAGCCCTCTCGTCCAGCAGTAGGTCAACGACCTGAGATATTCCTAAATTCCCAAGTTTTATTACACCTATTTTTGCCATGATAATTCATTATACAGAACGCAATATAAGTTTAAGCGTGGTGGAAAGCGCTTAATTTAGGTACAATCGGCACACAATAGTCTTCTTGAATTTGCATCCTAAGCATGAGGCTTGTAAGGTAATCCGGAGTATGATGAGAGGATTATAAATAAAACAAAGCCTAAATGGTAAAAAAAACAAATCCTAAACCACTAATCCAAACACATAACCATTATAGGGTTACAACTGAGGTGAGAATCGAAAGGATCGGTTTAGTAAAATGAGACGGTAAAATGAGACAAAAAATCTTAGGAATTGCAATAATGTTGATGTATTTGCTTAGCGTTGTGCCCGTAGCTGCACAGGAGACAGCAAAGGTAAACGAGGTCATCATCAAAAATAAGGCATTATATTCATTGAACTTGCGCGTGGAGAACCTTGGGGAAACTCTCTCAATATCCCCGGAATCCAAGTTAGCCAAGCAACTGACACATGCCCAAAAACGAGTGGATGAAATGGAGTGGTGTACGGAGAACAGTAGAGAGGATCTCATTCCGCAAATAGCATCAGAATACGCAAAAAAAAGCGATCAAATAAGCACTACAAATAGAGAAAGAGTCGAAATGGGCGCTCTTAACGATGCAGAAAAACAACTTGACAGACATACCGAAGTTCTCCAAAACTTGCTAAACTCTACAAGGATGCCTGAGCAGAGCAAAAAGGGTTTAGAGATCGCATTAGGGGCAAACAACAGAATCAGAGCAACGATGAGAGAAGAGGCAGAAATAAGAACAGGGGTGCCTGAAACATTTCTGGATACATACGAAAAGGCATTCCTCAATACCCCAATATCAATCAAATTCAACCTTCCTGAAACCGTTTCCACTAGGTACCAGATCATTGTTACCGATGGCACAGTGGTGCTTGGTCAATATGTCGCTGAGTACGACAGGACAAAAAGCACCATCGTATTTACTGAAGGCTCAATAGAGGGTCTTCCTGAGATTAAGCTCACCCTATCGGACATTAAGAAACTCAGCGAATATGCCAAGGATAAGACGATCACACAGATGGAGGCAGCAAGGATAGTTTTAATGTTCAGTTAGATAAGGCATTCTTGAATTCGGATTCCGAGTCCAAGGATTAGAGGGATCTGGGGGTGTGATGTGAGGATTAGAGAGTGGACTGTGAGTTTTGAGGAAATCACTCCTTAAACTGCCTTTTCACACAAAGCCTGTAGAAGTAACTCTTAATCTTTTTATAGTAGCCTGTTATTGATTTATTATATGTTGGATAAACAGGAGAAGCTGATAAAGTCATTGGAGCTTGAACATCAAGAGTTGACTTCTTCCTTATATACTATTTCTTGGATAATGTTTACAGTTATGGTGACAGGTTTTCTTATTTCTTTAACTTTTGCTATGAACGGTGAGGTGAGTCTTTCTTTAGTCATGCTTATCCTTTTGATAGTCGCACCTGGTATTGTTTGTTATAAGGTTTGGGGGAAAATAGCAGATCGTACAAAAGAGATTAGAGAGCTAATACTCGAACTTTAAGAAACCACAAAAAAGTATACTTTCTAAAAATAGTCGAACTCGGTTTTAAACATCTGTCAAGGTCTACTTTCACATTTGCTTCCGTCAAAGTTTCTCTTTCCATAGAGATACTAAGACCTGACACCAAGAATTTCACTTAATTACTACCTTAAAAACCCTGGTCTCCAAAGGTGGTTGGGATTCCCAGGGCCTCATATAAGAGAATGTTATTTCGGTTTGTCCTGACTGCAAAGCAAGAAAATCAAACGTCTCCTTACCACCGCCTCCGATGAGATTTGGTTGACTTGGGACGTAATCACTATCAATTAACTGAACGTAGTTAGAGTCGAATTGTGGTTGCCAACTATAACCTGTGGTCGGATTTGACTCCAGAGATACGGAAAATGTATCACCCTTTTTGGCCTTTATCGTGTCTCCAGAAGACATAAAACCAAACCAAGCGATCAAAACAATCGAGACAACTATTAAAACACCAATCCCTACGATTTTTTGTCTCATGTTTATTACCACTTTCACCAATTAATGAGTTTAAGGTTTATAAGTTTGATGTGATTTCGGTGCAGATGTACGAGAACATAACATAAAATTTAAGAAGGTTGGAGTAACAGTGCTATCAAAATATCAGAAAGAGATAAGTATAACCTTGGTCATAGTATGCCCGCCTTAACTCAGCTGGCAGAGTGCGCGGCTGTAGTTCTTGTTGCGTAAAACACGCAGGTACCGCGATGTCCCCGGTTCAAGTCCGGGAGGCGGGATTAGGGGCGGATTATGTTTTGAAAGGATCGAACCGCCCAATATTTCTGCCCGGGTAGTGTAGCGGCCCATCATGAAGCCCTGTCGAGGCTTCGACTCGGGTTCAAATCCCGACCCGGGCGTTTTTTAGCATTCTGATAGCTACTGATAACAAATATGGTAACAAACTTGATAATAAATAATTAAATTTTATCCAAATATGGTAACAAACCTGATAACAAATAATTAACTTTGGATACAATAACAAAAAGTTTATATGCTAGCAGTACAGACAAGATTGACGGGGGATGGAAAAAATGCAATCTATTATAGAAGATGCTTTTAGATATTCTGAGATTGAGCAAGAGCGAGACACAATTAGCAGTTTTAAGGATGTCGGAACGCCACGAATAGCAATTGTCGGTTGTGGTGGAGCAGGAAACAACACGATCAAAAGACTGTGCAGCATAGGCGTTGTAGGCGCTGAAACTATAGCTGTAAACACCGACAAACAACACTTGGAGTTAATTCCGAATAATGGATGTAAAAAGATTTTAATCGGCAGATCACTCACTAAGGGCCTTGGTGCCGGCGGATTCCCACATATAGGGAGACAGGCTGCTGAGTTAGACAGGATGTTGTTAGAAGATGCTTTGAAAGACACAGATCTTGTTTTTATCACTGCTGGCATGGGAGGCGGCACTGGTACAGGTTCAGCCCCAGTCGTTGCAGAAGTTGCAAAAGATGAGGGGGCCATAGTGGTCGGAATGGTGTCGTTCCCATTCAAAATAGAGAGGACAAGGAGGGTTTTAGCAGAACAAGGCATCGAGGAACTGAGACGCGCAGCAGATACTGTTGTTATATTAGATAACAATAGGCTCTTGAATTATGTGCCAAACGTTCCAATAGACCAGGCCTTCTCAGTGATGGATCAACTTATATCAGAGACTGTAAAAGGCATATCTGAAACGATCACGTTGCCATCGCTGATCAATCTTGATTATGCAGACGTCAAGTCAATCATGCACTGCGGTGGCGTTGCAGTCATGCTGGTTGGTGAGGCCCAGAGCCAAGACAAATCCCATTCAGTGGTAAAAGCTGTATTAAACCACCCATTGTTAGACGTAGATTATAGAAGTGCAACCGGAGCCTTGATTCACATCACAGGTGGACCGGATCTCACATTACGGGAAGCGGAAGAAATAGCTGCAACTCTGACAAAGGAAATCGATCCAAAGGCCAACCTGATCTGGGGTTCACGGGTTGACGAAAATTATGCTGGCAAAGTCAAGGTCATGGCAATCATGACGGGAGTTCGATCCGCCCAAGTACTAGGACCCAGTGTTGGGATATGTACGCGTGAGCTTGCATACGGACCGGTCATCGACGTGATTCGATGATTTTTAGTAACTTACATGCTTGACACATGCTGCCCATAGTCGGCTCTCCACAGATCTCGCATCGCTGGAGGTCGACTTCCTCCATTTCTTTTTTTAATGATTTGATCAAAATGTCAAAGCTCTTCATCAACGAGTACTTGGTGCTAGGATGCTTGACCTCGAAGACATTTAGCATGTCACGTATTTCTGCCCTTAGAGACAGATGTGCATAAGGACACGCGTCAAATAAGACGGGTAGCTCTTTCAAGAGCGCATAAAGCGCAACCTCTTTTTCCGGCACATTTCTCAGCGGCTTAATTCGTGGCACCAGTCCGGGTTTTTTTGTCGGCATAAGCCTGACCAATCGCTCTATATCCCCTCTTAACAAGTTCATTAGCACTGTTTGTGCCTCATCATCTAAGCAATGCCCGGTTGCCAGTTTGGTCGCACCCAAGGCTTTAGCGGTCCTGTTTAAGATCACCCTGCGAAAAACCCCACAGTAAGTGCAAGGTGCTCTTTCCCCAAGAACCGCCATTTGATCCAGTGTCAACCCAAATTGATCCTCAAAGGAGACTATCTCGTGCCGAATGTTAAGTTTCTTGCAAACCTGCTTCGCCGTTTTCAGCGTTTTCTCTCTGTAGCCATGAATGCCTTCATCGACCGATATCGCTATCAACTGTATACCGGGGTGATCCTTGAATAAAGAGTGGATTATATGCAACACAACTGTGCTATCCTTGCCACCACTTAGTGCAAATACGATTATATCCCCTCGTTCAATCAGCTTGTATCTTCGAATGCTATGCTTGACCTTTCGCTCAACATCTTTCTCGAAATGCCTCTTGCACAAATGCATGCCAGAGTATTTTTGGTGAATGATTGCCGTATGATAACACTTGTCGCATCTCATAGCAAAGCTATCTTTATCATAATCCACTAAATAATAGTATGTGCAAAATGGTTATCTCATCGTTGGAATAGACCCTGGCACGACCACTGCAGTTGCAATTCTTGACATAAGAGGAGGACTCGTTAACCTATTCAGTTCCAGGGTGGTTTCCATATCAGATGTGATTGAGCATATAACCAGATATGGGCGACCGCTGATCATAGCCTCTGATGTAACGCCTGTACCAAACACTGTTGAAAAAGTCAAGCGGGCATTCAACGCAGTCCTATTCTTGCCAAGTGATTCACTGACAACAGAGGAGAAGATCAACTTAGCAAAGCCTTTCAGATGCTGCAATGAACATGAAAGAGATGCATTGGCTGCAGCCCTATGGGCATACAAAGACTGCAAAAACAAATTCACCCATATCGAAAAGAAAACGCCTATCGGCATGGATGCAGATGAAGTGAAGGCACTGGTCCTCCGCGGATGCTCGATCGACGCTGCCATTTCCCAGTTATCTAGACCTAATAAGGTAAAAGAGGTCAAAAAAAAAGAAGTAAAAACCATCAACAAGCAAGTTTTAGAGCTACAAAAGATAATCCATCGTCAGGAAAAACAGATATCTAGACTTAGAGAATATGTTGACGAACTGCAATCCCAGATAAACAAAAAAGACGATCGGATCAATGAACTTGTTAGCCTAGTGGATGGCATAAAATTCAAAGACCAGAGAGCACTAAGGAAAGCAAGAGAGATTGAACGCAGAGACAAAGAGATCTCTCGGCTAAAAAAAGAACTGCTAAAAAAAGATAGAAGTATATCCCTGTTATCCAATCAAATAGATCAATTAAAATATGCCCAAACATTGGATTTTTTTGGAGAGAAGAGGCCCTTAAAGGTGATATCCTCATTCACAAGGGATTCAATTTTAGAGACTGAAGCCAAGTATGGACTCAAAAAAGGGGAGGTTATATTCTTAGAAGATGCAAGTGGTGGTAGCCAAACCACGGCAGACTTAGTTATAAGCAAAGGAATTAGGGCAGTGGTCACCCAAAATGAAATGTCCCATGCTGCAGAAAAACGGTTTATTAACATGGGTATCCCTATAATCCCCACGAAGGACGTGAATATCCATAGAATTACAGATTTTGCCGTTGTAGACCAGAGCATACTAGATCTGGCAATCCAAAAATGGCATGAAAATGTGAGGAAAAATAGGGCTGAGAAGGTGGAGTCATTGATCCTAGAATATAAAAAAAAGGTCTAAAAAGTGCCCAGCTCCCCTTTTACCACCATCTCAGTGATCTGTGTTATTTCCGACAACCAATCGTCGATGATGCTTTTGACCTCTGGCTTGATTTTTTCTAGGGTGATTCCTTTTTTCAGTATTATCTGGGCGTCAACGATCATTGGATCGTCTATAGGCTTTCCGATCTGGGATAGAATGTGTACATAGACTTCCTCAACGCCATACAATTTTGCGATATACTGTGCCATTTGAGTGGATAACAAATTGTATATTTTTCCCACATGACTGACTGGGTTCTTGCCGCTTGTTGCCTCCAAACTCATCGATCTATTAGGCGTGATCAACCCATTGGACCTATTACCTCTACCCACAGAGCCGTCATCACCCATTTCTGCTGAAGTGCCAGTCACAGTTAGATATACCGAACCTGTGGAATAATCATCCGCTATATTTACAGCTACAGACACATCGCGCTTAGTGTGCTGCATCGCTGTATTTAGGACATGCTCACCAATCTCTTTTTTTATCATCTTATAATGCTCTAGATCATCCACATATTTCGAAATAATGGCGTTAGCGACGGTAAGGGTGATGTGATCTTTGACTCGCAAGCCCATTACTTTTATATCCTCTCCAATTGCCGGTATCTTCTCTCTTAAATTCATCATGGCTCGCTCTGCATTATACACAACTAGCTCTGTTTCTGAAAAGGGGGCATGGCCGACACCAAAAGAGGTATCATTCGCATTAGGGACCTTTCCTCTCTCGAAAATGTTTATGAGGTCAACGGAACCCTGGCCTATCCGCTGATCAAGTACAACATGAGAAGGTTTTAGATTCCTAATGTTTTGTGCCAGATATTCCCTTGCTGTTTCATGGGCTATCACTCCAATGGGTATCTTCGCCTCACCGACATAAGAGGTCGCTCTTCCACTGATCAGGATGAAGATGGGTTTTATCACTTCACCGCCACCATAGAAGGGATTCGATTCTCCTCCCACTAATTCAACTTGGTCCGTATTGTGATGCAGGATTCTGCCAAACCGATTCAAGTATTCACGTGACAGTGCTCTGCTCACAGCCTCAGCAATCCCATCACATATTGAATCAGGATGCCCGATTCCCTTTCTTTCGACTAGCTCAGTTCTATGCATTTCAATGGGAGTTTGATTGATTGGCTCTACCCTGATATTTCTTTTCATCGCTTCAAAAATGCATCATGAGTTATAATATTTTTCGGTATGATGCCACAATAAAGAGTTAAAAATTGTTAAAAAGAAAGCGGTATTTACCTAGTGAATTGTAGGATTACCCATTATCCTCGTTTTTCTATCTTTGAAATTTTTCTGAAGCAGGTTCTCCACCAACTCCCCAATGTTACTTTGGGATTTCATGTACGATTATTTCTATAGCATTTTCAGGAATACCCAAATCTACAAAAACTCTTGTAATTTCTTGAATCGCGGTTTTAGCTCGTTCTTCTCCAAAGCAGTCCCAGACATTTACATCAATTATCGGCATTTTTCATACCTCGGCATTTTTCATACCCCAAATAGTTTATTTCTATATATTTTTTGACTCGTTGCAATCAATATATATGGAGTACACATGGAAATAATCGATATGACATCAAAAGAATATCTTTTCTTTAAACACCTACCCAAAATATCTACTCCCTAAAAACAATCCTAGTCAATTCAAGTATCACCAATGGTTCTCCATAAATTATTATAAAACCACCTGCACTGAATTTAATGCCAATTATTTCTTTTTTCCATCTCAATATAAAAACCGAGCTAAAACCACCCATATGTAATTAAGACAATATATCCGCTGTATTAAAAGAAATCCAAATAAACCCCAGCCCAGATATCGATCAAATTTTCGTTAGTGATACCAACCATTGTTTAATATAACTAAACGTTATGTTTATATATTCTTATCGTTTATATGGAGCAAATATTACTAAAAGATGAAAAATGGAATGGTGAAAAAATGAGTACAAAAGATAAGACAAACAGGATGAGTCGTATAAGTCGAATGCTGATAGTATTTCTTATTGTAGCCATTAGCTCAATTGTTCCACAAAGCGCATCAGCAAATCCAACCTCAGAGATTCAATTAAATCCCGGTGAATTGATGGAAAATTCGAGATTGGGTCGATCCATAGCCATCGAAGAAAACCTTGTGGTAGTGGGAGCACCAGAGGCCTCAGATGAAGAAGCTTTTGGTTGTGGGGCAGCTTATGTGTTTAAGCGTCAGGGCAATGCTTATGTTTTAGAGGCAAAGCTAATTGCACCTGATCCGACCATAGGGTCAGAATTCGGACGAGTCGTAGCTATTGAAGGAAACACCATAGTGGTTGGTGCCCGCTTTGCCACGAGTGGAGATGTCGAAAGAGCGGGCGCTGCCTACATATTCCGCAACATAGGTGGGTCATGGATTTTTGATCAAAAGCTAAATGCAAGCGATGGATCTCCCGAAGATAACTTTGGTCGGGCAGTTGCTCTGCACGGGGACCTTTTGGTGGTGACAGCTCGAAAGGAGGATGTTTCAGAGGAAAATGAAGGGGCAGCATATGTGTTTCGCCGAACAGGCGGTAGCTGGACTGAAGAGGCTAGAATCACTGCAAGCGATGGCACGATCGATGCCAGATTTGGACAATCAGTGGCCATAATGGATAATGACATGATAGCGGTGGGAGCTCGGGATGCTGACAGTCCCACGGCGAAGGCTTGCGGAGCTGTCTATATCTTTCAGGGGCTTGCCAACGAATGGGTTGAGACAGCAAAGTTGACAGCGAGTGACGGCGCAAAGGGAGATCAATTCGCGTTTAACCTTGCCACTCAGGGAAATGTGATTGTAGTCGGAGCTCGTAGATCAGACCCTCAAGGTCTTAAGGATGCTGGCGCTGCCTACATATTTAGTAAAACAAAAAGCGGATGGACTGAGACTGCTAAACTCATGGCAAGTGATGCAAAGGGAGGCGATGAATTCGGTCACTCTGTAGCCATGGACGGAAACTTCATTGCAGTCGGAGCGCGCAGGGTAGACATTGATATGAATCCTGACCAAGGAGCCGTGTATCTTTTCCGTCGAGCGGATAACCAATGGGTGGAAGTTACCAAGCTCTTAGCATCCAATGGAGGGGCAGGCGATGAATTTGGCCATTCCCTTTCGGCTCATGGCAATGCTATCGCTGTAGGAGCGCAGTTTGCTGACAATCCAACCTGCGACGAAGGGGCAGCTTATGTGTTTAAACTGAATGGGATAAAGTGATCAGCGCCAATAAGCAGTATAGGGTAGCCCCCTTAAACAGGCAGCTGGAGGGTTATACGCAAACCTCCCTGCCTACCAAATTTTTATGTGAGCCCCGTAGTACCAAGATTATCCAAAGCAGGCAAACACCATATTTCTCAACTTCACCAAAAATACATCAAAATAAACTGACAATTTATATATTCTTTAATTTCTAATTTATTTTAATGGATAAAAATTTGGAAACGCGATTTTGGGAAATAGATTTTTTACGGGGACTTGCCATCATCATGATGATAGTCTACCACCTACTCTATGATTTATATTTTTTTAACGTGTATAATATTAACATAAACTCTGGCTTCTGGTGGTATTTTGCACGCACAACAGCCACCATTTTTATTCTTTTAGTGGGCATTTCCTTAACCCTCAGTTATTCAAGAGCAAGGATGCTGAATCCAAAATCCAACTTATATCCAAAGTATTTGAGAAGAGGTCTGAAGACATTTGCATGGGGATTAATCATCACCCTAATGACTTGGATTTTTTTGAGGAGGGGTTTTATTATTTTCGGCGTACTTCACCTTGTTGGGGTATCAATTATCCTGGCATATCCCTTTTTAAAACTCAGATCTTGGAATCTGTTGATGGGGATTATTTTCACATCTATTGGAATGTATTTGAAGAAGTTTACCTTTGGCTTCTCTTGGTTGATTTGGCTGGGATTCAAGCCAGATATCTTTTATACTGTTGATTACTTTCCAATTTTCCCTTGGTTTGGAGTTATTTTAATCGGGTTATTTATTGGAAATCTGTTATATGCTAACCATACACGGAAATTTAACCTTTGGGACATGTCTAATTTTTCTTTTATAAGATTATTTTGCTTTTTAGGTAGGCACTCATTATTAATTTACTTAATTCATCAACCGATATTGATTATGTTACTATCCATTCTTGGTGTCGTAAATATTGATTTTTTATAATTTTGATTAATGGACCCGTTCTTAAGCATGCCAGCAAACCACCATCTTTATTGAATTAGTTTTTATTAGTGACCAATACCACGATACCGTTAAAAAATAAATAGTACAAAGTCAAAAATTAACTAAATGTAAACATCTTTTATCTTAAAAATGCAAAAGTCTTGAATGAAATTGTAATAATGCCCAATTAATGGACTTATCATGTGAAAACTCACTTGCTTAACTACCTAGGACATAGTAAATCTTATAACACAGTAAATATTTATTGTTTAAATACAATTGAAAAATGGAGGCATTCAAATGGTTGATAGACTTGTTGATGCGATCAAGAAGTTATTTAGTGCTGATAAGGGGAAAATTACTGATAAGAAAAGTGTGGTCGACGAATCCATTCAAACGATCGATAAATTGGTAGTGGAGATGAATATCGATCGCCGAGGTTTTTCCAGGCAGAAAGGGATGTACAGAGATGCCCTTAACATGGTGTTGGAGAAACGGGGAGAGGCAGAGGCAAGAGAGCTTGGTTTATGGATCATGGATTACATAAAAAAACATGGGGATACGCCGGTACGTCAACAAGTGAGGGATAAAATCGAACCCCTATAATACAGTACTAAATTTCTGTAAACTTAAGAGTATACAATAAATACATGACAGTACATTACTCGCATCCCACGGTTTTTTTAAAAACTAAAAATCACTTTGAACAGTTTATTCTGAATCTTCAGTACTTTTGACGCCCAAATAGCAAGTATTTATTTTTTGTATTTGAAGTTAGTGTAAACTTTGCCAACCTGCTTGTTCACATACAAATTGTTGCTATTGCAAAAACTTCTTTCATCATTATAAGTTATAAAATATTACTCGGAGTCTTCCCTTGAAAAAAGTTTTTTAAAGAATTAAATTTCAATTGATTACAATGAAATGAACGCCAAACAAAAACAAAAAAGAATAATAATTCGGCAGTACGAACACTCAAAAACCTATTCATATCTTTCTCGGTTTTTATAGCGGTAACCATAATTGTTACAGACTTACTTCAAAGCAGAATTTTCTTTTCATTTTTCGTGGGATTTCCTGCAGGATTAATAGCTGGATGTTTAGTATTCGCGCTTTTGACCATAAAACTAAGATCAAAAAAGACTTGAAAAAACAAAGAAAAACAAAAAGTATTCCTATAATTCAAAAAGTATTTCATCACTCGTTTTGAGGTATGGCTGGATTGAAG